>JAQGMS010000327.1 GCA_028292245.1 Ramlibacter sp.
CCGATCAGCTCGGCGCGCTGCACCTGCCTCAGCAGCGCGCTGCTGGCGCCGACGGCGCGCATGATCGCGAACTCGCGGGCCCGCTCCTCGCGCGTGGCGGTCACGGCGGCGAACAGCACGACCACCCCGGCCGCCAGCGTGAAGCCGAACAGGAACTCGACGGCACGGATCACCTTGTCCAGCACGCCCTGCACTTGCGTGATGGTGCTGGTCATGTCGACGTCAGTGATATTGGGAAACGCGCGCACCAATTGGTTGTCGAAGCCCTTGCGCTCGGGCGCGCGAAACGCGGTCATGTAGGTGATGGGCACGTCCTGCAGCCGGTCCACCGGGTAGATCACGAAGAAATTGGCCCGCATCGAGCTCCAGTCGACCTTGCGAAATGAAGTGATCTTCGCGTCGGTGGGCATCCCGCCGATGTCGAAGCGCAGCATGTCGCCCATCTTCAGCCCCAGCGTGGTGGCGATGCCCTCCTCCACGCTGATGGCGCCGCGCTCGTCGGGCTGCCAGCGCCCGGCCACCACTTGGTTGTGCGGCGGCTGGGCGGCGCTGCTGGACAGGTTGAACTCGCGATCGACCAGGCGCTTGGCGCGGTCCTCCACATAGTCGTCGGGCGTGACGGTCTTGCCGTTCACGGCCACCAGCCGGCCGCGGATCATCGGGTACCAGTCGAAGCGCTGCACACCCGCGTCGCGCAGCGCCTTCTGGAAGGCGTCGCCCTGCTCGGGCATGACGTTGATCACGAAGCGGTTCGGCGCATCCGGCGGCGTGGCTTTGCGCCAGCTCGCGATCAGGTCGGTGCGCAGCAGCACCAGCAGCACCAGCGCCAGCAAGCCGACGGCAAGCGCGCTGACCTGCACCACCGCATAGGCCGGCCGCGCCGAAATCTGGCGGGTCGCCAGCACCAGCCAGCGTGGCGCGGTGGCTTCGTTGACCGACCAGCGCAAGACCTTCACCGCCAGCCAGCTCAGGCCGGCGAATACCAGCGCCGCACCGGCGAAGCCGCCCACCGCGATCGCGCCCAGCAGCAGGTCGCTGCTGGCCGCCATCAACAGGGCGGCGAAGCCGATGACGCCGATCGCCAGCACCACCATCGACGCCGGCCTCAGGTTGCCCAGGTCGCGCCGGATCACGCGCAGCGGCGGCACCTGCGCCAGCTGGAGCACCGGCGGCAGGCCGAAGGCGAACAGCAAGGTGAGCCCCATGCCCATGCCGAATGCCACCGGCCAGAGGGTGGGCGCCGGCGGCGCCGCGCCCACCAGTCCCGCCAGCAGCGCCAGGAAAATGAAATGCACCGCATAGCCGATCGCCACGCCTAGCGCGCTGGCGGCGATGCCGATCAACGCGAACTCGAAGGTGTAGCTCCAGGCGATGGTGCGCTGGCTCTGGCCCAGCACGCGCAGCATCGCGCAGTCGTCCAGGTGCGCCGCCGCGAAGCCGCGCGCGGCCAGCGCCACCGCGACGGCGCTCAGCAGCGCCGACAGCAGGGCGACCAGGTTCAGGAATTTCTCGGCGCGGTCCAGCGTCTGGCGCATTTCGGGCCGGCCGCCTTCGAACGACTCGATGCGCACGCCGCGCACCGACGGCTTCTTCACCTCGTCGACCGCCCATTGCACGAATGCGCTCACGGATGCGTCTGCTCCCGCAACGGCGAGCCGATAGCCCACCCGGCTGGCCGGCTGGATCAGTTTGCTGGCCGCGAGGTCGGCCTGGTTGACCATCACGCGTGGCGCGAAGTTCGCGAAGCCGGTTCCGCGATCCGGCTCGTTCACGATGATGCGGCCGATGCGAAGGCGCGTGTCCCCCAGCAGCAACGCGTCACCCATCTTCAGTTCCAGCGCTTCGAGCACCGGTGCATCGACCCAGGCCTCACCGCTGGCGGGAATGTCGAGCGTGTTGGCACCCGGCGTGTCGGGCTGCGCGGCCACGCTGAGGTTGCCGCGCAGCGGATAACCGGCCGGCACCGCTTTGAGCGCAACCAGCTTGCTGCCGCCGCCGCGCTCATCGGGGGCACGGGCCATGGTCGGGAAGCCCAGCGTCGTGACGCTTTGCAGGCCCAGCGACCGCGCCTTGTCGAGAAAGGCCTGCGGCGCCGGGTTGTCGCTGACCACCACGGCGTCGCCGCCCAGCAATTGGCGCGCGTCGCGCTGCAAGCCGCCCTTCAGCCGATCGGCGAAGAAGCCCACCGCCGTGAGCGCGGCCACGGCCAGCGTCACCGCGACGATCAGCAGGCGCAGTTCACCGGCGCGCAGGTCGCGCCAGAGCGTGCGCCAGCCCAGTTGCCAGGAAGAAGAGGCGACGGAAGAGGCGGCGGTCATCGGACCAGCTTACCGGAGAACACTCAGGCAGGGATTAGCCGGCTATTTCGACGCCACCGAATCCAGCCTCTGCTCCAGCGCCTTCAGCAGCGGCCGGATTCTCTCGCCCACGCTGATCTGCGGGTTGGAGAACCCGTCGCTCTTGCCCGCCTCCACCTCCCGCTGCTGGATCACGGGCACGGCGGCGGCGAACGCCTGTTCGAACGAATGCGTCTTGCGCAACTGCTCGTCGAACAGCGCACGGCCGAAGAACGTGAGTTCGGACAATTTGCCGCAGCCGTACGAGGTGTGGGTCGCGTCGGCGGCCGTCATCACCAGCGTCGAGTCGCCCGCCAGCGGCCCGAGCCAGCCGCCGGAAAAACAGGCCGAGATCGCGATCACGCGGTTCCGGATGCCGGCCTTGTCCAGCGCCTGGCGCAGCTCGCCGGGGCTGATCGGGTCCACGCTCAGCGGGTCGTTGGCCGCGGCCAGCTTGAAGTCGCTGGCGCCATGCGAGGTGAGGTAGACCACCAGCACGTCATTGTCCCGGTCCATGCGGGCGCCCAACGCGTCGATGGCGCGCTCCAGGTTGGCCAGCGTCGCCCAGGGGTGGGTCTGCGCCGTGGTCGCGTGGTTGGCCAGATGGATCACGCGGTCCTGCGCGTCGAAGCGCTCGGCCAGCAGCTTGGCCACGAGCGTGCTTTCGCGCAGGAACACATCCTCCTGCGCGTAGGGCGAGAACACCAGCCCATAGACGTCGACGGTGCCGGCACGCTCGGGCGCCAGCGTTTCGATCGTTTTCTGCCACAGCGCCTGCTGCGCCTCGAAGACTTCCTGGCTGAGTTCGAGCCGCGGCCGCTCGTCGCGCACTTCTTGCGAGGCCGCGTCGGCACGCCACGGCCGGTCGGGGAACTGCCAGGCTGCCAGGCCGAACAGCGCGATGAGCCCCAGCGCCAGAGCGGCCAGGCGCGCCCGGTGCATGCCGAAGCGCGCCGACAGCCGCAGCACGGCCGCGACCGTCCAGCCCCACAGCACCAGGTAGACCGCCCATGCCGCCCAGGCCGAGGTATCGAGCAGCCCCGGCAAGGCGTCGTGCGCCTGGGCGATCCCCAGCAATTGCGACACCAGGTTGGCGGGGAACACGGCGGCCATCCACAGCGCGAACCAGGCAGCGATCCCGTTCAAGCCCGGCGCCTCGGCGGAGTCGCTGGGCGGCGGCAAGGCCCACCAGGCCAGCAGCAGCAGCGCTGCCGTGCTCCACCAGGGCGCGAGCCAGCCGCGCAGGTCGAAGCTCGCGGCGCCGGCCACCTCGAGCCGGCCCAGGCCGACCTCGAAGATCGAGAAGATCGCCAGCAGCGCCGCCACCTGCGCCGGCGAGGGCTGCGCGCCGCCGATCCGCGGCCGCAGGAAAAACCCCGCGCGCACGCCTTCACTCAGCCATTGGTGCAGCGGCAGGCGCGTGGATGCCATTGACGTGCTCAGGCCGCCACGCGAGGGCCGATTGCGGCGAGCTCGGGTTGCATCAGCAGGCGCTCGTGCGCGCTGCAGCACAGGAACCGCTTGTTGGCGGCCCGGCCGATCGCGCACAGGTGCAGGCGCTGCGCGATTTCCAGGCCCATCTGTGTGATGCCGCTGCGCGAGACCACGATCGGCACGCCCATCTGGGCCGACTTGATGATCATCTCGCTGGTCAGGCGCCCGGTTGTGTAGAACACCTTGTCGTCGCTTCGCATCACAGGATCCTGCAGCCACATCCAGCCGGCAATGGTATCGATGGCGTTGTGGCGGCCCACATCCTCGACGAACAGCAGCATCTCGTCGCCATGGAACAGCGCGCAGCCATGGACCGAGCCGGCCGACTTGTATGTGCTTTCCTGCAGGCGAATGGCGTTAAGCAGGCCGTAGAGCTGGGCCTGCGTGATCGACGCCGGCGGCAGTTCGATCGACTCGATCTCATCCATCAGCCCGCCGAACACGCTGCCCTGGCCGCAGCCGGTAGTGACGACCCGCCGCGCGGTGCGCCCTTCGAGGTCCTCGATGCCCGAGCGCGTCTTCACCGCGGCCGCGCCGGTTTCCCAATCCACCGTGACGGATTCCACCTCGTCGACCGAGCGCACCAGCCGCTGGTTGCGCAGGTAGCCCAGCACCAGCCATTCGGGGCGCGCACCCAACGTCATCAGGGTGACGAGTTCGTGCTTGTCCACATAGACGGTGAGCGGCCGCTCGGCAGGGATCGAGATGGTGCCGCGCTCGCCATGCTCGTTGACGGTTTCGATTTCACGCGTCAGCGGTGCGCGGGCTTCGGTGAGAAAAGGCAGGGGCATAGGCGCGAGGCTACTCTATTCGCGGGCCACCGCGGAACCGGCTTTGCCGGGCCGCTGGTGGCGCCCCCTTGAGGGGGAGGCGGCCGCAGGCCGCTTCGGGGGTGGACTATTTCTTGGCGGGGGCCATCTCGGCCGAGGGCGTTTTCACGCTCGGGGGGCTGGTGGCGTTGCCGGCCGGCGAGTGCGCCCCGGAGGTTTCCAGCGGCTTCTGCTCGGGCGCGTTGTAGGCGAAGGGCCCCGGATCGGCGCAAGGTGTCGGCGGCTTGAAGGCGACGGGTGTGCCCGAAGCAGCAGGTTGGGCCGCGGACGCAGCGGCCACCGCGGCCGGCGCCGGCGCAACTGCCGGCGGCGCAGGCTTGCTCGCGGTCTTCAGGTATTGCGCGGCAACCTTGTCCTGCACCTTGCACAGCTGCCAGGCGTCGACCTTGCCCTGCCACGCGGCCTTGGCTGCCGCCTCGGCAGCCTTTGCCTTGGCGGCGTCGTCCACCGGCGGCAGCTTGGCGAGAGCCAGCGCGCAGGCGGCGGCCAGTGCGCTCGATATCAGAACTTGCTTCATGAAATCCTTCTCCTAGCTTTGCGCTTCAAGCCGGCCGCGCGGTTTCCGCATCGTCGGCGACCACCAGGGGCTGGCTGCGCTGCGCGGGAATCTTGCCGGCCTTGACGTCCTCGTACCAGTATTCATGGTGTTCGCGGGCCCACTCTTCGCCCACGTAGCCGTGCCGCATCGCCGCGTAGGCGCCGCGCATGCCGATGGTGCCCAGGTAGATGTGCAGCGCGAACATGCACATCATCAGCACCGTGGCCACCGCGTGGACCATGTGCGCCACCTGCATGGTGGCGCGCTCGTAGACCAGGTTGGGAATGAGCTTGTCCATCACCAGCCCGGAAGCAACCACGATGAACCCGAGGACCAGCACGCCCAGCCAGAACACGATCTTCTCGCCGGCGTTGAAACGGTTCGACGGCGGCTCGTCGCCCTTCTTGCTGAACGCGCCGCCGGCCTTGAGCAGCCATTTGAGGTCGCCGCGTTGCGGCCACTCGTCGCGCAGGAAGGTGAAGAAGACGATCACCAGCGACACGGTGAACACCGGCCCGGCGAAGTTGTGCAAGGTCTTGAGCAGGTAAGTCAGGCCGCCGAACAGCGTGCCGCCGATCACCGGCAGCAGGAAGAATTTGCCGAAGGCCATCACCAGCCCGGAGAGGGCCAGGATGCAGAACGTGATGGCGTTGGCCCAGTGGGCGGAGCGCTCGAACGGCGTGAAGCGCTCGATCCGGCGCGCGCCGCTCTCGGCGTCGGCGTGCCCGAGCGGCCCGTGGGCCAAGTGGTAGATCAACAAGGCGCCCAGCGAAATCAGGAACAGCGCGGCGCCGTAGGGAATGATCCAGTTGTTGCGCACTTGCCGCCACGCTTCGCCCGCCGTGGTCATGCGCGACCCCGGGTACTGCACCGGCGCCTGGATCAGGATGCCGGCCTCGGGGGCTTCGCTCCTGGGCAAGCTGGAATAGCCTTCCATTCCAGAGGCTACGCCGCGCCACATCGGCGCGTTGTTGCCGGGCTGCACCTTGTTGCGCTCGCCGTTGCTCTGCTGCATGTACTTGGGGTCGGAGCTCGCGTCGGGCTTGACCTCGGGCTTCACGTCGAAGATGTTCTGGCCCTGGATGCCGTCGTGCGCGGGCGCGGAAGCAGCCTGGCCGGGCGGCACCAGCGGCTCCACCTTGAGCGTGTTCTGCGCCGTGGCGCCGAAGCTGGCGGCCAGCGCAAAAATCAACAGCAGGGAACGCAGCATCGCGGCAGCCTTTCAGTTGACCTTGTTGTAGTCGTTCTGGCCGTTCTGGGTGCGCGTCTTCAATTGCTGCTCCCAGCTTGTCTTGTCGCCCTGCTTCCAGCCCGGCGCCGTGAACGCGACGCCGGTGCTGCCCTGGAACGCCGCGGTGTCCGGCCGCTTGCCGCTGTCGAGTGCCTGCGGGGTTTCGGTGCACGCCGCCACCAGGGCCAGCGTCCAGATGATGATCAGGACGCGCTTCATGATTTCGCTCCGCCGGGCTGGCCGGCCTGCTTGGAACCGTAGGCCGTGCCCCAGCCCCAGACCTCGGCGCCCTTGCCGCGTTTCAAGACCCGGTTGCGGAAGATGTCCGCCACCACGTCGCCGTCACCGGCCAGCAGCGCCTTGGTCGAACACATCTCGGCGCAGGCCGGCAATTTGCCTTCGGCCAGCCGGTTGCGCCCGTACTTCTCGAACTCGGCCTGGGAGCCGTTGGCCTCGGGCCCGCCGGCGCAGAAGGTGCACTTGTCCATCTTGCCGCGCACGCCGAACGTTCCGGCGGAAGGGAATTGCGGTGCGCCGAACGGGCAGGCATAGCTGCAATAGCCGCAGCCGATGCAGGTGTCCTTGTCGTGCAGCACCACGCCCTCTTCGGTGCGGTAGAAGCAGTTGACGGGGCACACCGCCATGCAGGGCGCGTCCGAACAGTGCATGCAGGCAACCGAGATCGACTTCTCGCCCGGCACGCCGTCGTTGAGCGTGACGACCCGGCGTCGGTTCACGCCCCAGGGCACCTCATGCTCGTTCTTGCAGGCGGTGACGCAGCCGTTGCATTCGATGCAGCGCTCCGAATCGCAGACAAATTTCATTCTTGCCATGTCGTGCTCCTCAAGCCGCGCGTTCGATGTTGCAGACCGTCGTCTTGGTCTCCTGCATCATCGTCACGCTGTCGTAACCGTAAGTGGTCGCCGTGTTCACCGCCTCGCCGCGCACCACCGGCGCCGCGCCGCTCGGGTAGTACGGCAGCATGTCGGCGCCCTGCCAGCGTCCGGAGAAGTGGAACGGCATCCACACCGTGTCGGCTCCGACGCGCTCGGTCACCAGCGCCTGCACGTTCAGGTGCCCGCCGGTCGGCGTGTTCAGCCAGACCCGGTCGCCGTTGCGAATGCCCTTGGCGGCCGCCGCCTTCGGGTTGATCTCGACGAAGGCCTCCTGCTGGAGCTCGGCCAGCCAGGGATTGGAGCGCGTCTCCTCGCCGCCGCCCTCGTATTCGGTCAGGCGCCCGGAGGTGAGGATCAGCGGGAATTTCTCGGCCACCTTGTCTTCGACGTTCTTCTGCTGGATCGACTTGTACAGCGTCGGCAGCCGCCAGAACGCCTTCTTGTCGTCGTGCGACGGGTACTTGGCCACCAGGTCCGGCCGCGTGCTGTACAGCGCCTCACGATGCTGCGGGATGCCATCGGGGAAGTTCCACACCACGGCGCGCGCCTTCGCGTTGCCGAAGACATGGCAGCCGTGGTTCTTCATGACCACGCGGATGATGCCGCCGGAGTTGTCGGTCTTCCAGTTCTTGCCCTCGGCCCCGGCCTTCTCGACGTCGGTGAGTTCATCCCACCAGCCCAGCTTCTTGACCAGCACGTGGTCGAACTCCGGATAGCCGGTCTGGAGGTCGGCGCCCTTGGAAGCCGAGCCGTCCTCGGCCAGCAGGTTCTTGCCGTCCTTCTCGACGCCGAAGTTCGCGCGGAAGTTGCCGCCGCCTTCCATCACGTGCTGCGACGTGTTGTAGAGGATGTGCGTGCCGGGGTGCTTGAGTTCCGGCGTGCCCATGCACGGCCACGGCAGGCCGAAATAATCGCCCGTGAGGTCGTAGCCCGTCAGCGCGTCCTTGCCGCCCTTGGACTTGAGCGTCTTGACGTCGAAGTTGGCCATGTTGCGCATGTGCGCCTTCAGCCGCTCGGGGCTCTGGCCCGTATAGCCGATGCTCCACACGGACTTGTTGATCTCGCGCAGGATGTCCTCGGGCACGGGCTCGTCCATGCCCTTGACTTTCTGCATCTTGTAGTTCTTCGACAGCTCCTTGCCGAACCCGAGCTTGTCGGCGAACTGCTGCATGATCATGTGGTCGCTGCGGCTTTCCCACAGCGGCTCGATCACCTTCTCGCGCCACTGCAGCGAGCGGTTCGACGCGGTGACGGAACCACTGGTTTCGAACTGCGTCGCCGCCGGCAACAGGTACACCGCGCGGTTCGCATTCAGGTCCTCGGCCTTGCCGGGCATCGCCGCCATGGCCGCCGTGGCCGACGGATACGGGTCGACCACCACCAGCAAATCGAGCTTGTCCATGGCCCGCTTCATCTCCAGGCCCCGCGTCTGCGAATTGGGCGCGTGGCCCCAGAACACCACACCGCGCAGGTTCGAGTCCTGGTCGATCACCTCGTTCTTTTCCATCACGCCGTCGATCCAGCGCGAGACCGTGATGCCGGGCTTGCTCATCATCCCGACGTTGGCGAAGCGGCCCTTGATCCAGTCGTAATCGACGCCCCAGGCCTTGGCGAAGTGGCGCCACGATCCCTCGACAATGCCGTAATAGCCGGGCAGCGAATCGGGGTTCGGGCCGACGTCGGTCGCGCCCTGCACGTTGTCGTGGCCGCGGAAGATGTTGGCGCCGCCGCCGGACACGCCGACGTTGCCCAATGCCAATTGCACGATGCACGACGCGCGGACGATCGCATTACCCGTGGTGTGCTGGGTCTGGCCCATGCACCAGACGATCGTGGACGGCCGGTTCATCGCCATCATCTGCGCCGCCTTGAAGACGGTCGCTTCGGGCACGCCGCAGGCCTCTTCGACCTTGTCGGGCGTCCACTTCGCCATCACGTCGGCCTTGACCTGGTCCATGCCATAGACCCGGTCGTCGATGTACTTCTTGTCTTCCCAGCCGTTCTTGAAGATGTGGTACAGCATGCCGAACAGGAACGGGATGTCCGAGCCCGAGCGGATGCGGATGAATTCATCAGCCTTCGCGGCGGTGCGCGTGAAGCGCGGGTCCACCACGATCATCTT
>JAQGMS010000330.1 GCA_028292245.1 Ramlibacter sp.
GGCGACGGGTCACCGCTTCCGGATTGGTTGCATTTCCAAGGCTTTTGGGGGCAGCCCGCGTTTTGGGGTAGCCCCCCGGAAGAGGGGTCAATGACGGTGAGCTTCACCGCAACTGACGTATTCGGCGCCACCGCTCACACTGATTTCTTGCTTACTGTAGGCGGTGACCACGCGCCAGTCATTAACGGGGCAATGGGCCGATCGCACGCAACCCCAGACGAGCCTTGGACTTTCACCGTACCGGACAACGTTTTTGTCGATCCCGACGTAGGCGACACTCTGACCTACGCTGTTGATACGTTGCCTTCGTGGATAAGTTTCGACCCAGCCACGCGCACCTTTCATGGCACAGCAAGTGAAGCGGATGCCGGCGTTACGACCATTGTCGTTACGGCCACAGACCAACTTGGCCGGTCTTCGAGCGGTGCATACCTGGAATTGCACATATCGCATGGCGTTTGGGTTACCGGTTCGGGGATTCTGCAGGGTTCGTCATCAAGCGATGACTGGCTCACCGCGACTGGTTCGAACACTCAGCTCTTCGGCGGCGCCGGAGACGACGTCCTTGCTGCAGGCCACCCGCAGGAATTTGGCGTGCTCGATAACCTGGTGTTTGTCGGCGGCCCTGGCGATGACTACCTGTATCGCTCCTATGGAAGCAACTATTACCAGTTCAACATTGGCGATGGGCACGACCAAATCGATTGGGAATTCTTTCCCGCGACAGGTGCCGAGGGCGGCGAGGACTGGCTTCAGTTCGGACTCGGCATAACGCCGCAAGACATCACCGTCACCGGCGACTACGAACTGACTTTCACTGTGGGCAATGGCGACGATAGCGTGAACGTGGCGGATTGGTTCTACGATGCTGATGGCGGGGAAGACGAGGGTGGGACGTTCTTCAAAATCGAACACGTCACATTCGCGGATGGCACTCAATGGGGCATCGCCGACGTGGAAGCGATCGCGGCGGCCGGTGGCCACGTCAATCCGGACAATCTCGCACCGCTACTTACCACACCCCTGGACGACCAGAGTGCTGATGCCGGGACCCAATGGAGTTTTGCGATTCCGGCCGGCCGCTTCAGTGATCCCGACGGCGACACGCTGAGCTACCACGCCACGCTCGGCAACGGTGATCCGCTGCCCGCATGGCTGACGTTCAACCCGGCGACCCGCGGCTTCGAAGGAACGCCGCCCAGCGGCACGCCAAACCTGAGCCTGAAGTTGACAGCCATCGACACGTCCGGAGCCCGGGTGTCTGGCGTGTTCACGCTGGACATTGTCGCCGGCAACACAGCGCCCGTCGTAGCGAACCCGCTGACCGCGAAGGCAACCGGCGAAGATGCCGCTTGGACCTTCACTGTTCCTGCCGGCACGTTCACCGATGCTGACGCAGCCGATACGCTGACTTACAGCGCCACCCTCGCGAATGGCAACGCGCTGCCGGCTTGGCTCGGTTTCAACGCCGCGACTCGCACCTTTACCGGCACCCCACAGAACGGCGACGTGGGTGGCTTGAGCCTGAAGGTCACGGCGACGGATTCAGCCGGCGCCGCGGCGAGCAGCACATTTGCACTGACCATCGCAAACGTGAACGATGCGCCGACCGTCGCGCAAACGATCGTGAACCAGGCGGCCACGGAGGAGCAGCCGTGGAGCTATGCCGTCTCGGCCGACACCTTCACCGATATGGACGCGGGCGACACCTTGAGCTACACCGCCATGCTGGCCGACGGCACCGCGTTGCCACCGTGGCTTTCGTTCAGTGCCGCCACCGGCACCTTCAACGGTACCCCGCGCAACGGCGATGTGGGCACGCTGAGCCTGAAGGTGAGGGCGGTAGACCTGGCCGGCGCGACCGCAAGCACCGGCTTTGACCTGACGGTCGCCAACGTCAACGACGCCCCCACCGTGTCGCAGTCGATCGCCAACCAGTCGATCAATGAAGACCAGTCCTTCAGTTTCACGGTCCCCGCTGCAACCTTCGCCGATGTCGATGCGGGTGACACCTTGACCTACAGCGCGAGCCTGGCCGGCGGTGCCGCCTTGCCGTCCTGGCTCGCTTTCGACGCATCCACACTTTCGTTCGGTGGCACCCCCGCGGCCGCCGATCTTGGAAACCTGAACCTCGAGCTCACGGCCACCGACTCGGCTGGCGCGACGGCCAACACCAGCTTCGGCCTGAACGTCGCTCACGTCAACCACGCGCCGGTGGTAGCGCAAGTGCTGTCGGGCCAAGAGGCCGTCGCCACCCAGGCCTGGACCTACACCGTGCCGGCCGGCGCGTTCACGGACCCTGATACCGGCGATACGTTGACTTACGGCGCCACGTTGACCAATGGGAATGCCCTGCCCGCATGGCTCGCCTTCAGCGCCGCGACCCGCACCTTCAGCGGGACCCCCGGCAGCACCGACGCTGGCCTGGTGGCGCTGCAGGTCGTCGCCACCGATGCGGCCGGTGCCACTGCCAGCCAATCCTTCAACCTCGGCGTTTCGTCGATACCGGGCCTGACCGTCGTCGGCACCAGCGCCGCCAACACCCTCACCGGCGGCGCCGGCGATGATCGCATCGACGGCCTGGGCGGCGCCGATACCATGCGCGGCCTGGGAGGCAACGACACCTATGTCGTGGACAACGCCAAGGACGTGGTCGTCGAGGCCGCCGATCAAGGCTATGACCGCATCGAGAGCTCGGTGACTTACACCGTGCCGGCCAACGTGGAGGCCATCACCCTGACCGGTGCCGCCGGCATCGGTGCCACGGGCAACGCCTTGAACAACGAACTGGTGGGCAACAGCGGTGGCAACAAGCTTGACGGCGGCGTGGGCGCCGACCGTATGCTGGGTGGCCTGGGCAACGATACCTACGTGGTGGACAACCCCGGCGACCTGGTCGTCGAACTGGCGGCCGAAGGCACGGATACCGTGCACTCTTCGGTCAGCTACACGTTGCCCGGCAACGCCGAGAATCTGACTCTCATCGGCGCGGAGTCACTGGCCGCGACGGGCAATGACCAGAACAACACCATCACCGCCAATGCGGCGGGCAGTGTGCTGTCCGGCCTGGACGGCAACGACACGCTGCGCGGCGCTGGCGGTGCAGACACGCTGTACGGCGGCGCCGGCAACGACCGCCTCGATGGCGGTGCGGCCGCTGACCAGATGTTCGGCGGCGCCGGCAACGACACCTACGTGGCGGACAACGCCGGCGACGTCGCGATCGAACAAGCCGGTGATGGCACGGACACTGTGCAGTCCTCGGTCAGCCATACCCTGGGCGCCAACATCGAGAACCTGACCCTCACGGGAACAGCTTCAATGGTGGCAACTGGTAACGACCTGAACAACATCATCACCGCCAATGCAGCGGCCAGTGTGCTGTCCGGCCTGGGCGGCAACGATACGCTGCGCGGCGGCGCTGCCGCCGACATCCTGTACGGTGGCGACGGCAATGATCGACTCGATGGCCGCGAGGCGGCTGACCAGCTGTTCGGCGGCGCTGGCAACGACACCTATGTCGTGGACGACGCTGGCGACACTGTGACGGAGCAAGCAGGTGAAGGCACCGATATCGTTCAATCCTCCGTGAGCTACACGCTGGGGGCCAACATTGAGAACTTGACCCTCACGGGCACAGCATCACTGGCGGGAACCGGCAACGACCTGAGCAACACCCTCACCGCCAATGCAACAGGCGGCACCCTTTGGGGTATGGCCGGAAACGACACGTTGCGCGGTGCCGCTGGCGCTGACATCCTATACGGTGGTGAGGGCAACGATCGGATGGATGGCCTCGCCGGAGCTGACCAGTTGATCGGCGGTGCGGGCAACGACACCTATGTGGTTGGCGATGCCGGCGATGCAGTGACCGAACTGGCCGGTGAAGGCACTGACATCGTTCAATCCTCCGTCAGCTACACCCTGAGCTCCAACGTCGAAAATCTGACGCTCACCGGCAGTGCGGCAATCGACGGCACCGGCAACGAGCAGGCCAACATCATCACGGGCAACGGCGCGGCCAACGCGCTGCACGGCCTGGGCGGCAACGACACGATCAATGGGGGTGCAGCCAACGACACATTGGAAGGTGGCAGGGGCGACGATCGGCTCAACGGCGGCTCGGGTGCGGATACCTACCTGTTCGGCCGCGGCGATGGGGTGGATACGCTCACCGATGTCGAGGCGACGGCGGGGGTGCAAGACATGCTGCAGTTCGGCAGCGGCATTGCCGCCGACCAGCTGTGGTTGCGCAAGGTGGCCAACAACCTGGAAGTCTCCGTGATCGGTACGACTGACAAGGTCACGATCACCGGCTGGTACACCGACGCGGCGCATCACGTCGAAACGCTGCAGCTGGCCGGCGGGCAGCGCTTGATGGACAGCCAGGTGCAAAACCTGGTGCAAGCCATGGCGTCGTTCGCCCCGCCGGCGGTCGGGCAGACGACGCTGCCGCAAAGCTACAGCAGCCTGGAGGGCGTGATTGCGGCCAACTGGCAGTAGCGGCGTGGCGCTGGCCCGGAACTCCGGCGCCGCAACCCAGTCATACCGCCAGTCCAGTTCACCGCTGCTTCCAACCGGAGGGTTCCATGACGACATCAGAGTACTTGGCCTCGCTCGGCTACACCGTCCCGCAGGCCCGCGACTTCATCCTGGCCAACTACCAGGGCAATCTGGCCCTGATCTACAACACCGCGACCCAGTACCAGGTCACCAACGTGATGCTCAGCGAGATCATCGGCGGCGTGACGGCCGGCCAGGTCCGGGACTATTTCGACACCCATGGCTACAGCAGCGCGGCCCTCGACCCGGCGCCTGTGCCGGACCCGGTGATCTATGACAGCGTGCCCCAGGGGCCTGGGGACTTGGTGGGGCTGGGGGCTGGCGCCGCGGGATTGTTCAGCTGATATAATCGGCGGCTCAGCGGCTGTAGCTCAGTTGGATAGAGTACTTGGCTACGAACCAAGGGGTCGTGGGTTCGAATCCTGCCAGCCGCACCAGAAATGACAAGGGTTAGTAGCGTAGTAGCTACTAACCCTTTTGTCTTTCTGTCATGGTCTCGGAACGATTTGGAAACACCCTTTCGATGGCCATGGGACGTTTTTCGAAGCCATGCCCCATAGGGGCTGTCCCGCAAGTTCAGATGATGTAACCGCCAGCGACTTCGATCGCCTGGCCGTTGATCCAACCGCTTTCTTCAGATAGCAGGTTGGCGATAACGCGGCCCACATCGTCGGGTTCGCCGACCCGGCCGAGCGCGGTCTGCGATGCGAGTACGGCTTCGAAGTCTTCAGTCAGGCCGCCGCCCAGTTCAGTACGGATGGCACCTGGCGAAACAGCATTCGCCCGGATTCGGCGATCCCCGAATTCCTTGGCCATATACCGCGTCAGGACCTCCAGCCCACCTTTGAAAGCCGCGTAGGGCGCCACGCCGGGGGTGGCTACCCGGGTCGTCGCGCTCGTCAGGTTCACGATGCTCGCGCCTTCCGCCATCAGCGGCAAAAGAGCCTGGGTCAGGAAAAACGGGCCTTTCAGGTGCACGTTCATGAGGCCGTCAAATTGCGCCTCTGTGACCGTTTCGATCGGGTTGTAGAGCCCGTAACCAGCGTTGTTGACCAGACCCCCGAGCGTTGTGCGTTCCCACGTCGACTTCAGCACCTGCTGCACCATTTCGTGGAAGGCGAGAAAGCTTCCTGTGTCGCCGACGTCCAGTTCGAGCGCCACCGCCTTGACCCCTGCGGCTGCGATTCGCTGGATCACAGATTCCGCCGCGCCTCGATTGCTCTTGTACGTCAAGATGACACCCATCCCGCGCTGGGCGCATTGAACGGCCGCGCTGGCCCCAATGCCTCGGCTGCCACCTGTAATCAAGACTACGCTCATAGTGCTGCTCCTTGTGCAATGAGATGCATGAACGATAGTTGGCATACCCGTTGCGAACGCATACATTCCTGCCTGAAGCCTGCCTATTCCTGCTTTTCGCTTGCCACTTCAGTCTCCTTGCGGTCAGATCGGATTCATGCAAGATCGTTTGAACGAACTCAGGGCGCTCGCGGCGAGGGCGGAGAACCGACGGACGGAGACGGGGATCCCGCGCGTGGCCATGGTTCAGGGAGCGATTCCTGAGCACCAGCTTGCTGCTGTCTACGATCCCATGGTCAACCTCATTCTTCAAGGCAGCAAGTCGATGACCGTTGGTGATCGCACCTTGCGCTATGACCCTGCCACGTACTTCGTCATGTCCATAGACCTTCCCGCGGTCGGCATGGTGCGTCCCGCCGCCTCGGGTGAGCCTTACCTTGCCGTCAGCTTGACGCTTGATCCCGCGCAAATTGCAACCTTGCTGGTGGATCTGCCGAAACCAGCCGAGGACTACGGCCACGAGGGCTTCTCCGTGGCACCCGTCACGCCCGAGTTGATGGATGCATGGATACGCATGCTGCGCTTGATGGATCGCCCCGCAGATGTCGCGGCGCTCGCCCCCGTCTACGAGCGCGAGATTCTCTATCGGGTTCTGCAGGGGCCTCACGGCGGAATGCTTCGCGACATCGCTACGCCGGACACAGCAATGGCGCGCGTGAGCCTCGCCATCCAGTTGATCCGCAGCGATTTCGCCCGGCCGCTTCGCGTCGAGGTTCTGGCGAAGGAGGCAGCGATGAGCCTGTCCGCATTTCACCGTCACTTCAAGGCGGTCACCGCTCTTAGCCCGTTGCAGTATCAGAAGCGCCTTCGCCTGCTGCACGCGCGCACACTTCTCGTGGCCGGCGGCAAGAGCATCGCCTCTGCCGCCCAGGATGTCGGCTACGAAAGCGCCAACCAGTTCAGCCGTGAGTACGCCCGCGCCTTTGGACTTCCACCTGCACGTGATTCGTCCCGAATCCTTGCTGACGTGCGCGGGTCTTCCGCGACCGACCGGGGTTGATCCACATGATCTGATCGCCTCCGGATATCACGATTCCTACGCCCCACTTGGCCTGATCGAGGTGAGCATTGAGAATCGCTCTGGTCGATCCGCCTCAATGAACCCAGGAACCGTGGATGCCTGAAACACTTTTCAGTTTCAAGAAGGAACAAGTTCTGTTCGAAGCAGCCGCCGTGGGCGTTGGGGAAGCTATGCAGAACCTACCCGTCCTGGAGTTGTGCGGCATCTCAAAGGGGTTTGGCGGAACTCGAGCCGTCCACGATGTCTCGGGGGCTTTCGAGAAAGGCGTCATCTACGGCTTGATCGGGCCGAACGGTTCCGGCAAGACGACGCTCATCAACCTGATCAGCGGCTTCTATGCCCTGGACAGCGGAAAGATCGTCCTCTCAGGGGAGATCATTTCCAAACGGCGTCCGCACGAGCTTGCCAGTCTGGGAGTCGTTCGGACGTTCCAGATGCCCAAGGCGTTCGCAAGCCTGAGCGTGCTCGACAATGTGCTGCTTCCGATCGCGGGGGACGAGAGAAGCGAAAGCCTGTCGCAAATGCAGGAGGCGGCACACGAGGCGTTGCAGATCACCGGCCTGGCGGCGATGACACATCAATTGGCCTGCGCTCTCTCGGGCGGCCAGACCATGCTGCTGCAGCTGGCGCGCGCCTTGTTGTGCGCGCCGATACGGCTGCTGCTTCTCGATGAGCCCTTCGGCGGCGTGGCGCCTGCGTTGAAGGACAGGATCATCCAGGTCATCCGGCAGATCAACGAGCGCTACGGCGCCACGGTGATTCTCGTCAGCCATGAGATGTCCACCGTTCGGCAACTGTGCTCCAAGGTGGTGGTCATGAGCGGGGGCAGGTGGATTGCCGAAGGGACGCTGGACGAGGTATCGGCCTCGCCGGAGGTTGTCTCGGCGTACCTGGGAAAGCCAATATGACGGCGCCGGACGCTACATCCGCAACAGCCGGGAAGCTCACGTTGAAGGAAGTCGCAGTCGGCTACGTTCCGGGAATCGACATCCTTCGATCGATCGACCTCGAATCCGAACCCGGCCGGATCACCGCGATCATCGGGCCGAACGGAGCCGGGAAGTCGACGCTTCTGCGATGCATCTTCGGCTTGCTGAAGCAGCGCGTGGGTGAAGTGACGTTTGGCGACACGTCCATCACGGGGCTGAGCTCACATGAGCGCAAGCTGGCCGGCATCGCATATGTTCCGCAGCACCACAGCACCTGCCCCCACCTCACGGTCGAGGAAAACCTTCGGCTGGGAGGCTGGCTGATTCGCAAGGATCGCGTGAGTCTTGCCGCGCGCATGGATTCCCTGTACGAGACTTTCCCGGTTCTGGCGGCCCGCCGAAAAGTGCAGGCCACGCAGTTGAGCGGCGGGCAATTGCGCACGCTTGCCGTCGCGAAGGAAATGGTTGTGCCACCGCGGTTGCTCCTCATCGACGAGCCGAGCGTGGGGATGGCGCCCAAGGTCGCCGCCGAGCTGTACGAGATGCTTTCCAGGATTCCCTCGTGGGGTGCCACGGTCCTGCTGGTCGATCAGAACATCACTGATGCAGTTGCGATCTCGGACCGCGTCTATCTCATCGGCGAGGGCCGGGTGCAGCGAGAGGGTACGGGGAAGTGGTTCTCCGAGAACATCGACAGCGTCGTCAAGGAAATGTTGCTGGGTTCGTAGCAGCACGAGCAGCCACTGATTTTTCACCAGGTCAATCCACCTCAAAGAGGAGTGCCATGAGCAATACCGTTGTCACCGAGCCCGCATGCCGGCTCATCACCCGCGGCGTCCTTGCGATCGCCGTCGCCTGTTCGGCCGGCGCCGCTCTTGCGCAGTCGCCCGGCGCCGCGTCGCCGGTGAACATAGGCGTCCTGACGCCGCTGTCTCCACCTGGCGACCCGGCGGCCGGGCAGCTGATCGTGCGTGGCGCGGAGCTCGGCGCCAAGTACTCAAATGCCCGCATGGGATCCATCTGGAACAAGTCGTGCAGCGCGCCAGGGCCGATTGCCATCGTTCGGGCGGATGACTCAGGGTTGCCGGAAAAGGGGATGGCGGGGTTTCGCTCACTGGCCCTGAACAGCAAGATCGCAGGAGTTCTCGGCGCCTACGACAGCACCGTCGCGCTGGCGGTGCAGCCGCTGTCGGAGCAGTTCAAGGTACCGATGATGACCACGCAGGCGCCTGCCGACAAGATCAGCGGAAACCACGCGGCCTATACGTTCCAGACCCATACGCTGGCCACGGACAGGAGCGACATCGTTGCCCGGTTCGTCAAGGAGCACAAGTTCAAGAAGGTGGCCATCCTCGGGGAGAACACCGACTACGGGACGATCAGCGGCCCCGACATGGTGAAGCGCTTCACCGCAGACGGGATCGAGAGCCAGCTCTGGATCTATGACCGTGCCAACCCGGACCTGCTGTCGACGCTGCTGCAAGTGAAGAAGTTCCAGCCGGACGTGATCTACAACATGGGCGTCGGGGCTTCCGCCTACCTGCTGATCAAGCAATCCGCCGACGTCGGATTGCTCCCGGCGACGCCGATGGTGGTTTCCTATGATCTTCCGATCCGGCCGGAATTCTGGAAGAACGTTGGAGCACTCGGTAACAAGATCATTTTCCTCTCCTACTACCAGCCAAAGCAGCCAGTGACCGACGCCGGCAAGTGGCTTCAACAGGAGTACCAGAAGATGTACGGCGAGCCGGCACTCTACAGTTCCCTGGCCTCATTCGGCAATGTCATTCTCTTTGCGCAGGCGATGAACGCGGCCTGCTCCACCGAGGGTGAGAAGGTTGCAGCGGCGCTCGAAAAGGGGGGCTTCACCAGTTGGAACCAAGCCAATGTGTCGTTCCCGAAGGCCGACGGCATCAACTGGCACAGGACAGTCCAGCCCATCATGGTTCTCCAATACACGGCAGTTGACCAAGGCTTGAACGATGCGACCATTCTCTACCCGGCAGCCATCAAGACGGGAAATCTGGAAAGGTAGTCCATGGACCTCTTCCTGCAATCGTTGACGCTCGGCCTGCTGAACGGCGCCCTCTACGCATTGATGGCGTTGGGCATCACGTTCATTGCCAGCATCATGCGCATCATCAACTGGTCGACCGGCGAGTTCTACATGATCGGCAGCTTCGCGCAGCTGCTGCTCCTGACGGTGGTGTTTCCCAAGCTTGGATGGACTTCGCCCGCGATCTGGATCGTGGCCGCGTGCGTCTCCATGGCTGTGGTTTACGCGATCGGCGTCGTGGTGCAACGCATGTTGATCGCCCCGATGCACAGACCAGGAAACCAGGGTTTCGAATACGCGACCATCATGACTGTCGCGTTGTCGGTGCTGTTGCAGAACCTCGCCATCATGATCGCGGGGCCCAACCAGGCTTCGGTGCCCGAGTACATGCGCCCCTTCATCCTGGAGCGCCTCGACATCGTGCTCAATGGCAGCCGCGTCGCCGCGGGGCTCGGTGCGGTGGCCATCCTCTGCATCTTCTACCTGGTGCTGTTCAAGACGCCGTTGGGCCTGGCCTTTCGGGGGATCGCGCAGAACAGGCTGGCGGCGCAGACCTCCGGCATCAACCTCCAGCAAATGGACATGAGAGCCTTCGGTATCGGCACGGCACTTTGCGCCGCTGCGGGCGCGCTGCTCGCGCCCGTGTTCTTGGTGTACCCGCTGAACGGAATGGCGGCAACGATGAAGGGCTTCGAGATCATCGTCATCGGCGGCATCGGCTCGCTCGGCGGCGCGATCGTCGCGGCGTTTGGACTCGCGCTGGTCGAGAGTCTGGGCGCAACGTTCTACCGGGCGGACCTGCAGCAACTCTACGGCTTCGTGTTTCTCATCGGGTTCCTGATCTTTCGGCCACAGGGCCTGTTCGGACAGAAGGAGCGCCGCGTATGACAACCGCCGAAGCGGCGACCGACGTGATGCAAGCTTCGTCGCCGCCGTCCCGTTTTCGCGAGCGCTTTGCGAATCATGCGTGGGTCGTCCTTGCGGCCGTGCTCGCAGTTGCCGCGCCGTCGGTGTTGAACGAATACCAGACTCAGGTGATGTGGGTTGCGTTTTACCTTGCCGCACTGGCGGTGAGCTGGAACATGGTCGCCGGGTACGGCGGCCTGTTCTCGCTGGCCCATCATGCGCTCGCCACGATCGGCGCCTACGCATCGGCAGCGGTTGTGATCGCAGCAGGCGGATCGGTCTGGCCGGGCGTGCTGGCCGGCGCGCTGGTAGCAGCCATCGTCGGATACGCTCTCGGCCACCTCACGCTTCACCTGCGGGGTGTCTACTTCGCCATCGCGACTTGGGTGTTTGGGGAGGTTGTCAGGCAGCTGTTGACGCTCAACTACGAAATCACGCGCGGTGCCATGGGCTTGAAGGTCCCGTACCTGTTCGAAACCTACGGGCAAGTCCAGTACTACTACGCCTTCCTGATATTCCTGATGGTGGTCATTGCGGCGAATGCCCTCTTGCTTCGCCGCAAGCTGGGCTATCGGATCCGGGCCGTCAGAGACGATGAGGAGCTGGCAATTGCGGTCGGCGTGAACGCCGCGAAGGCCAAGCGGACCCTGTTCGCACTTTCCTCGGGGATTGCCGGAATGGCAGGAGCACTGTATGGTCACTCCATCGGTTTGCTGACTCCCAGCCAGGCGGATTTCTCACAAATGTCAATCATCGTGATGGCAGCGGTACTCGGTGGCTTCCGGACCCTGTGGGGACCTGTGATCGGGGCCGTGCTCATCCAGGGAATCGCAGAACTGCTTCGCTTCTCGCAGGAAGCGAGGCTGGTCATTTTCGCATCGCTTCTCATCCTGACACTGCGAATCTATCCGCTGGGTGTCATGGGAGCGTTGCACGCACTGCTTCGCGCCTTGAAGCGATAGATGGAACGCCTTGTCCTTCGAACCGCGTCGCCCTCACCGCTAGGGCATAAAGTTCAGGTCGTGGCCGCCCTGCTGGACATTCCGCTGGTCGTAACATCCGCCAACACGCTCGACCCGGAGGATTCGTTGCGACGGCAAAACCCGCTTGGAAAGGTGCCGGTCCTGTTGCGTGACGACGGGTCGGCACTTTACGACTCGCGGGTCATTGTCGAGTTCCTGGTGTGCCTCGCCGCCACCGAGTCGTTGATCCCGCGAGAGCGGGCCGCGCGCATCGAAGCCCTTCGATGGCAAGCACTCTCCGATGGGATCGCGGACGCAGCCATCCTGATCTATTCGGAATTTCAATGGCGGCCACAAGAAATGCGTCACGCTCCCTGGATCGGGCACCAGGCCGGGAAAGTCCGCAGGGCTCTGCACGATGTCGAAAAGAACATTGCCGTGCTGAACGCGTCGAGGCCGGATGTCGGAAGCGTCTCCCTTGCGTGTACGCTCGGCTATCTGGAAGTGCGTTTCGGTCGATTGCTGCGTGAAAATTGGCCGCTGACATTTCAATGGCTCGACGAATTCGCGGATCGTGTTCCCCAATTCAGGCAGGGAGCGCCGCAGCCGGCGACATTCGCAAGCCATTTGAGGCCCGTCGAGCCGGAGCTTCTGGGCAAAGCCATCTTCGATATCGCGGCATGACACTTCAACAGTTGCGGGACCTCATCGCCATCGTGAGCCACGGCGGCTACCGTTCCGCCGCCAGGTCGCTGGACGTATCGCAGTCCGGCTTGACCAAGAGCA
Source organism: Ramlibacter sp. (assembly GCA_028292245.1). Classification (GTDB taxonomy): domain Bacteria; phylum Pseudomonadota; class Gammaproteobacteria; order Burkholderiales; family Burkholderiaceae_C; genus Ramlibacter. The sequence continues at coordinate 12,583 of JAQGMS010000330.1, forward strand.
TCGCGAAGCTGGAAAGCGACTACGGCATTTCGCTGCTCGAGCGCACAAGCAAGGGGCTGGTCCTCACGCTCGACGGCGAAGTGTTCCTGAGATACGCCGAAACCATTCTGCTGGAGAGCGAACGCGCTGAGCAATGGTTGCGCACGTCCCGTAATCGGCACGCGGCCAGCGTGGCCCTGGGCGTCTCGATCGAGCCTTCCTTACAACTGGTGCCCGCAGTGCTCGGAGACTTCCGGCAGAAATTTCCGGATGTCGCGATCCGAATTTCTCATGGCGTCGCATCGGAAATCATCACGGCATTGCGCGAAAACAGGCTGGAGCTTGCAGTGACCCGTCTGCCGTCGGACTTCGCCGCAACCGATCTGAAAGTGGATGTGATCTACGAGTCGGAACCGGCGATCGTCACGCGACGAGGCAATCCTCATGCCCGCGCCCGCTCGCTTCGTGAATTGGTCAAGTTCGATTGGGTGGTTGTAGGGGACCCGCTGCAATCCGGCGCGGGTGACGCCAGCATCACGGAGCTGTTCGATGAGAAGTCGCTGGGCCGCCCCCGCATCGCCGCGGTGACGGACTCGTTGTTCGGCGCAATCGCCATGTTGGTCGAGTCCGACTGTTTTTCACGGCTGCCGAGGACCATCCTGGACCATCCTTTGATCGGCGCCAGGCTGGTTGCAGTGGACGTGCGAGAGCCGCCGCGGCGTTACCGTGTGGCGGTGGTGCGCAAGTCGAATCGACAGCTGTCGACCGAGGCCCAGACCCTGGCGGCTATGCTGTCGTCATTCGCGCGGATCAGGCAAGCAATGAACCGCGACGGCCAGGCGGCCGTGCCAGACAGCGAAGCGTAGCGCGAGGGACTGATCGCCCCGCGCGATCGTGATATCCGGTTGCATCTCGCCATTCGATTGGCGATCGACGACCATTGCATCTGTTCAATTTCCAGACGATGCAAGGGAGTCATGAGATGGCCGGGCGCCTCAAGTATCCAGAGCACATCCTGCGCCTGAAGACGTATGTCCCGGGCCTGCCGATCGAGGAGGTGGCTCGCAGGGTCGGCATGCCGCCTTCGAACATTGCCAAGCTGGCATCCAACGAGAACCCCCTCGGACCCAGCCCGCTGGCACTGAGGGCACTCGCGGACGCGGCGCCCGACATGTCGCGCTATCCGGACAACGATTGCACTGCGCTGGTGGCCGCGATCGCCGCGCATTGCGGTGTGCCGCCCGAATGGGTCGTGGTCGGCGCGGGATCCGAAAGTGTCATCGGAATGGCTGTCAGCGCGCTGCTGGCTCCCTGGAGTGCAACCCTGTACTCGCAGTATTCCTTCCAGGCCTACGTCAATGCTGTCCAGCGCGTCGGCGCAACGGCGATCGTGGTTCCCTCTCCCGAGTTCAAGGTGGACCTGGCCGCGCTGAGGCAACAGATCACACCGGAAGTCACGTTGATCTACATCGCGAATCCCGGCAACCCGACCGGGACGCTTGCGAGCGCCCGTGAGCTGGAGGATTTTCTCGAAGGATTGCCCCGGGATGTGGTGGTCCTCCTTGACGAAGCCTACTTCGAGTACGTCCCTGACTCCTTGCGCGGAAATTCCGTCACCTGGGTACATCGCTATCCGAACCTGATCGTCACGCGGACATTTTCGAAAGCCTATGGACTCGCGGGCTTGCGCGCCGGCTACGGCATCGCACAACAGCCTCTGGCGGACACGTTGCGCCGGGTGCGCTCCCCGTTTTCGGTTTCGCAGGCAGCGCAGATCGCTGCTGCCGCAGCGCTGGACGACGTCGAATTCCTGGACGCGACGGTCGAATGCAATCGTCAAGGCTACGAGCAGATTACGTCGACACTGAGCGAATTGGGAATCCGGTTTCTTCCGTCGTCGGCGAACTTTGTGCTTGCGAATGTCGGCGACGGGAGTGGCCTTGCGCGGCGCCTCGAGAAGCACGGACTGATCGTTCGGCCCGTCACGTCCTATGGCCTGGACGAGTGGCTGCGGATTTCGATCGGTACCGCGCAAGAGAACGCCAGACTCGCCGATGCATTGAAAAGCGAGCTGTCGCGCGGTGACGGGCGCTAGCAGGACAGACGTATGCAGACCGTGCCGCTCACCTTGCTATTTTCCGACGGTGCCGTTCGCCGCATCCACGCGCGGCAGGGGACGAGCGTTGTCGCTGCCGCCAATGAGGCCGGGCTCCACCTGTTGACCGACTGTAGCAACGGTCAATGCGGGACGTGCACCGCGACGCTGGTATCGGGAGACCTCGAACTAGGTTCCTACGACCGGGCCATCCTGCCGGACGCTGACCGCGATGCCGGATCGGTCCTGACCTGCATCTCCAGGATCGAAGGCCCCTGTGCCGTCGAGTTGCCTTACGATCTTTCGGAGGCCTGCGCCGAAGAATCGCCTCCGGTGAATGGGACGGTTGCCTCGGTCACGCGGGTCGCCGACGAAACACTGCGCCTCGAGATTCACACCGGGGCTGCACTCGACTTCGAGCCGGGCCAGTACGTCCGGATGAGGCCCCCTGGAGCGGACCAGTGGCGGTCTTATTCGATGGCCAACGCTCCGGGCTGCGACAGGCTTGTGTTCTACGTTCGGTTGGTCGATGGGGGACTCTTTTCGAGTTGGCTGACCGATTCAGCGCAAGCCGGGTCGGTACTCGAACTGAGCGAGCCTCGAGGCAGTTTCTTCCTGCGCCGGGAGGCACGGCCCAGGCTCTTCGTCGCCGGCGGAACGGGGCTCGCTCCGTTCCTGTCGATGCTCGCAGCGCTCGCCGCCGATGAGCGGCAACACACGCTGTCGACCACACTGCTGCTGGGCGCGCGGACTGGCAGGCACCTGTTCGCACTGCCTGAACTGGCCGCGCTTCGCGCGCGGTGGCCTGGCCTCGCGGTCCTACTCGCAGTCGAGGCCGATCCTGTGGAGAACTGCCGTGCCGGCTATGCCACGGACCTGATCCGGTCACTGGATCTCGACCCAGCGACCCGCATCTATCTCTGTGGTCCCCCGCCCATGGTGGAAGCGGGCCGCGCCGCCGCGCAATCCGCCGGGTTGCGGCGCAGCGAGATGCTGTGTGAGCGCTTCAACTGATTCGGAGAATGCAGATGACGAGCACGTCGCGATACGACAGCATGATCAATCTCAGGGAAGGCAAGATCAGCCGCGAGATCTTCTCGAGCCGAGACATCTTCCAGGAGGAGATCGAAAAAATCTTCACGCGTTCCTGGTTGTTTGTGGGACACGAGAGCCAGGTCCCGAAACCCGGCGACTTCTTCACCTCGCGGATGGGCGCCGAGTCGGTGATCCTTGCGCGCGACAAGAAGGGCCTGATCCACGTATTCCTCAACTCATGCCGCCACCGGGGCATGAAAGTCTGCCAGTACGACCATGGGAACACGCAGTTGTTCACGTGCCCGTATCACAGCTGGAGCTATACGACCGAAGGCAAGTTGTTCGGCGTTCCGCAGTTCAAGCAGATCTACGACGGATGCCTCGAGAGGGAAAACTGGTCGCTGATCGAGGTTGCGAAGCTGGCTGTCTACAAGGGGACGGTCTGGGCCACCTGGGACAAGGACGCGCCGGAGTTCCTCACGTACCTTGGCGATGCCAGGACGCACTTGGACTTGGCGCTCGACTGCCGAGACGGCCGTGAGGGCGGCTCGGAAGTTCTTGTGGGCGTGCACAAGTGGATGATCCCCTGCAACTGGAAGTTCGCCGCGGAGAATTTCCTGGGAGACACCTATCACAACGTGAGCCACCGCTCGGTCGACCTGATCGGCATAGGTCCCAGCGCGGAAGTGGGGCTCAAAGGCCGGCGCGACAACGAACTCGAATTCGCCCAGCATCTCTGGGTCAATTTCCCGGCCGGGCACGGTGTACACAGCGCGATCGTTCCTGAAGACGCGCCCTTCGTGGACGCGTTCCAGAACAACCCGGTCGTGGCCGACTACTTTCGTTATTGCCATGAGGAACGCAAGCGCCGGTTGGGTGCGCAGCGCAATCGCCTCGTTCCATTCGTGGGCACGATCTATCCGAACGTGTCCTTTCATGGCAAGCAGCCGCGCAACTTCTGTGTCTGGCACCCCCATGGCCCGGAACAAACCGAGGCCTGGCGCTTCTTTCTTGTGGATGCCGATGCGCCGCAGGAGGTTAAGGATTTCCTTCGCATCTACTACATGCGCTACTCCGGGCCGGCAGGAATGACCGAGCAGGACGACATGGAGAACTGGAACTACGCCACGGCCGGCAGCCGCGGGGTCATCGCCAGGCGATACCCGTTCAACTACCAGCAGTCGTTCGGAAAAGTCACGACTACAGGACCGGTCCCAGGCAACGTCAGCCTCCAGGTCAGCGAGGAGAACCCTCGCCAGTACTACAGGCGGTGGCGCGACTACATGAATGGCGCCGATTGGGACACGCTGCTCGGCCTGCGTGACACCGGCCCTGCGAGTCTCGCCGAATGACAGCCGAAGCTTGCGCATCGGTCACCATCGTCACTGGCGGCACCTTCGGCCTGGGCCGGGCGATCACGGTCGACCTTGCGCGCCGCGGGCATCGTGTCTTGGCGTTCGGCCTTCGCGATCCGCAGGTGTCGAGCGTCGCACTGGGATTCGAGGCGCTGCACTCTGAGCTTCAGGAAACCGGCCTCTCCGACCAGGTCGAGGTGATGGAAGCCGATGTCTCCAGCTCCGATCAGGTCCAGGGCGTCGTCGCACACACGCTCGAACGGTTCGGGCGAATCGATGGCCTGGTAAACAACGCGGCGATCGGTCCCCTCGGCTCGGTGCTCGACACGGACGAGCTGCTCTTCTCGAGAATCCTGGACGTCAATGTGAAGGGCGTTTACCTGGCAAGCCGAACCGTCATCCCCCACATGGCGCGCGGCGGCGGTGGCTCCATCGTAAACATCGGGTCCGGTGCAGGCTACGGCAAAGCCAACATGGCCGCCTATGCGGCGAGCAAAGGCGCTGTACTTGCGCTGTCCGCTGCGATGGCCTACGACCACTTCCATGACCACATCCGCGTGAACGTAGTGATTCCGGGCGGTGGCGGCATCGTCTCCGGAATGAGCGTGGGGCGGGCTGGCGGAGACGAGCAGGCTTTCACGAGCCGCGAGGCGCCCGGCACCGTCGCCGGCCGGCGCGTCACGGGAAAGGACTTGGCCAATGCCGTCGCCTTTCTCCTGTCCGGTGACGCGGCAACCCTCTCCGGCGCGGTGATCGACGTCGGCTGTTTCGCTCGCCAGGGCGGGCCGATCCCGGGACGACCCAGTCACGTTCGAAAGGAGCAGCCATGACACAGCTTGGTCGCGACGCTCGCTACTACGAGTTCAAGCGTGAGATCGAGGAGTTCCTCTTTGACGAAGCCGAGCTGCTCGACGAGCGCCGCTTCAAGGATTGGCTGGAGACACTGGCGGACGACCTGACCTATTTCATGCCGATGACGTTCAACGTCAAGTTCGGCCAGCACGGCGAGCGCGAAAGGACGCGCGAAGACAAAGACATGAGCTGGTTCAACGAGGGCAAGTGGACGTTGACCAAGCGCGCCGAACAGATTCTCACTGGCGTGCACTGGGCGGAGGAGCCACTGTCGCGTTTGTGCAGGCTCGTTACCAATGTGCAGTTGACGTCCATCGAGACCGATGTTGCCGGCCGTGCCGAGGTGGGCGTGCGCAGCAAGTTCGTGATGTACCAGAACCGGTGTGAACGCGAGGAGTACTGGTTCGCGGGGAAGCGCAACGACATCTTGCGTCGAACCGATGCCCGCTGGCAGCTTGCGCGGCGCGAGATCCTGCTGCCGCACAACATCCTGCTGGCCAAGAACCTGACGATGTTCTTCTGACGAGGTATTCGCATGCTGAACCTTTTGAACCTGGTCGAAGGCGAGAAGCTGAGATTGCGCAACGGCGCCGAGGCCGAGGTGATCGAGAACATGCGGGACGGCATCTGGGTGCAGGTGCGCTTCACCAGGACAGCGCCCGGGGGGCCGAACCTCGGTGACGAGGAGCTGGTGCACTGCGAAGAGATTGCCGGCCTCGCCGGCAGATGACCCGCATGACCTTCACAGCCTCGATGATCGAAGATCGCTACCTGCACGACTGGACAGGCACCCGATATGGCGTGCCGGCGGGTCTTGAACGGCCCGCTTCGACGCAGGACCTGGTTCGTGTCGTGCGCGACTGTGCGCGGCGCGCGGGGTCCCTTGCCATCCAGGGCGGCCGCACCGGGGTGTCGGGCGGCGCCGCACCGGGAGACAGGGAAACCGTGCTTTCGCTGGAACGGCTCGACCGGGTCGTCGACTTCGATACGCGCGCCGGTGTGATCATCGTCGGCGCCGGCATGATTCTCCAGGACCTCCAGCGCGCGGTCGAGGTGGAGGGCTGGTCCTTTCCACTCGACCTCGCGTCCCGGGGCTCGTGCCAGATCGGCGGAAACATCGCCACCAACGCAGGCGGCTCGCGGGTGATCAAGTACGGCAACGTCCGGGAGTCCGTGCTGGGCCTAGAGGCCGTGCTGGCCGATGGGTCGGTGCTTGGCCCGCCCAATCGGCTGATCAAGAACAACGCCGGCTATTCCCTCGCTTCATTGCTCGTCGGCAGCGAAGGCACGCTCGGCGTGATCACTCGCGCCGCGTTGCGCCTGGTGCCGCTCCCGCAAGTTCGACGGACTGCGCTCCTCGCTCTGGAGCCGGCGACGCCGTTGGCCGACCTGGTGCACCGGTGCCGGCGCACGCTGCGGGAGTCGCTGTCGGCGTTTGAAGTGATGTGGCCCGACTTCGTGACCGAGGCCATGGGCCGGGACCCAACGGCACGGCATCTGCCCGAATCGTTTTCCGGCGTGCGTGTCGCGCTCCTAGAAGTGGAGGGCGATGACGATGCCATGCTGGGCAGAACGCTCGAACACTGCCTCCTGGCGATGGTCGAGACGGGCCTCCTGCGCGACGTCGTGCTGTCCGTGTCGTCTCGCGATGCACGGGACCTCTGGGCGATCCGGGAGGCGGTCGGCGACCTCCAGGCGACCATCCGCCCCTACGTCGGGTTCGATCTGGGCATGGCAACAGCCGGCCATGATGCGTTTGTCGCCAAGGCCAGGGAGCGGCTATCGCGGTGCGACCCGCCGGTCCGCTCCTTCTTCTTTGGTCATGCCGGCGACGGAAATCTCCATGCCATCGTGGGGCCGTGCTGCACGCCGGAATCCAGGCACGCCGTGGAAGAAGCCCTGTACCGTTTGCTGGAGCCGTTGACAACATCGGTTACCGCGGAGCACGGCATAGGACGCAAGAAGAAGCAGTACCTCGCCCATTCGCGGTCCGCTGATGACATCAGGGCCATGAAGACGCTGAAAGCCGCCCTCGATCCCCACGGCGTGCTGAATCCCGGCCGGATTTTCGATCTCGATCACTAAGCAGGAGCGAACTTGAAAGACATGGAACCTCACAAGCCGGTCACTGGTGGCCAGGTGCTCGTCGATAGTCTCGTGCGCCATGGCGTGCAGGACCTGTTCATGATTCCGGGGATCCAACTGGACTGGGCCGTGGACGCGCTGCGCCAGCGCAGCGCCGACATCCGCCTCTTCATTCCCCGCCACGAGCAGACGACGACGTACATGGCCGATGGCTACTATCGGGCGTCCGGAAGGACCGGTGCTGCGATGGTTGTGCCGGGGCCCGGCGCATTGAATGCCGGCGCAGGACTCGCAACTGCCTATGCCTCGAATTCGAAAGTCCTGTTTGTCACCGGCCAGATCCACTCCACCGGCGTTGGCAAGGGATGCGGCCTGCTGCACGAGATCAAGGACCAGACCGGCTTCGTGCGGGGGCTCACCAAGTGGAATTGCTTCGTCAACTCGCCCTCGGGAATCGCGCCGGCTTTCGCCAACGCATTCGCCCAACTGGCGACAGGCCGGCCGAGGCCGGTAGGGATCGAGATTCCACACGACCACTTGAGCGCCTCCGTGGACTCTCCGGAGCAACCCGAGGAAAGTCCGACAGCTGTTGCGAGCGCTGCACCCGACAGCAAATTCCTGGACGCAGCGGCCCGCCTGCTGAACGCCGCGCGGTTCCCGGTCATCTACGTCGGCGGGGGCGTCTTCCCGACGAACGCCTGCGGTGACCTGCAGCGCCTTGCGGAAAAGATCGGTGCGCCGGTCGTGATGAGCGACAACGGCCGTGGCGCGCTGAGCGACCGCCATCCCCTTGCCATGAACTCACTCGCCGGACGGGCTGTCTTTCAGCATGCCGACGTGGTCCTTGTCGTGGGGAGCCGATTCGTCGACGTGTTGACACCCACCGCCTCCTGGCCCGCCCAGGGCGTTCGCTTCATCCACATCAACATCGACGCCGCCGACCTGGGTGCGCCCCGCACTGCCGAGGTCGCCATCGAAGCGGATGCGGGAATCGCACTGCCTTTGCTCAGCGAACGTCTCCATACCCGCGTTGCGCTGTCCGAGCAAGACGCCTTGAAAGTCAAGCGATGGGCGCAGGACCAGATCGACACGATCCAACCCCAGGCGGCCTTTGTTGCGCAGTTGCGCGCAGCGATGCCTGACGATGCGATCTTCGTCAACGAACTCACGCAGATCGGCTACCTGGCCAGGATTGCATTCCCCGTGTATGGGCCACGCACTTACATCGGCCCGGGCTATCAGGGAACGCTCGGCTACGGCTTCCCCGTCGCGCTGGGCGCCGCCGTGGGCGCAGGCGGAAGACGCGTGGTGTCCATCACGGGTGATGGCGGCTTCGGCTGGAACATGCAGGAACTCGCCACGGCGCAACGCTATCGGTTGCCGGTCACACTGGTGGTCTTCAATGATGGGCACTTCGGCAACGTCCGCGCTATCCAGAAGCGCGAGTTCGCAGCCGAGGTGGCCGTGGATCTGGCCAATCCGGACTTCGGTCTTTTGGCGAACGCATTTGGCGTTGCCTACTGCCGCGCAGATAGTCCCGAAGCATTAGGTGCGGCAGTCAGGCAAGCGGCCAGGCACGAAGGCCCCGTGCTGATCGAGGTGAAGCTGGGTGTCGTTCCCAGTCCCTGGCACCTGCTTCGCCTGTTGCCCATGAAAGGGATGACGGGCCCCGCCGCCCCCCAAAATCCACTGAACGGAGATTGACATGGTGACGCGCTACGCGCATTTCTACGCAGGCGGTTCGTTTCGTCCCTGCACCGGCAACGGCGAGCTCGCTGTGATCGACCCGACAAGCGGCCAGCCGATCGGCGGGGTGATCCCGTGTTCTGCAGCGGATGTGGAGACGGCAGTCGCATGCGCGCGCACCGGGTCCGACAGGTGGGCCACAAGCTCATTGGAGGAACGCACCACAGCATTGACGCGGCTGCGCGCCGAGTTGGAGGCGCGAACCGATGCGTTCGCGACGGCGCTCGCGAACGAGATGGGTTGCCCCATTTGGCTTGGAAAGCTGATGCAGGTGCCAATGCCCCTGAAGAACCTGGACTTCGCCATCGAAGGCGTGGCGACGATCCAGTGGCAGGAGCGCATCGGCAATGGCCTGGTCGAGCGTTCTGCGGCAGGCGTCGTTGCGGCGATCACGCCATGGAATTTTCCGCTCCACCAGATCGTGGCCAAGGTGGCGGCGGCAATTGGCGCGGGCTGCTCGGTGGTTCTGAAGCCCAGCGAAGTCGCGCCTGGAGCTGCGCAGCTATTCATCGAGGCGTTCCATGCGTGCGGACTGCCGCCGGGCGTCGTCAACCTTATCTGGGGTGGCGCGGGGATCGGTCACCGGTTGGTAACGCATCCCCAGGTCGACCGGATCAGCTTCACCGGCTCGACCCTTGTGGGTCGACGCATCATGGCTGCGGCAGCGGAGACCTTGAAGCCGTTGACTCTTGAACTGGGCGGAAAATCTGCCGCGGTATTCCTGGACGATGTCGACCTGGAGGCTGCCATGCCGGTGGTGGTGCGCCTCTCGATGGCAAACTCCGGGCAGGCGTGTGTCAGCCAGTCGCGCCTGATCGCGCCGGCACGGCTGGTGCCCGAGATCGTTGAGCGTTTTCGAACTGCGGTGGCCGGCTGGACGATCGGCGACCCTCGCGACGAGGCGACGCGGCTGGGGCCTGTGGCGACAGACTCGCAACGGCAACACGTGCGCCGCATGATCGTGCGCGCCCGCGAGCAAGGTGCCACGCTGCTCGCGGGTGGTCTCGAGGCGCCTGACGGATTGAACGACGGTTGGTACGTGCGTCCCACGTTGTTCGGTGATGTTCGCCCTGACATGGAAATCGCGCAGCACGAAGTGTTCGGCCCCGTGCTGGCCGTAATGGCTTACGAAAACGAAGAGGAGGCCGAGCGGCTGGCCAATTCGACAGGCTACGGCTTGTCCGGAGCAGTCTGGTCGCGCGATGTGGCCGTGGCAACTGCTTTTGCGCGGAAGATGAAGACAGGTCAGGTCGTCATCAACGGGGCCGCACAGAATCTCGCCACGCCCTTCGGCGGCTGGGGCATGTCCGGATTTGGCCGCGAGAACGGCCGCTTCGGCATTGAGGAGCTGTTGAACTACCGGTCGCTTCACGGTGCGGCTGGCCCTATGCAGCCGTAAGAGTTCGTGGCGGCCGGCCGAGCGATTGAAGCGCCGCAGGACCTGTGTGGCACGTTCGGTCTGAGGCTGCAATAAAAAGCGCATCCGGCGCCTCAACCTGCGCAGGCGTAGGTGTTTCGCCTACGCCTCGCCCATGGGCACGTCCCCCACCATGAGTCATGACAGCGAGGCGTGGCAACTTCGCAATCTCAGGAAAGCGAGGCCACCATCGTGGGTCGAAAGATATTGAACAGGGCTCGAAAGCCGGTCGCGGCACAGGGCATTGAAGACGACAAAACCATCCCGCCGGGCACGCGCACGGGCCAGGGCGTGGACAGCATCATTCCGTACCTCGCCAAGGCATTGGCGACCAAGGTTCCGGCCCAAGTGGAGCTGGCGCCAGACCGGAAAAGCGACAGGCCTGGGGACGCGGATCCTTCCAAGTCCCGCCGCTCCCCGATCGGCTAGCCCATCCGCACCTCGATGCGCCGGGGCTTGGCTTCTTCCAGTTTCGGGATGGCCAGCTTCAACACACCATCCTTGAGGCTCGCTTCGATCCGCGAAGTATCGAGTTCGCGGCTGAGCGTGAACTCCCGCCGGTACGACTCGTATTGGGCCTCTCCATAGACCAGCTGCATCTTTTCCGGATACACGGCAGTTGCGCGCGCCTCGATCACCAGGCTGTCGCCGTCCACGCGAATGCCCACGCGGTCGCGCGACACGCCAGGCAGGTCGGCCAGCAGCGTGATGCCGGATTCGTCTTCGTACACATCGACCGGCGGCACCAAGAACGGCGCGTCGCGGTGCTGGGCGGCGGCGCGGCCCTCGGTTGCTTCACGGCCGCGGGAAGTCTCAAGCTCTGAATTCATGTCGGTCTCCTTTCGGCATGCGGTTTCAGTTGATCTCGACGCGGCGCGGCTTGGACGACTCGCGCTTGGCCACGACGACGCGCAAGATGCCGTCGCGGTAGGTCGCGTCGACCTTGCCGGGATCGGCGTCGTCGGGCAGGCTGACCACCCGCCGGAAGTCGCCGCTGAAGCGCTCCTGCGCGTAGACGCTGACGCGGTCGCCCGGCTCGGGCAATTGGCTCTTGCGGTCGCCGGCGATCACCAGCAGGCCCCGGTCCACGCTCAATTGCAAGGAGCCGGGGTCCAGTCCCGGCGCGAGGGCCATGATTTCGACGGTCTCGGGCGTGGTCCCGACGTTCAGGGTGGGAAAGCCGTCGCCGGCCAGGGCGCGGATGCTGGATCGCTCGGCCGGCCGGAAGACCTGGTCGAGGACGTTCTGCAGGCGATTGAGTTCCGAAAGAACGTTGCCCGCGGGTCTGAAGGATGCGTTCATCATCACAACTCTCCTTTGAGTTCGGTAACAAGGAAGACACCAGTCGCGCGCGGCAAGCCGGCGCAAGCCCGAGCTAGTGGCGCCCGGGCAGGATTTCAAGGGGTTGCCGGCAAGGCCTACCGCGGGATGCTCACGGTGAACGAAGTTCCCTCTCGTGGTTCGGAGCGCAGGGAAAGCGTGCCTCGATGGGCCCTGACGATCTCCCGGCAGATGTACAGGCCCAGGCCCAAGCCCCCGGGAGCGCGCTGTTCATCGGCGGCCGAACCGCGGCTGCGCGGCTCGAAAATCCGCTCCCGGTCCTGTGCCGGGATCGCCGGGCCCTGGTTGTGTACCGAGAACTTCACATCGCCGCTGCCCGCCGTCATGGTCAGGGTGACTGGCTCCCCCTTCGTCCCATAGGTGATCGCGTTCTCCAGCAGGTTTGAGAGCAATTGACCCATGCGCCCCTCGTCCCACGCGCCGTCGAAATTGCCGGTGGCGTTGATCTGCACCGGTGTGGAAGGGTGGCGCACGCGGGTTTCATCGACCACCGAACGAAACTGCTTTTCCAGGTTGCCCGGCTGGGGCCGGATGGGCATCACGCCATCCGACTGGGCGCGCGAGAAATCGACGATCAGTTCGATGATGCCCTGGATGCGCTTGGCACTGTTGACGATCGGCTCGGCGGCCTTGGCGCTCAACTGGCCGCTGCGAGTGAGGACCTCGGCCGACAGCAGGATGGTCCCCAGGGGATTGCGGATGTCGTGGCCGAGGATGCCCATGAACAGGTTGGCGGACCGGTTGACCTGCTCGGTGTAGCGGGCCACCGACTCGGTCATCGCCTGGTCGATGGCTTCGTTGAAGCGGGTCAGCTGCTGGAGTTCGTCGGTCTGCGTGGCCTCGGTCTTGGTCGCCGCCCACAGGCGCAGGACGCTGGCGCGCAGGGCGCGGTATTCGGTGATCATCGCGTCGATTGCGAAGCCCGCTTCGATCCGGGTGTCGGCGTGGGTCTCGGCCGCAGTGTCGCCGGCGAAGACGCTGCGCTCCGCTTCTCCTCGCGACTTCGCGATCTGCTAGGCGTCGGTCTGGGGCTTCTCCAGGTCCTTCGCGATGGCAAGCAGGATCTGCGCGGCATGATCGCGCAGCGCCTTCTGGTCCAGGCTCTTGCCGCTGTGGGTGACGGTCGCCGCAAATTCGTCCCACGCCGCCAATATCTTCTCGGAGTGGTTTCGCAGAAATTCGGAGAGGCGCACGGCCGGCTTTCGAAGAAGTCATCGGAGACCTATCCGACAACCCATGTTACGGCATCGCTGAGCCGCTACTTCCTCGGTCCCTCCGCCGGCGGCTTGAGCGAATCCATGGCAACGGTCAGCAGATCGTTCGCCCGCGCGCGCAGCTTCGCGATCTCCGTCATGAGGTCGGCCGGCACGGGCGGGCCGCGCCGGTTCTCGTATTCGTCCCAGGCCCTTGCGAGCCGGTTCTCGGCCACGCGGGCCTCGTCGTTCGCCTCTTTCCACGCCTCGATGGCCGTCTTCGCGCTCTGACTCATGGGGTCAGAATGTTAACCAGATGTGTGTGGATGAGGTGGCGTATTTCTGCCCGACTGTTGGTTTTCCCTCACGGGGCGGCAAGGCTTCGCTCAAGGCGCGGCCTTCATCGCCTCCAGTGCCGCCTGCACCGCGTTCAGTGTCGCGTTGCACGCCTCCTGCAGCACCGCCACCTCGGCCCGGATGACGGCGGCCTCTTCCTTGGGTGCGCCGCGTTTCAAGGCGTCGTTGAGCCGGGTGTGGGCCCGGGTGAGCCGTGCGTTCAGTTTTCTCCATTTCTCCAGTTCCACATCTACTCTGTGCATGATGATGCCCCGTCTGTTGTTATGGCCGGGAGAGTAGGGTCTGGCTCATCAATTTCAAGGGCCTGCGCTGCGCCCCGCCCCATCCGACAGCAGCTCAGGAGTCGCGCTACTCCCATGCAGGAAGTTTTCCGACAAGAGGCGCGCCCAGGCTCATTGGAAAATTGCCGGAGATGAATCACGAAACCAAAGACGACGATCAGCTGCACGACCAGCACGGCCGCACCGGAGAGGGCGCGGCGAGCGCGCTGCCGCATTTGCAAAAGCAGAACCAGGCGCAGGTGCCCGTACCGGTGGCTCCGCCGCCGGCCGAAGAGGACGAGAGCTGATCCGATAACCCCAACCGCAAAGCGAACAGCAGCATGGACAAGCCAGGACTTCCCACCCGCCAAGACGACCAGAACAAGCCGGTTGAACACGGCCACGCGAGCGAAGGCCGCTCGGGCGAGGGCGCCGAAACGGCGCTCACTCACATGAAGGAGATCGAGCAGCGCCGGCAGGACGGGGCCGTGGACGGCGCTCCCTCTTAACAGTTTCGTTTACGTCCGGTGCCAGGGCCAGCGCCGCCGCGCTGGCCCTTTTTCTTTTCAAAACGGATGAGCATGGGCGATAATTTTTGGGACGCCGGCGCAATGCCGGCGATCGGCAGTCACCAACAACATCAACGGAGTTCCCTTCAATGAGCACATCCACGTTTCTCGCTGAGCATTTCGGCGTGAACATCGCCCAGGCGCGCGATTTCGTTCTCGCCCACCAAGGCGACCCCGGCTTCCTGTTCAACATGGCCAAGCAGAACGGCGTCACCAGCGACATGCTGAGCGAGATCGTCGGTGGTTTTTCCGCGACACAGGTAGAGGAGTTTTTCACTGTTCACGGGCTCAGCGGCTCCGACCTGCATGCACCGGCCCTTGGCGGCGTTTCGACCTTCATGCCTGAGAACTTCATGGCACTGTCGAACCTGGTTGCGCTGGACACGTGGAACGGCAGCCTCTCGCCTTCCGCATTGCGCGCAGGCATTGTTGCCACCACCGGGCAGGCCGCGTATGACCATGCGTTCGATCCCTCCATCTACACCGGTGCCGGCGACGGCACCCTGTCGGTGGCCGACCTCGGCTTCTCGCACCTGGGCGCGTTGCCGGCCACCGAGGCGACGATGGAATCGCTGTTCTTCGGCACGCTGATCAAGATGTTCAAGGCGATCGACATCACCGAAGTCAACGACGTCCTGGCGCTGGGCGACTTCGTCGACGCCCATGCCGCCGCCCTGGCGGTGGACGATCCGGCAACGCTGAGCCAGTTGGTGGGCATGATGTCGGCGATCTTCCAGGATGCGGCGACGACCCCGGTCTTCGGCGATGCGGACATTGCACAGGTCGCCATCGTGGCGGGCACTTTCCTCGTGCAATTGGCCAACGGAACAACCGACTTCTCCATCTTCGACGGACTGGTGGGCGCGATTTAGTACCGGTTCAGGGCTGCATTCCTGTAAGGGCCGGTGTGTGCGCGCACCGGCCCTTTTTCATCTCATCGCCGCCTTTCTCGTGTCGCAGGGCCGCTGCGGCCCTTTGCCTGCGCCAGAGTAGGCATGCTCCTACGCCCTGACGGCGGGTTCGCCGTCGGAGCCTGCGCGTTACAACTTCTAAATTCAATTTGGGTCTTGAAACACACGAGCCTCGACCGCACGGCGATGCTGGCGCCGTATGCCTCAGCAGGAGGAGCGAACCGTGAACAAGCTTGTCATCGCGAGGATTCTCTGGACGCTGCTGCCGCTCCTGGCAGCGGCGGCTGAGCCAGCGCCCTCCGCGCTTCCGCCCGCACCCGCCGCGTCGGCGGTTTCGCCCTCCCAGGTGTTCCAGCGCATGAGCGCCGACAACTGGATTCCGCGCGTCGTCACTTTTGCCGATCTCGGCTTGAGCGGCCCCCTGGTGCTCGGACAGCAGGAGACCACGCGCGAGATCGCCTTGCCGGTACCGCCGGGGCTGCCGCTGGCCAACGCCACCTTGCAGGTCGACGCCAGTTTCGTGCGGGCCGACGGCGGCCGCACCACGCTCATCCTTTCGCTCGACGGTTTCCCGGTCTCGGCGCGGCCGGTGACGGCCGAGCGCGGCGACGGCAGCCTCACCCTGGCCGTGGACGGCGCGCCGCGCGCCAGCGGGGTGGTGCGCTTCAACATCGACTGGCGCACCGTCATCAACCGCGAGAACACCTGCTCGGATTTGCGCACGCCCGGCAACTTGCTGCGCATCGAGCCGAGCACGCGCTTCACCTACCGCTACGACGGCTCGGCGGTGCAGGACCTGTCCGCGGCCTGGAGCGCGCTGCCGTCTTCGCCCGCCATCCTGATCGCCGGCAACAAGCTGTCCACCGAAGCCTACGACTCGGCGTGGCGGCTCGGCCTGGCCTTGCAGCGCGCCGGCAAGCGCCCGCGCATCAAGGCCTTGCCCGGCATCGGCGAGGTGGTGGACTTGCAAGGGGTGGTCGTCCCATCGGCGCTGCGCAGCATTCCGGCCTTTGCGGTACTGGCCGATGGGGGCAAGCGGCGCATCAAGGACCTGGCCGAAGTGGGCGCGCTGATGGCGCTCGGCCAGGCCGGGCCGCTGCAGGCCGACATCGTGGTGGCCGATCGCGCGACGGGGAGCAGCATGGCGCAGGCGCTGGACGAGTTGCGCGCGCAACTTCCCGCCGAATCGGCCAACGCGTTCAACGAGTGGCGCTCGCGCGCACTCGACGGCTGGGGACGGCAACTCGTGTCGGGCCAAGTCAGGCTGGCGAACGTGTTCGGCCGCCCCGCCATCGTGGTCGCGCCCGATGCGGGCGCGCAGGCCGCGGGCCTGTTCACGCAATCCTGGCAGCAGGTGGCGGCGATGGCGCCATCGCTGCTGGTGCAAGCCGCCGACGACCCGAAAGCGGATCTGTCCGCGGTCTCGCTGAAGTACCTGGGCGCCAAGCCGGCGACGCTCGACGTGCTGTCGCGGGCCGACTGGAACGCGGGTTTCGACATCGGCATGGTGGCCGGCGACGGCCGCGCCCCCGGCACGCTGGTGATCGACGTGGCCGCCGCGCCGGGCGCCGCGCGAACGCCGCCAGTGGTGTCGGTCTTCATGAACGATGTGCTGCTGGCCGCCAAGGAGATGGAAGCGAACGGCCGGCGCGAGCGCATCGTGGCGCCGATTCCGCGCCATGCGCTGGCCACGCGCAACGACATCCGCGTGTCCTTCGTGCGCCAGCAGGCCAGCGACCGTTGCCGCGAAACGCCCGAAGCCTACCCGGTGTCGGTGCTGGGCAGCAGCCACCTGCTGCTGGACAGGGCTGAACCGACCGGCGATTTCAACGGGCTCGTCTCGCGCTTCGCCAACGGCGTCAACCTGCTGGTGCCGGTCTCATACCTGTACGACGCGCAAAACAGCCTGCCGCGCGTGATCAGCCTGGCCGCCAGCACCGGCGTCACGCCATCACGCGCCCGCTTCATCGCAGTCGCCGATGTGGGGCCGCCCAAGTTCAAGGGGCCGTTCCTCGCGATCGACGTGCCGCTGCAAGAGGCCGGCAAGAGCGAGGTCAAGCTCGAAGGCGGCCGGCTCTTGCTGGCGCAAGGCTCGGACCGTCCGCTGCTGGATGTCAGCGGCCTCAATCGCGCGGGCTTGCTGGAAGTGGCGCAATTGGGCCGCGATGCCGGCGCCAGCTACCGCACGCTCGGGCGCGACGCCCCGGTGCTGGACCGGCCGCTGCAACTGTCAAGCGGCAACGTCGCGGTGATCGGCATGACCGGCCTGCGCGCGGAGTTGAACACGATCGACCCGGCGGGGCAGGGCGTGGCGCGCGATGGCAGGGCCGCACTCGCCGATCGTGCCGGCTGGTGGCTGTTGCCGCTGCTGGTGGTTGCTTTCGTGGGCGCGATGCTGGCCTATGCCTGGCGCGTGCACCGGCGCCGTCGCGGCGATGGAGTTGCCTGAAATCGCGGCCGCTCAGGCGGCCTGTGTCTGGGTTTGCGCCTGGATCTGGGCGACCCGGAAGCACTGGTGCGCGCAATAGTCGACCAGCGAATCGATCTCGGTGGATTTGTCGAACACCGCGTCCACGCCCAATTGCGCGCAGCGCTTGCGCACGTTGGCGTTGATGTAGTTGCTGAACACCACCAGTTTCTGGTCGGGGCGGCGCCGCGAGATGGATTGCGCCAGGTGGATGCCGCTGCCTTGTTGCAGGAACAGGTCGACGATCAGGATGTCCCAGCCGTCGGGGTTCTGCTCAAGCCACTTCAGCGTGTCGTTTTCCGATGCGCTGGTGCCCACCACCTTGACGCAGGTGAGTTCTTCCAGAGTTCCGATCAGGTTCTCGCGGATGGTGGCGTTGTCCTCGACGACGTAGGCTTGCAGGGGGGTCACGGGGCGGGCTTTGGTGGGGGAAATGCTGGGGGCTCTGGCCCAATGTAAGCGCGGCCGTGGAAGCGGCGCACCCGGATGCGCCCCCGTCATCGCGTAGGACCTTGCCTACCGGCTGAGCCCGGCAATCCGCCTAAGATTGCAACAGATGCTCACGATTGACCTTCCTGCCGCCACGGAATCGGCCCGCTTGCAGCAGATCGAAACGCTGCTGAGGCTGCTGGAGCGCACTGCCTTCATCGGTGTGTGGACGCTCGACCTTGCATCCGACCGGCTGGCCTGGTCGGATCAGCTGGCCGCGATCCACGACGCACCGGCGGGCTTCACGCCCCCCCGCGCCGACGCCTTCGCCATGTACGCGCCCGAATGGCGCGAGACGATCCAGGCGTTGGTGCAGGCCTGCGCGCGGGACGGTGCGCCGTTCGACGCCGAGATGCAGATCGTCACCCAGAAGGGCCGCCGCGCCTGGGTGCGCACCATCGGCCACGCGGTGCGCGACGACGCCGGCGCGGTCGTGCGCGTCGAAGGCGCCGTGCAGGAAATCGCGCCGCATGGCCACAAGCTGGGCACGCTGTCGCGCCACACCGTCAGCATGGGCGGCGCCATGGGTAGCGGTGAAGCCTTCGCGACGATCGATCTCGAGGGCCGCTTCACCTATGTCAACGAGCAGGCCGAGCGCTTGCTGGGCCGGCCCGCCGACCAATTGCTGGGCCGCCAGTTCTGGACCTGCTTCCAGAAGACCGTGCGGCTGCGGCTGGAAGAGCAGTTTCGCCGCAGCCTGGGCCGTGGCGAGATCCTGGAAGTGGAAGAGCGCGGTGCGAGCCTGGCGACCCGGCTCGAGGCGCGCGGCTATCCGTTCGGCGCGGGCCTGGCCGTGCACCTGCGCGACGTCACCGCGCGCCACAATTCGCAGGAGCAGTTGCGGCTGCTGGAAAGCAGCATCGCGCGGCTGAACGACATTGTCATCATCACCGAAGCGGGGCCGTTCAACGATCCGGGGCCGCGCATCGTATTCGTCAACGAGGCCTTCGAGCGCCGCACCGGCTACACGCCGCAAGAGGTGCTGGGCCGCACGCCCCGGCTGCTGCAGGGGCCTGGCACGCAGCGCAAGGAACTGGACCGCATCCGCGCGGCGATGGAGCAGTGGCAGCCGGCACGGGTCGACCTGATCAACTACAAGAAGAGCGGCGAGGCGTTCTGGGTCGACCTGGAGGTGTCGCCGGTGTGGGACCACGAGCGCAAGCTCACGCACTGGGT
The DNA here is from genome assembly GCA_028292245.1 of Ramlibacter sp. Classification (GTDB taxonomy): domain Bacteria; phylum Pseudomonadota; class Gammaproteobacteria; order Burkholderiales; family Burkholderiaceae_C; genus Ramlibacter. Next base: position 31,910 of record JAQGMS010000330.1, read on the forward strand.
GGCGGTGGGGCGCGACATCACCGAGCGCAAGATGGCCGAGGAGAAGATCCAGTACCTCGCTTTCTACGACCCGCTGACCAAGTTGCCCAACCGGCAATTGCTGATGGACCGGCTGGAGCGCGCGCTGTCCGACCACGCGCACCCGCACCTGGGCGCGCTGATGTTCATCGACCTGGACAACTTCAAGGTGCTCAACGACACGCTGGGCCACCAGAAGGGCGACCAGTTGCTGCAGCAGGTCGCCGAGCGGCTGCGCTCCTGCGTGGCGCGCGGCGACACCGTCGCCCGCCTGGGCGGCGACGAGTTCGTGATCCTGCTGGAAAACAGCGAACAAAAGCCGCTGGAACCGAGCCAGGGCGCGCGCATCGTCAGCGAGCGCATCCTGGCAAAGCTGGGCGAGCCTTACCTGCTCTCGGGCTACCTGCACCACAGCACCTGCAGCATCGGCGTGACGCTGTTCGGCCGCGCGCCCTGGACGGTGAGCGAGCTGCTCAAGCAAGCCGACCTGGCGATGTACCAGGCCAAGGCCGCGGGCCGCAACGCGGTGTGCTTCTTCGACCCGGAAATGCAGGTCGTGGCCACCGCCAACGCGGCGCTCGCCACCGACCTGCGCGAGGCCTGGCGTGAGGGCCAGTTCCTGATCGACTACCAGCCCCAGGTGGGCGCCGACGGCCGCATGACCGGCGTCGAGGCGTTGCTGCGCTGGAAGCATCCGCAGCGCGACATGGTGCCGCCGGCCTATTTCATCCCCACCGCCGAGGAGACCTCGCTGATCATCCCGATCGGCCGCTGGGTGCTGGAGCAGGCGTGCGCGCAGCTCGCGGCCTGGGCCACGAGGCCCGATCGAAGCCACCTGAGCATCGCCGTCAACGTGAGCGTCCGGCAGTTCCGCCATCCCGACTTCGTGGACGAGGTGATGACGGCGATCAAGCAATTCGGCATCGCGCCGCACAAGCTCAAGCTCGAGCTGACCGAAAGCCTGCTGGCGGACGGCATCGAGGTGACGGTGGCCAAGATGGGGAGCCTGAAGGCAATGGGCGTGACGCTCTCGCTGGACGACTTCGGCATGGGCTATTCATCGCTGTCGTACCTGAAGCGCCTGCCGCTGGACCAGCTGAAGATCGACCGCGAGTTCGTCAAGGACATCCTCACCGACGCCAACGACGCGGCGATCGCCCGCACGATCGTCGGGCTGGCCCAGAGCCTGGGGTTGGGCGTGATCGCCGAGGGAGTGGAAACACAGGCCCAGCGCGCCTTCCTGGCGCAGCAGGGCTGCTACGCCTACCAGGGCTTCCTGTTTTGCCAGCCGCTGCCGATCGAGCAGCTGGAAGCCTTCATGGACAAGCTGGAGCCGTAGCGCCCGCGGCGCCGCGGATCAGACCGGGGCGATCTGCAGCGGCGCGGTGGCCACCGCGCGCGGCATGCGCATGACGATTTCATCCGGCCCGCGCACCAGCTCCACCGCTTCGGCCACTGCCAGCGCCTGCACGTCGGACCAGTCCAGGTGGCGGTAGTTCGGCTCGAACAGGAGCGCGTCGACCGAGTCCTCGCGCGGCGTCACATGCACGGTGATCTCCGCGACGTTGCCGCGCACCTCCGCCTTGACGAGCACATTGCAGGGACCCGAAGATGCGTCGGTGAGCGAGATCAGCGAAGCGACCAGCAGGTTGCGCAGCGCAATCCGCCAGACCTGGAAATCGCTTTCCGGCACTTCCACCGTCACCGCGAAGCCGCGGAAGTTGAAGTTGGTCGCCACCAGGGCCAGGCATTCGTCGATACCTTGGCGCAGCCGCACGCCCTGTTCCTCGCCGGGCTCGATCCAGGCCGCCACGTTCAGGCAGCTGGCCACGGCGCCGCGCGCCAGCCGGTTGAGCTTGGAAATATTGGCCTGGAAATCGGCTGGGGTCGGCGTGCCGCGCTCCAGGCGCGCATGCAGCACCTCGGCCATCATCGAGATTGCTTGCAGGTTGACCACCATGTCGTGCTTGAGCACCGGGCCGAGCCGGCGCAGCACGCCGTAGCGCGCCGACTCGGCGCCCGCGCGTGGCTTCCTCGCCGCAGCGGGGATCGTGTCGTCGGGATCGCGCTTCAAGCGGTGGCCTCGTTGCGTTCGGTGGCGTGTTCCCAAGCCGCGCGCGTCGCCAGGCGCGCCTGCGCCCAGTCCAGCCGCGAGCGGCCCTTGACGCGCTCCCAGTCCTGCTCAAGCGCGGCTTCCAGCGACTGGAAGCTGCCGTCCCTGCGCAGCGGGCCGGTATAGCCCACCCGGTAGGCCGGGCTGTAGTCGTCGTAGGCCAGATCAGGCTGGTAATACGGCTCCTGCTTGAAAGCATGGCGCCAGTAGGCGTCTTCCGCGGTCGGGTTGATAGCGACGCTCGAACTCATCGTTTCTCCTGAGATGGGCCGATGTTCGTCGATTTGGCCCATCCGCGCCGTAGGAGACCGCGTAAGCGGATGTAGGACAACATCAATGCAAGCCAGCCGGCGTCGCTATGCTTGCGGGATGAACAAGGCTTTCACCCGCGAAACCGACGGCGACGACGAGGAAGAACTGTCGCTGCCCGAGCTGCCCGGCGGAGTGAAGAACTACATCACGCCGGCGGGCTACGCGCGGCTGCGCGCCGAGCTGCTGCAATTGATGGATGAGGAGCGCCCGAAGGTGGTGGAGGCGGTGCACTGGGCCGCGAAGAACGGCGACCGTTCGGAGAATGGCGACTACCTCTACGGCAAGAAACGACTGCGCGAAATC
>JAQGMS010000029.1 GCA_028292245.1 Ramlibacter sp.
GTGCGCGTAGTAGATCGAGGGCAGGGCGATGTTTTCGCGCTCGATGTATTGCCACACGTCCAGCTCGGTCCAGTTCGAGATCGGGAACACGCGGAAATGCTCGCCCTGGTGAAGGCGGGTGTTGAACAGCGTCCACAACTCGGGCCGCTGCGCCTTGGGCTGCCATTGGCCGAAGCTGTCGCGGTGCGAAAAGATGCGCTCCTTGGCGCGGGCTTTCTCTTCGTCGCGGCGCGCGCCACCGATCAGGGCGTCGAAGCGGAATTCCTCGATGGCTTCCAGCAGCGTCACCGACTGGTGCACGTTGCGCGACTCACCCGGGTGGGCCAGCCGCACCGTGCCGCGCTTCATCGAGTCCTCGACGTTGCGCACGATCAGCTCGGCGCCCAGCTCCTTGGCGCGGAAGTCGCGGAAAGCGGTCACTTCGGGGAAGTTGTGGCCGGTGTCGATCATCAGCAGCGGATAGGGGATGTGGCCCGCGCCAAACGCCTTCTCGGCGCACTTCAGCAGCACCAGCGAATCCTTGCCGCCCGAGAACAGCAGCGTCGGGCGCTCGAAGGAAGCCGCGACCTCGCGCAGGATGAAGATGGTCTCTTCCTCCAGCGCATCGAGGTGCCGATTGCTCAGATGGCCCAGCAGTTGGGGTTCGGCGCGGGCGTTCATGCGGAAATCTCTTCCTTCGTGTCGTCGTTCTTCACGTGCAGGCCGCACTCCTTGGCCGCTTCGTCTTCCCACCACCAGCGGCCGGCGCGGAAATCCTCCCCCAGGCTGATGGCACGAGTGCATGGCTGGCAGCCGATGCTGGGATAGAACTGGTCGTGCAGCGGGTTGTAGTCGACCTGGTGCAATTTGATGTAGTGCCAGACGTCGCCCCAGGTCCAGTTGGCCAAGGGGTTGAACTTGGCGCGGCCGGTTTGGGCCTCGTCGCTCGTGTCGACCAGCGGCACCTCGGCGCGCGCGTTGGACTGTTCGCGGCGCAGGCCAGTGATCCAGGCCCGCTTGCCCGCGAGGGCGCGCTCCAGCGGCTCGACCTTGCGGATGTGGCAGCAGGCCTTGCGCAGCTCGACGCTCCGGTACATCGGGTCCTTGCCTTCACGCTTGACGAAGTGCACTACCGACTCGTGCGAGGGCTGGTACACGTTGACTGGCGCGCGCGAGCTCGCCTTGGTGCGCTCGAGCAGATCCAGCGTTTCCTTGTGCAGCATGCCGGTTTCCAGCACGAACACGGGAATATCCAGTTCCAGGCTGTTGACCAGGTGCGTGATGACCACGTCTTCCGCGCCCAGACTGGAGGCCTGGGTCAACGGCGAGAACTCGCTGGCCGCGCGAATCAGCAGCGCCTGTGTTTCGGCGAGCTTGGCTTCGAAATCGTTCGAGGCACGGGCGTGCAGGTCGATCGCGCTCATCACGCGGCCTTCCTGAATAGCGGGTGCGCGTTGACGGCGTCGCCCTGGTAGAACGCGGCGTAGCGCTCGAACTGGCGCTTCGCATCGGCGATGTCCTGGTCGTCGCGCAGCACGGCGCTGGAAAAACCGGTGCGCTCCATCTGCACCAGCTGGTCGATCAATACCTCACCGGTCGCGCGGATGTCGCCGGCAAAGCCCAGGCGGCGGCGCAGCAGAAAGGCCTGGCTGAATGCGCGGCCGTCGGCGAATTTGGGGAAATTCAGTTCGATGCGCTCGACGCCTTCCAGCGACACTTCGCGCGGGTCGGCGTCGTTGGCGATCTGGAGCACGTTTGCATTGGTGGCGGCCTGCTCGGCCGGGGCGATGATCTTCAAGGTCATGCTCATTTCAGGCCACCTGCTTTTCGAAACGGGCGGCATTGGCGGCGGCCTTGAAGGGCTCGATGCCGACGCGGCGCAGCGTGTCGATGAAGGTCTCGGCCTTGTTGCCATTGCTTTGACGCTGCTGGCGATAGGTGTCCAGCACCGCTTCAATCACCTCGGGCACTTCGGCCGCGGAGAACGACGGGCCGACCACCTTGCCCGGCGCCGGTGCGCCCGACAGCAGGGAGCCGTCCGAGCCGCCCAGCGTCACCTGGTACCACTCCTTGCCGTCCTTGTCGACGCCCAGGATGCCGATGTGGCCGCTATGGTGATGGCCGCAGGAGTTGATGCAGCCGCTGATGTGCAGGTCGATCTCGCCGATGTCGTGCAGCTCGTCCAGGTCCTGGTAACGCTGCGTGATGGCTTCGGCGATCGGCAGCGAACGCGCATTGGCCAGCGAGCAGAAGTCGCCGCCGGGGCACGCGATCATGTCCGTCAGCAGGCGGATGTTGGCCTTGGCCAGGCCTGCCTTGCGGGCGGCATGCCACAGCTCGGGCAGGTCGTCCTGGTGGACCCAGGGCAGCAGCAGGTTCTGGTCGTGCGTGACGCGGGCTTCGCCGGCGGAGAAACGCTCGGCCAGCTCAGCGGCGACGTCCAATTGGGCGCCGGTCGCGTCGCCGGGCGCTTGGCCCAGGCGCTTGAAGGAGAGCGTGACGGCGCGCAGTTCGGGGTTCTTGTGCGCGGCCACGTTCTGCTGCAGCCAGCGGTCGTATTCCGGGTCCGCTTCGGCGCCGGCGCGCATGATCTCGTGCACCTTGGCTTCGGCGCCTTTACGGTCGCGCTTGAGCGCGGGCGGCACGAACGAGGCGGCCACACGGTCCAGTTCGGCCTGCGTGATGGTGTGCGGCGCACCGTCGACTTCGACGATCTGGCGGTATTCGGCTTCCACCTCGTCGATATAACGCTGTCCCTCGGCCTTCACCAATATCTTGATGCGCGCCTTGTACATGTTGTCGCGGCGTCCCCAGCGGTTGTACACGCGCACAACGGCTTCGAGGTAGTTGAGGATCTGGTCCCAGGCCAGGAACTCGCGGATCACGGTGGCAATGACCGGCGTGCGGCCCATGCCGCCGCCGACCAGCACGCGAAAGCCCAGTTCACCGGCTTCGTTCTTGACCAGGTGCAGGCCGACGTCGTGCCAGAAGGTCGCCGCGCGATCCTCGAGCGCGCCCGTCACGGCGATCTTGAATTTGCGCGGCAGGAAGGCGAACTCCGGGTGCAGCGTGCTCCACTGGCGCATGATTTCGCAATAGGGTCGCGGATCGGCGATCTCGTCCACGGCGATACCGGCGCGCTCGTCGCTGGTGATGTTGCGGATGGTGTTGCCGCTGGTCTGGATGCCATGCATGTCGACGCTGGCCAGCAGGTCCATCACGTCGGCGCTCTTGGCCAGGGGAATCCAGTTGAACTGGACGTTCTGGCGGGTTGTGAAGTGGCCGTAGCCGACCTTCAGGTGCGAACGCACCGAACCGCCGCCATAGCTGGGAGGCAAGGCGACCGGGCCGAGCGCATCCTGTTTTTCCTGGGCGTCCTGGAAGATTTCGGCCGTCGGCTGGTCGTAGTCGCGGGCGATCGTGGCCAGCGCGCGCAACTGTGCGCTGGAAATCTCGCCATAGGGCACGGCGATGCGCAGCATCGGCGCGTAACGCTGGATGTACCAGCCATTCTGCAGTCGCAGCGGCCGGAACTCGTCGTCGCCCAGCTTGCCGGCCAGGTTGCGTTCGAGCTGGTCGCGGTACTGCGCGGCGCGGTTCTTCACGAACTGTTTATCGAATTCTGTGTACTGGTACATGTTCTTGTCTTTACAGCGAGATCAGCCGCACGCCGGCGTAGGCCAGTAGCACGGACAACAGCGAACGGATCAGCCGGTCCGGGGCGCGGCGCACCAGGCGCGAACCCACCCAGATGCCGGGCAGCGAACCGGCCAGCAGCGTGCCCAGCAGCGGCCAGTCGACCGAGCCGATGGAGGCGTGGCCCAAGCCGGCGACCAGCGTCAGCGGCACGGCATAGGCGATGTCGGCGGCGATGATGCGCGGCAGCGGCAGCGCCGGGAACAGCAGCATCAGGACCGTGACGCCGATCGCGCCGGCACCGACCGAAGTCAGCGAAACCAGGGCGCCGATGGCCGCCCCGAACAGGACCGGCTGGACCCAGTGGCGGGGACGGATGGCCTCGGCCAGTTGCGCCGGGTCGAGTTGGCGCGGTGTGTTCTTGCCCTTGATGGCCTTGTACAGCGTGGCGGCCGCAGTGAGCAGCAGGGCGGCGCCCAATGTCGTTGTCATGACGGCCTGGACGGCCGGATTGGCCGGTCCAACCCGGTGCAGGACGAAAATCGTCGCCAGCGCCGCTGGAATGCTGCCGGCGGACAGCAGCGCCACCACCGGCCAGTCGATGGCGCGCGAGCGGGCCAGCCCGATCGAGCCGCCGAACTTGGTGGCGGCCGCAAACAGCAAGTCGGTGCCGATGGCGAGGTAAGGCTTTATGCCGAAGCCGAAAATCAGGATGGGCGTCATCAGCGAGCCGCCGCCGACCCCGGTCAGGCCGACCACCAGGCCGACGAAGAATCCGGCAAAGACAAAGGCGAAATCGTGCATAAGGCGCGACTTTAAAAGGCCGCCTTATAGGAACAAACTATTTTTTTGTTTGCGGCATATGCGGATAAGCTTATGCCCCTGTAATGGCGCGGCTTTCCGGCGGGTTAGATGCAAATTCCGGATAAGGCGGTTTTGGCCGTCAAAGGCGCCCCGCCATAATCGCCGCGTGCACCAAAATCTTCGCACCCAAAAATGACTCAGAGGGTCTTCGTCCAGGTTGTGGGTTTCACCGACACGGAGCGCCATGCGCTCAACACGGTGTTTCGGCTGTCCGAGCAGCGCGACACGATTTACAGCCTGTGGCACGGCGGTACTGCGGACCGGCCGACGCTGGCGCTGATGGACGGGCAAAGCAACGAGTCGCGGCTGGAGCTTGAATTCTCCAACGACCCGAAACTCAAGGTGATCTGGGTAGGCTCAGCTGCGCCACCGAATGCATGGCGGATTTTCCAGCGGCCGATCGTCTGGCCGCAAGTCGTCAGTGCCATGGACCAGCTGTTCGCACCGGCCGACGACCTGGATTTCGACCTTGACTTCGACAACGGGCCGGACACGCTGCCGCCGGACGAGCCTCGGCCCCATCCAGCCAAGCGAGCCCTGATCGCGAGCGCCAGCCGCGACGAGCGCCTGTACCTGCGCGCCCGGCTGGCCCTGGCGGACCTGACCCAGGCCGACGACGCGGAAACCGGCGCCCAGGCGCTGGAGCTGGCACGGGCGCATCCATACGCGGTCGCCCTGGTGGACTTCGGCCTGCCCGATGTGGAGGGGTGGGCCTTCCTCAAGGACCTCGCCGAGGCCCAGCCGGCGATACGGCACGTGATCGTCACCAAGGACCAGACCACGGTGCCCGAGCGGATTCGTGCCTGGAGGGCCGGCGCGGAGGGCTTCTTCCAGAAACCGCCGCATCCCGAAAGATTGCACAACCTCCTGCGCAAGGTCTAGCGCGCCACATCCAGGGCCATCGCGAGGCGCCGCTCGATCGGCAGCGGTTCCCCATGCAGCCGCGCCGCCATCAGCTCGGCGCACAGGACGGCGAAGGTCAATCCCCGTGACCCCATGGCCGTACTGACCCACAAGCCGGGCTCGAGCTCGCCCAACAAGGGCCTGCGGTCGGCCGCGGCACAGCGCACGCCGGTCCAGGCATTGACCGAACCGTCGGTGAACGCGGGTTCGACACGTTTGGCCACTTCGGGCAGAAGCGATTGCAAGCGCTGCAAGTTGAATCGATGGTCGGCTTCGCGCGGCGCCAGGTCGGTTTCGCCGCGGCTGAAGGTGGAGCCGCAAAACCACGCCGGCGCTTCGCCCATCGGCACGCCAGGGATGAAGTGGCCGTTGCCATTCACCGCAAAGGCCGGCATGTCGTTGCCTTCCTGCTGATGCGCCCACGACACCTGGCCGCGCACCGGCTGCAGTGACACGCGCCGATCGAGCAGTGCCGCGCTTGCATAGGCGGCGGCAACGGCGACCAGCCCGGCGCGCGCCAGCTCGGCACCCTGTTCATCCGTTACCAGCCAGTCGTCCCCGATGCGTGCGATGCGTCCCACCTTCGTGTTGCCGCGCCACGTGACTCCGGGCTGCGCCAGCCAGGCGCACACCAGCGCGGCCGGCTTGATCCATCCGGCCTGTTCATGCCACCAGGCGAGCGCATCGCGAGACAGCCCGACGGAGTCCTTTTGCATATCGTCGGCGCTCCGGGTCCAGGGCCGCGCCGCATCCGATGCGTCCGCCGGCAGCGCCACGTCTTCGGCGCGAAGCTCCAGCACGCCGGTGGCCTGCCAATCCTCGCCTTGCCGCAAAAGAGACCTTGCCTGCTGCAAGGTGGCGCGCACGCCGCTACGGCTCAGCCGTGACAGCAGGTTGTCGTCCGGCGAGAAATTCGGCGCCAGCATTCCGACGGGCAAGCCGGAAGCGCCGGATGCCGGGGCAGGGGCTGCGTCGAAAACCGTCACTTGCCAGCCCCGCCGCGCCAGGCTGGCTGCGGCCGATGCGCCCGCCAAGCCGCCGCCGACGATCACACAGTGGCCAGCTTGCAGCGCGTTGACCGGCCTCTGGCCCCTGGGCTCCCAGGCCGGCGCGAACACGGCCTTGACGCAATGGCGCTTGGGCGCCAGTCCCTCTGCCTTTTCCACCGTGAAGCCGCATTGCGCAAGCTCGCGCCGCACTTCACCGGCCGCAGTCCAGGTGGCCAAGGCGGTGCCGCGGCGGCAATGCCGCGCCACCGCCTTGAGCGTGTGCAATTGCCACATCACGGCATTGCGCTGCGGCTCGAACCCGTCGAGGAAGATCGAGTCGGCATGAAAAGGCTGCTGGCGCAGGCCCTCGCGCACATCGCCGATGAACAGCGTGAGCAGCACACGCCCTTGCTCGAAGACCAGCCGGTGCACGCCCGGCAACAGGCCGAACCATTGTGTGCAGAGCTCTTCGGCCAGCGAAGCGAGATCGGGATAGGCGTGCACGCTTCGCGCAAGATCGGCCGCCGCCACCGGCCACGCTTCCACGGAAGCGAAATGCAGCAAGCGCGGCCGTTGTGGATCGTCCTTCCACGCCCTCCAGGCCGCCAGGAAATTCAGCCCCAGGCCGAAGCCGGTCTCGAGGATCCGCCACTGCGGCCGTCCAGCCCACGCGTTCGGCAGGCCGCAGCCATGCAGGAACACATGGCGGGCCTGTTCGAGCCCACCGGTGCTCGAGCGGTAGACGTCGTCGAAGCGCGGGCTGCGCGGCGTGCCGTCCGGCAGCCACTCAACCGTTTCAGGCATGTCGGGCCGCTATGCGGCGGGCGGGACGTAGCCCGCCGCGGTGTCGGCGCCCCCGCCGAAGAAATGGTTCTCCATCTGGCGGGCCAGGTACTGGCGAGCGCGTTGGTCGGCGAGATTCAGCCGGTTCTCGTTGACCAGCATGGTCTGTTGCTTGAGCCACTGGGCCCAGGCTTCCTTGCTCACGTTCTCGTAGATGCGCTTGCCGAGTTCGCCGGGGTAGGGTGGGAAATCAAGCCCTTCGGCCTCTTTGCCGAGCTTGACGCAGTTGACGGTACGAGCCATGGGGCGCCTCTTTGGATGAATTCGAGAATAAGCTTGTTCGAATAAACAAGTGAAAACTCAGTCGTTCCAGTTTCCAGGAGGGGCTTCCAGAATCGGCCTGTCGATTATCTGCAAACCCGAAAGAAACTGTCATGACCCTTCGCCGCGACTTTATCAAGATTCCCCTGGCCGTAGCCGTCGCAAGCGCTATGTCCCTCGCGGCGCTGCCCGCACACGCCCAGCAGCCGGTGACCCTGCTGAATGTTTCCTACGACCCAACGCGCGAGCTGTACGTCGAGTTCAACCAGGCATTTGCAAAGTACTGGAAAGGCAAGACCGGCCAGGACGTGACGATCAAGCAGTCCCACGGCGGCTCGGGCAAGCAGGCGCGCTCGGTGATCGACGGCCTCGACGCGGACGTCGTGACACTCGGACTGGCCGGCGACATCGATGCCCTCGCCAACAACGGCGGCTGGGTGCCCAAAGACTGGCAGAAACGCCTGCCGCACAACTCGGCGCCGTACAGCTCGACCATCGTGCTGGTGGTGCGCCAGGGCAACCCGAAGGGCATCAAGGATTGGGACGACCTGGTCAAGCCCGGCATCAGCGTGATCACGCCCAACCCCAAGACTTCCGGCGGGGCCCGCTGGAACTACCTCGCCGCGTGGGAATTCGCCAAGCGCAAGTACGGCGGCGATGCCAAAGCCAAGGACTTCATCGGCAGGCTCTACGCGAACGTGCCTGTGCTCGACACCGGCGCGCGCGGCTCCTCCATCACCTTTGCGCAGCGCAACCAGGGTGATGTGTTCATCAGCTGGGAGAACGAGGCCTACCTGCTGGAAAAGGAATTCGGCAGCAAGGTCGACGTCGTCTATCCGTCGATCAGCATCGTCGCCGAGCCGCCGGTCAGCGTCGTGGACAGGAACGTGGACCGCAAGGGCACGCGTGCCGTGGCCGAGGAGTACCTGAAGTACCTCTATACCGAAGAAGGTCAGGACATCGCCGGCAAGAACTTCTATCGCCCCGCGATTTCGCAGAAGGCGCAGGCCAAGTACGCGAAGCAGTTTCCCAAGCTGAACCTGTTCACCATCGAGCAGGCGTTCGGCGGCTGGGCCAAGGCGGACAAGGAGCATTTCGCCGACGGCGGCAGCTTCGACCAGATCTACACGCGCAAATAACCATGTCCGTATTGCTCATCGCCGGCAGCCCGTCCGAACGTTCTCGTTCGGCGGCGTTGCTGGAGGCCGTCAGCCTGCGGCTGGCCTTGCGCGGCGCGACCGTCGAGCGGCTGCACATCCGCGACCTGTCGCCCCAGTCGCTGTTGCTGGGCGACACGGCGCACCGCACGATCGCGGCCGCCATCGCCCAGGTAGCGCGTGCGCGGGCCATCGTCGTCGCCACGCCTGTCTACAAGGCGGCGTACAGCGGCGTGCTCAAGGTCTTCCTGGACCTGTTGCCGCAAACCGCGCTGAAGAACAAGACGGTGCTGCCGATCGCAACCGGTGGCAGCCCGCACCACATGCTGGCACTGGACTATGCGTTGCGGCCGGTGTTGCAGTCGCTGTCCGCGCGCCACATCCTGCCCGGTGTCTACGCTACCGATTCGCAAGTGACCTTGATGCCTGAAGGCCCGTACCACGTGGGCGCCGAGATTTCGGCGCGGCTGGACGAGGCGGTCGCCACACTGGTGGCGGAGGGACTGCGAATGCCGGCCCTGACCGGTTTCGAATCCGTGCCGTTCGCGCACGTCCGATGTAGCGTCTGACGCCCCGCACAGCTTCCCTCCGTTTCCCCGATTCGTTCGATCAACCGCCTGCAAGAGGCAGGGCGAAGCCTTGCCTCCTGCCCACAGTGAGGAACACACCATGAACAAGACACATGAATTTTTGCTGCGCCGCCGCTTCCTGAAAGTGATTGCCACCACCGCCGCCGTCTGGGGCGTGGGAGCGTGGGCCCAGCCAGCCAAACCGAACGAAGCGCTGCAGCAGCTGCGCATCGGCTACCAGAAAGCCGCCGTCAACCTGGTGATCCTCAAGCAACAGGGTGCGCTGGAAAAGCGCTTCCCGAACGCGAAGGTCCAGTGGCTCGAGTTCCCCGCGGGTCCGCAACTGCTGGAAGCGCTGTCGGCCGGCAGCCTGGAATTCGGCTTGACGGGCGACTCGCCACCGGTGTTCGCGCAGGCGGCCGGCAAGGACCTGCTCTACGTCGGCGCGGAGCCCGCCAAACCGGACAGCTCGGCCATCGTCGTTGCGAACGATTCGCCAATCCGCAAGCTCGCCGACCTCAAGGGACGCAAGGTCGCGCTGCAAAAGGGTTCGAGCGCGCATTACCTGCTGGTGCGCGCGGTCGAGAAAGCCGGCCTGCAATGGAGCGACATCCAGCCGATCTACCTGGCACCCGCCGATGCGCGCGCGGCCTTCGAGCGCGGCAGCGTGGACGCCTGGTCGATCTGGGACCCGTTCTATGCGGCGGTGGAACTGGCGCTCAAGCCGCGCGTCCTGGCGACCGGGGAGGGCTTGTCGAGCAACAACTCGTTCTACCTCGCCTCACGGCCCTTCGCGACGCAGCATCCGCAGGCGGTGGCCGCGCTCTTCGACGAGTTGACCCGGGCCGACCGGCTGGCGCAGCAAAACCGGCCGGCGGTGATCAAGCTGATCTCGGAGTTCGGCGGAATCGATGCCGGCGTGGTGAACCTGTTCATCCAGCGCCGGCCGGCTTCGCCCGTGGGCTTGATCACGCCGCAGGCCGTTGCCGACCAGCAGCGCGTAGCCGACGCTTTCCACAAGCTGGGCCTCATCCCCAAGCCCGTGCGGGTGGCCGACATCGTCTGGCGGCCGGACACCTCCAAATAAAGGAATGCACATGCAAATCTTCTGGTTCATCCCCACCCATGGCGACAGCCGCTACCTGGGCACCAGCGAAGGTGCCCGCCAGCTCGACCACGACTACCTGAAGCAGATCGCGCAAGCGGCCGACAACCTGGGCTACGAAGGCGTGCTGATTCCCACCGGGCGTTCCTGCGAAGACCCGTGGGTTGTCGCGTCGAGCCTGCTGCCCGTCACCAGGAACCTCAAGTTCCTGGTCGCGGTGCGGCCCGGACTGCACCAACCCAGCCTGGCGGCGCGCATGGCGGCGAGCTTCGACCGGCTCTCGGGCGGCCGCCTGCTGATCAACCTCGTGACGGGTGGCGACCAGACCGAGCTGGAAGGCGACGGCGTGTTCCTCGACCATGCGTCGCGCTACGAACAGTCGGCCGAGTTCATCCGCATCTGGCGCGAAATCCTCGCGCGCAGCCATGAGGGCGGCTCGTTCGACTACGAAGGCGATCACCTGAGCGTGAAGGGCGCCAAGCTGCTGTTCCCGCCGCTGCAGACGCCACACCCGCCGGTGTGGTTCGGCGGCTCGTCGGCAGCGGCACACGCGCTGGCGGCGGAACAGGTGGACACCTACCTCACCTGGGGCGAGCCGCCCGCCGACGTGGCGAAGAAGGTGGCGGACGTGCGCGAACGCGCGGCCCGCAACGGCCGCTTGGTGAAGTTCGGCATCCGCCTGCACGTGATCGTGCGCGAGACCGACGACAGCGCGTGGAAGGCGGCCGAAGAACTGATCAGCCGCGTGGACGACGACACGGTGATCCGGGCGCAGGCTGCGTTCTCGCGGATGGATTCGGAGGGGCAGCGCCGCATGGCCGCCCTGCACGCGGGAGGCAAGAAGCGCCAGCGCGCCGACCTGGAAATCAGTCCCAACCTCTGGGCCGGCGTGGGCCTGGTGCGTGGCGGCGCAGGCACCGCGTTGGTGGGCGACGCGAAGACCGTCGCCGCGCGCATCGAGGAGTACGCCCAGCTTGGCCTGGACAACTTCATCTTCTCCGGCTACCCGCACCTGGAAGAGGCCTACCGCTTCGCCGAATTGGTGTTCCCGTTGCTGCCGCGCAAATTGCGCGACAAGCTGCCAGGCCGCGCCGGCACCGGCCCGTTCGGCGAGGTCGTGGCCAACAGCTACGCGCCGCGACAGGCGACGCCTCGCGCCGTCGGTGCCCTATGAGCCGGATCGCGCAGGTTCCCGAGCTGCAGACTTCGGCGGGGCCGGTCAACGAAGTGTGGATTGCGGGGCAAGCCCGCGATGACGGCGCGGAGGCTGGCACGCCGGGCTGGGCCCGCTATTCACTGTGGCCGCTGGTGCGCGCCATCGGGCGGCGCCTGTTGCCCTGGGTGGTCCCGCTCACCCTCATCGCGCTCTGGCAGGTCGCCTCGTCGTCCGGCTGGCTGTCGACCCGCGTGCTGCCCGCGCCCAACGAAGTTGTCACTGCGGCTTGGACGCTGGCCCTGTCCGGCGAACTCTGGACGCACGTCAAGGTCAGCGCCGGCCGCGCCCTCCTGGGGCTGGCGATCGGGGGCGGCATGGGCCTGGCCATGGGCCTGCTCACCGGTTCGTTGCGATGGGCCGAAACCCTGCTGGACTCCAGCTTCCAGATGCTGCGCAACATTCCCGCGCTGGCGCTGATCCCCTTGGTGATCCTGTGGTTCGGCATCGACGAAACAGCCAAGCTGTTCCTCATCTCGGTATCGGTGTTCTTCCCGATCTACCTGAACACTTTTCATGGCATCCGCAACGTGGACCCGGGCCTGATCGAGATGGGACGCACCTACGGCCTGACGCGCTGGCAGTTGTACACGCAGGTCATCCTGCCCGGCGCGCTGTCGTCGATCCTGGTGGGACTGCGCTTTTCGCTCGGCCTGATGTGGGTGATCCTGATCGTGGCCGAAACCATTTCCGCGCAGGCCGGCATCGGCTACCTCACGATGAACGCCCGCGAGTTCCTGCAGACCGACATCGTGCTGGTGGGCATCCTGCTCTACGCGCTGCTTGGCAAGCTGGCCGACATGTTTGCGCGCGGGCTGGAGCGCTACTGGCTGCGCTGGCATCCGGGATATCAGGGAGGCAAGGCATGAGCGACCCCATCACCACCGCGCCGAACGGCGTGCGGCTCGAAGCACGCGGCCTGGCCAAGCGATTCGGGGAGCGCGAAGTGCTGCGCAACACCGAACTGGCAATCGAGCCCGGCGAGTTCGTGGCCATCGTCGGGCGCAGCGGCTGCGGCAAGAGCACGTTGCTGCGGCTGATCGCGGGACTGGAGGAACCCAGTGCCGGCACGCTGCGCATCGAGGGCCATGACGTCGTGGGGCTGTCCGAGGACACGCGGATCATGTTCCAGGACTCGCGCCTGTTGCCATGGCGCCGCGTCTGGGACAACGTCACGCTGGGCCTGCCGACGGCGCTGCGGCCGCGCGCTGCCCGGGTGCTGGAACAGGTGGGCCTGGGCGATCGCGGGGCCGACTGGCCGGCCAAGCTGTCGGGCGGCCAGCGTCAGCGCGTGTCGCTGGCCCGCGCCCTGGTGCACAACCCGCGCCTGCTGCTGCTCGACGAGCCGCTGGGCGCGTTGGACGCACTGACCCGCATCGAGATGCACCAGCTGATCGAAGGGCTGTGGCTGCGCAATGGCTTCACCGCGCTGCTGGTCACGCACGACGTGCAGGAAGCGGTAGCGCTGGCTGACCGGGTCATCCTGATCGAGGAGGGACGCATCGCGCTGGACGAGCGCATCCCGCTGGCGCGGCCACGCACGCACGACGCGGCCTTCGCAGCCATCGAACAGCGCATTCTCGACCGCGTCCTGCAAAAACCCGAACGAGAGCAACTCATCGATCGCGGCCATTGGCCCGGCGCCCCGGCGCACGGCCTGCGGTGGGCGATCTGACCTTCCATTTTTTCAACGGAGAACTTCAATGTCGATTCAAGCCATCAACGTACGCAACCAGTTCAAAGGCAAGGTCAAGGAGATCATTCGCGGCGACGTCGTCTCGGAAGTCGATGTCGAAACCCCCTGGGGCATCGTCACATCGGTCATCACGACCCGGTCGGTGGATGACCTGCAGCTGAAGGTCGGCTCGGACGTCGTGGCCCTGTTCAAGGCCACGGAAGTCTCGATCGCCAAGTTGTAGTGACTCAGGCGGCCAGTGCCGCCTCGGCGTGATTCGCCGCTGTGGTCGTCAATGCCTTGATCGTCACGTCGGCCGCGCTCAGGGCCTGGGCCTTGACCGCGTCGCCCATCGCCACGCCTTCGGCGCGCACGAACTGCAGGTCGGTGATGCCGAAGAAACCGAACACCGTCTTCAGGTAGCTTTCCTGGTGATCCAGCCCCGCCATCGCCGGGTTGCTGGAATACACGCCGCCACGGCTGGACGCGATGATCACGGTCTTGCCGGTCGCCAGGCCCTTGGGGCCCTTGTCGGTGTAGGTGAACGTGCGGCCGGCTTGCGCCACGCGGTCGATCCACGCCTTCAGCTGGGTCGGGACCGAGAAGTTGTACATCGGCGCGCCGATCACGACCACATCGGCCGCCAGGAACTGGCTCACCAGCTTCTCCGAGATTTCGTTTTCGCGGCGTTGCACGTCGCTCAGGCCGCCCGCGTTCGGGCCGGCGCGAAAGCCCAGCGAGTCGATGTTCAGGTGGCTGGGCGCGTCCTTGGCCAAGTCGAGGTACTCGACCGTGGTACGGGGGTGGGTGGCGCGCCATTGGGCGACCACGCGCTCGGTCAGCTGGCGGGAGACCGAGTTGCCGGCGAGCGGGCTGGAATCGATATGAAGCAGTTTCATGGGACCTTTTCTCCTGTGAGGGTCGGGTTTGACCTTAGGGATAATTGTGGACATTGATCCAATGTTTGATAAGTCGGCAGATTTGCGATAGATTGTTCTGCGAATAGGACAATCTCATGCAAGACCTCAATGACATGCTCTACTTTGCCGAGGTGGTGGACCGGGGCGGCTTTGCTGCTGCGGGTCGTTCGCTGGGGTTGCCCAAGTCGAAGTTGTCGCGCCGGGTTGCCGAGCTGGAGGCGCGCCTGGGCGTGCGTCTGCTGCAAAGGACGACCCGCAAACTCTCGCTGACCGAAGCCGGCGAACTGGTCCACCGACATGCGGTTGCGATGCGCGAAGAGGCCGACGCGGCGGCCGACGCGGTTGCGCAGGTGCAGTCCGAGCCGCGGGGCACGATACGAGTCGCATGCCCCGTGACGCTGGCCCACACCACCATCGGCCCGCTGATTCCGTTGTTTCTCGAGAGGCATCCGCAGGTGCGCATCGACATGCAGGTCAGCAACCGCGTGGTGGACCTGGTACAGGACAGCATCGACGTGGCCCTGCGAGTGCGGCCGACGCTGGAGGACAGCGGTAGCCTGGTCGTGAAGAACCTCGGCATGACGTACGGCCTGTTGGTCGCGAGCCCAGCGCAACTCGACCGGCAAGGACGTCCCCAAACGCCGGACGACCTGGCCAGGCTCACCACGCTGGCCATGTCGGCCGCGGACGGCAAGACGGTGTGGAAATTGATCGGCCCCGCCGCGCGGGAACACGACTTCCAGCACCGGCCGGTCTACACGGCCGATGACCTGCTCACGCTGAAGTACGCCGTCGTCAAGGGCCTGGGCATGTCGATCATTCCCGACTACATGTGCCGCCGCGAACTGCGGCTGGGAGAGCTGGAGCTGGTGCTGCCGGGATGGGCGCCACGCCCCGGCGTGATCCATGCGGTGTTTCCCTCGCGCCGCGGGCTGCTGCCGGCGGTCCGGCGCTTCCTGGACTTTCTCGGCGAGCACGTCACCGGCGAAGGCCTCAGCTGCCCTGAGTGAAGGCAGCGAAACCGTCGGGCCCTAGACGCCGAGATACTGTTCCAGCAATCGCGGCTGCGCCCGCAGTTCGTCCGAGCTGCCCGCGAACACCACCTCGCCCTTGACGAGGATCACGTTGCGGTCGGTGATCTGCGTGACGTGCTTCCAGTTCTTGTCGACGATCACGCTGGAAATGCCCGACTCGCGGATCAGCCCGCAGATGCGCCAGATCTCCCGCGCGATCAGCGGGGCGAGCCCCTCGGTCGCTTCGTCCAGGATCAGCACGTCGGGATTGGTCATGAGGGCGCGGCCGATGGTGAGCATCTGCTGTTCGCCGCCGGACAATTGCTGGCCGCCGTGCCCCAGCCGCTCCTTCAAGCGAGGAAAGGTTTCCAGCACGCGCTCATAGGTCCAGTCGCGCTGGCCGTGGCTTCCGGCCCGCGCGGCCATCTTGAGGTTTTCGATCACGCTCAGGTTGCCGAAGATGCCGCGGCCTTCGGGCACGTAGGCGATGCCCAGTTGCGCGATTTCGTAAGGGGGTCGGCCGGTCATGTCACGGCCCATCACGGCGACGCTGCCGCCGCGCGGCTTGACCAGGCCCATCAGGCTCTTGAGCAGCGTGCTCTTGCCCATCCCGTTCCGGCCCATGAGGCCGATGGTTTCGCCACGTGCCACATCGAAGTCGATGCCGCGCAGGATGTGGCTGGCGCCGTAGTAGGTCTGCAGGCCCCTGGCCTCGATCAGCAGCCCGGTCATGCGTGCTCCTCGCCCAGGTACGCCGATTGCACGTTGGCGTCGGCGCGCACCTGCGCCGGCGTGCCGCTGGCGATCACCTGGCCGTTGACCATCACCGTGAGCTGGTCGGCCAGCGCGAACACTGCGTCCATGTCGTGCTCCACCAGCATGATCGCGTGCTGCGGCTTGATCCGCAGCAGCAGTTGCACCATGCGTTCGGCTTCGGCTGTGCCCATGCCCGCGAGCGGTTCGTCCAGCAGCAGCACCTTCGGATCAGTCGCCAGCGTCATCGCGATTTCGAGCTGGCGCTGCTCGCCATGGCTGATGGTGCCGGCGACCGCGCGCTTGCGGTGCTGAAGGCCCGCCAGCTCGATGGCGTTGGCCGCCCGCTCGTTGCCGGGTGCGAAATCCGTCGCGCGGCGCAACCAGGCGGCCGCGTGCGGCGTGCGGGACTGCGCGGCCAGCCGCACGTTCTCCCACACCGTGAACGGCAGGAAGATGTTGGTCTTCTGGTAGCTGCGCCCGAGGCCGGCGCGCGAAATCTTCTCGGGTTTCCACCCCGTCACCTCCTGGCCGCCCAGCGTGATCGCGCCCGAAGTCGGCACCAGGTCACCCGACAGCAGGTTGGTCAAGGTCGACTTGCCCGCGCCATTGGGCCCGATCACCGCATGGATGCGGCCTTGCCACAAGTCGACCGACACGTCGTTGACGGCCGCGAGGCCGCCGAACCGCTTGGTCAGGTGTTTGGCGGAAAGCAGCGCTTCAGTCATGCGCGCCGTCCTTGCGCCGCGCGAACCGCTCAGCAACGCCCAGCAATCCGCGGGGCGCGAATGTCACCACCAGCACGATGAACAGTCCCATCCACAGCTGCCAGTGCTTGCCCAGGTTGACCGAGCCGATGGTGGGCAGGTCCTTGAACACGTGAAGCAGGTATTCGAAGGCGAAGGCGCCCACGATGGCCCCCGCGAAGTTGCCCATGCCGCCGAGGATCACCATCATGATGGCGTGCGCGCTCATGTGGAAGCCCATGAGTTCGGGGTTGACGTAGCCGGTCTGCGCGCCCCAGAGGAAACCCGCGAGCCCCGCGAGGGCTCCGGCCAGCGAGAACGCCGCCAGCTTGTAGCCGAACGTGCCATAGCCCATTGCGCGCATGCGGTGTTCATTGACACGGATGCCGGCCAGCACGCGGCCGAACGGGCTCCACAGCAGCCGGCGCAGGAATGCGTACACGAGGAGCAGCAATGCCAGCGTGAAGTAATAGAAGACCAATTTGTTCTCGAGATCGAACAGGCCCGCGTTCGGCTTGAAATTCACGTAGATGCCGTCGGAGCCGCCCAGCACCTTGTTGTCGAAGAACAGGTAGAACACCATCTGCGCGAACGCCATGGTGACCATGATGAAGTAGATGCCATGCGTGCGAACGACGAAGAACCCGATCACCAGCGCCGCCAGCCCCGAAGCCGCGACGGCCGCCGGCAGGGTCCACCACAGGCTGGCCGCCTCGCTTGCCGGCGTGAGGAACGCCAGCGCGTAACCCGCCAGGCCGAAGAACGCCGCGTGGCCCAGCGAGACCAGGCCGGCGACGCCTTGCAGCAGGTCCAGGCTCATGGCGAAGATCGCCAGGATCATCATGCGCGCGACCATCTGCGCGTAGAACTCGGTTCCCACGAAAGGGAACACCACCAGCGCGAGCAAGCCCAGGCCCAGCACGATCTGCAGGCTGCGCGGCAGGACTTCGAGATGAGCATTTGCCGTGCTCATTGCTTGAACAGCCCTTCCGGCTTCCACAGCAGCACGGCCGCCATCAGCATGTAGACCAGCATCCCGGCCACCTGCGGCAGCAGCACCTTGCCGAAGGTGTCGACCAGCCCGACCAGCAATGCCGATATCAGCGCTCCGCGGACCGAGCCGATCCCGCCGATGACCACGACCACGAAGCACATGATGAGGACTTGCGAGCCCATGTTCGGATAGACGCTGGAAATCGGCGACGCGATCATGCCGGCGACGGTGGCAAGCGCGACGCCGATCGCGAACACGATCGCATGGATCAACTTGATGTTGACGCCCAGCGCCTCGGTCATGTCGCGGTTGAACGCGCCGGCCCGGATCTTCATGCCCAGGCGGGTCTTGGCGATCAGCAGGTACAAGCCGATCGCCAGCGCCACGCAGACGCCCGACATGAACAGTCGATAGACCGGGTAGGACAGGTTGTCGGTGAGCGGGATCGAGGCCGACAGCAGGTCCGGGATCTTCACCCCATGCACGTCGTCGCCCCAGAGGATGGAGCGAGCCTCCTCGAAGATATAGATCAGCCCGAACGTCAGCAGCACCTGGTCGAGGTGGTCGCGCTGGTAGAAATGCCGGAACAGCAGGCGCTCCAGGGCCAGCCCGAACAGCACCGACAGGACGGCGCCGCCGAGGATGGCCAGCGTGAAGCTGCCGGTCAGCGTAGAAAGCGACCACGCAACGTAAGCGCCCAGCATGTAGAAGCTGCCATGGGCGAGGTTGACTACGCCCATGATGCCGAAGATCAGCGTCAGGCCCGCGGCCAGCATGAACAGCAACAGCCCGTACTGAACGCTATTGAGCAGCTGGATCAGGAAGTTCGCAAGATCCATCAGGCGGAGCGGCGTGTCAGCAGCAACAAGCCGCCCATCAGCGTGAACAGGCCGCCGCAAACACGGTTGATCCAGCGCACCGGCCCGCTGGAGCGCAGCAACGGCATCAGCCGTGCGACGCCGAGCGCGCACAGCGTCAACACCGTGAACTCGAAAGCCATGAAGGTCAGCGCGAGCAGCGCGAACTGCGGCACGATCGGCGCGGCGGGGTTCAGGAACTGCGGGAAGAACGCCGCGAAGAACAGCACCGCCTTCGGGTTGCTGGCGCCGACCAGCAAGCCTTGTAGGTAGAACGAGCGGCCTGAAGCGCGCGCGCCTTCGTCAGCCGGTGTCAGCACGGCGTTGCTGCGGAATGTCTTGATGCCCAGCCAGATCAGGTAGCCCGCGCCAATGACCTTGGCCACGGTGAAAGCCGTTTCCGAGGTGGCGAGCAGCGCGCCCAGGCCCATTGCGGAGAGCGCCATCACGCACAACACCGCCGTCACAGCGCCGGCCACCGACGTCATCGCGCGGCGCGGGCCGTGATTGAGCGAATTGGTCATGCACATCAGCATGGTCGGCCCCGGCGTGACGATCAGCAGGGCGACGGCGGCGACGTAGAGGAGGTAGGTCGAGAGGGTCATGGACATGAAGGATTGTCATGCCGGACTCGATCCGGCATCCATGTTGGCGTGCGCAGGTGGATGCCGGGTCAAGCCCGGCATGACAGTCTATCTTCAGCCCATCTTGCAGCCGGCGCCCGAATCGGCCAGCGCCTTGGCGGCCACGCCGAGCACCTTGTTTTCCTTGTTCTCCACGACGCGCAAGTAGATGTCCTGCACCGGATTGTGCGACTTGCTCATGGTCCATTTGCCGCGCGGGCTGTCGATGACGGCGCTTTCCATCGCCTTGTACAGCGCCTGCTTGTTGTTCAGGTCGCCCTTGACGGCGGCCGCGCCTTGCGCCAGCAGCAGCCCGGTGTCGTAGCCTTGCACCGCGTACACGTCGGGCTGGCTGCGGAACGTGGTCGCGTAGGCCAGGCGGAACTGCTTGTTGCGCGGCGTGTCCAGCGAATCGCTGTAGTGCATCGTGGTGATGATGCCGTCGGCCGCCGGTCCTGCCGCATCGAGCACGCCTTCGGTCAGGAAGCCAGAGCCGTACAACGGGATCTTGCCCTTCAGGCCTGCTGCCGCGTAGTCGCGAATGAACTTGGCCGCGCCGCCGCCGGCGAAGAAGCAGGCCACCGCGTCGGGCTTGAGCGAAGCGATTTCGGTGAGCAGCGCCTGGAACTCCACGTTGGGGAAGGGCAGGCCCAGTTCCTTGACGATGGTGCCGCCGGCCTTGGTGTAGCTGTCGCGGAACCCTTCGAAGGCTTCGTCGCCGGCCGCGTACTTCCAGGTGATCCACACCGCCTTCTTGTGGCCCTTGGCGATCATCGCCTGGCCCAGCGCCAGCGTCGGCTGGCTGTTGGTGAAGCTGGTGCGGAACACATTGGGCGCGCACAGCGAGCGGGTCGCGGCATGCACGCCGGCATTGGGGATCAGGTTGAGCACGCCGGAGTCGCGCGCCACTTTCTGGATGCCCATCTGAACGCCGGAGTGCACGGTGCCGATCAGGACATCGACCTTGTCGCGCTGGACCAGCTTGGTGGCGTTTTCCACGCCCTTGGACGGCTCGGACTCGTCGTCCACCTTGAACCATTCGATCTCCCGGCCGCCGAGCTTGCCGCCCTTTTCATCGATCGCCATGCGCACGCCATTTTCGATGGCGACGCCGAGTTGGGCGAAGGTACCGGTGTAGGGCAGCATCAGGCCCACTCGCACCTTGTTGCCTTGCGCGCGAGCGATCTGCGGCAGCAGCAGGCCGGTGGACGCGGCGCCGACGATGGCGGCACTGCGGGTCAGGATGAGGCGGCGTGTGGTCATTGGGAAGCTCCTTTGAATTATTAATTGAGGCCTAAAGCATTTTTACCGCAGCGCGGACGGCGGCACACCATGACTTACCCGGATTTGCCGTTCATGCGGGTGGTGCGGCTGCCCTGAGCTTGAAGCGCTGGATCTTGCCGGTCGCCGTCTTGGGCAGCTCCGGCACGAACTGGATCCAGCGCGGGTACTTGTAGGGCGCAAGGAGGCTCTTCACGTGCATCTGCAACTCCTCGGCGCTGGTCGCCTGCCCGGACTTCAGCACCACGTAGGCCTTTGGCTTGACCAGCTCGTCGGTGTCGGCCACGCCGATCACCGCCGCTTCCAGCACGCTGGCATGCGTCATGAGGCAGGCTTCCACCTCGAATGGCGACACGTAGATTCCACCGACCTTGAGCATGTCGTCGCTGCGCCCGCCGTAGGTGTAATAGCCGTCGGCGTCTCGCGTGTACTTGTCGCCGCTGCGCGTCCATTCGCCCGCGAACGTCGCCTTGGTCTTGGCGCGGTTGTTCCAGTACATGAGGGCGGAGCTGGGGCCGCTGATCTGCAGCTCGCCGATCTCGCCCGTGCCGCATTCGCGCCCGTCGTCGCCGACGATCCTGAGTTCATAGCCCGGAACGGCCTTGCCGGTCGTGCCGTAACGCACCTCGCCGGGACGGTTGGACAGGAAGATGTGCAGCATCTCCGTGGAACCGATGCCGTCCAGGATTTCGCAGCCGTACGCTTCGGTCCATCGCTTGCCGATCTCGGCCGGCAGCGCTTCGCCTGCACTGGTGCACACGCGCAGGTTCAGCTCCTCGCGCTTGGGTCGCGCCGGGTCGACCAGCAGGCCCGCGTACAGGGTAGGAACGCCGTAGAAGATGGTCGGCTGGAATTTCCGCAGAGCGCCGAACACGTCCGCGGGAGCAGGGCGCGAGGGCAGCAGCACCGCGGTGGCGCCGACGCTCATCGGGAAGGTGAGGGAATTGCCCAGGCCGTAGGCGAAGAACAGCTTGGCGGCGGAGAACACGACGTCGGTCTCGCGGATGCCCAACACGCCGCGACCGTACAGCTCCGCGGTCTGGATCAGGTGGCTGTGCAAGTGCACTGTCCCCTTGGGCGTGCCGGTGGAACCGCTGGAATAGAGCCAGAAACAGGGATCGTCGGCGCAAGTCTTGGCCACGTGCAGCGCGGTGGCGCCGGACTTGATCAATGCCGCAACCGAGTTGGGGCCGCCATCGCCCGCCACGAAATGCGTTTTCAGCGTAGCGATGGTGCCGACCAACGGCTCGAACACCGGCCACAAGGGCTTGGATACGAACAGCGCCTGCGCGCGCGAGTCGCGCAGCATGAACTCGAAATCCTTCGTCGTCAGCAGCGTGTTGGCCGCGATCGGAACAACGCCGGCCAGGATGCAGCCCAGGAACACCACCGGCCACTCCAGCGTGTCCAGCATCGCCACCATAACCCGTGTTTCCGGCACAAAGCCCTGCGAGCGCAATCCGTTGGCGAAGCGATGCGCCTGGTCGGTCAAATCGCCATAGGTCAATTGGACGCCGGTGGCGGCGTCAATGAACGCGACTTTCTCCGAGCGGGACGCGTTGCGGGCCAGCAGGTCGTGCGCCGCGTTGTAGTCTCGCGGAATCTCGACGCAAGGCGGGTTGATGCGGTGGTCGGCGCGGCTGAGGTGCATAGGCGGCCTGTCAGGCTGCAGTCTGCACCGTGGCGAGCGCTTGCGCCAGCCATTCGCGGCACCATGCGGTGCCCAGCTCCTCGGGCATCGTGCCGGCGCTGGCGTCGTGGCACCAGACTTCGCCGATGCGTTGAGCCCCAAGGCCCTGCAGGCGTTCGTCGAACTTCTTGCCGCCGAAAGCAAACGTGTTCAGGTAGGTGCGGTCCCCCAGGGCAATCACGCCGTAGCGGACATGACCGAGGTACTTGGGCTGCGCGTCGAGGGACTCGTAGAGCGCGCGGGCGTTGTCGGGCACATCGCCGGAGCCATAGGTCGATGAACAGATGAGATATAGTGCATCTTCGTCGAAGACACTGATGTCCAGGCCATCCATCAGCAGGACTTCGATCTCGTCGACCAGATCCGCGCAGTCCATCTGAATTGCCTGGGCCACATAGTCCGCGGTGCTGGTCATGGTGCCGACAAGGATTTTCAGCTTCATCAAAGTCTCCAGATGCAATAAACTGCTTGACAGTGCGATAACAGGAAGTATACTGCAATTCTGATCCAGCGCAAGTCCTCTTCAAAAAAGCCCGTCCCATGGAACTCATGACCGACCCCGAAGCCAAGGCCACCCTCGCGGAACTGGGCGCCCGGGTGCGGGCTTGGCGAGCCCGGCGCGGCATGACGCGCAAGCAGCTGGCCGCCGATTCCGGCCTCTCCGAGCGCTTCCTGGCGGATGTGGAAGGCGGCAAGGGCAACGTCTCCATCAACTCGCTCGAAGCGGCGGCGCAGGCCCTGAACATCACCATTCTCGAACTGCTGCAGGATGCCCCTCGCCCGGCGCTGGCGCGCCTGCATGGCTTGCTGTCGCGCCTGGACGAGGCCCAATTGGACCACGCGTACGCGCAATTGGCAGGAAGCTTCGGGCTGGCAGACGAGCAGGGCCGCGAAAAGCGTATCGCACTGATCGGCCTGCGCGGAGCGGGCAAATCGACACTGGGCGCGCAGCTTGCCGCCCAGCGCGGCGTGCCGTTCATCGAACTGGACCGCGAGATCGAGCGCGAGGCCGGCACCAGCATGAACGAGATCCTGCTGCTGCACGGCCAGGCCGGCTACCGCCGCTATGAGCGCCGCGCGTTGCTGCGCATCGCCGAGGACCATGCGCAGGGCGTCGTGATGACCACCGGCGGCAGCATCGTGAGCGAGCGCGAAACCTTCGACCTGCTGCAAAGCCATTTTTACTGCGTCTGGCTCAAGGCCAGCCCGGAAGAGCACATGACCCGCGTGGTGGCGCAAGGGGACATGCGGCCCTTCGATTCCACACGCGGTGCCACCAATGAAGCACTCGACGACCTGCGCCGCATCCTGGCCAGCCGCGAAGCACTCTATGCGCGCGCCGATGCGGTCGTGGACACGGCCGCGCGCACCACCAAGCAATCCCTCAAAGACCTCGAGCGGGCCGTCCCGTAGCGGGCGCTTTCTCAACCCAGGAGACTCCATGAATGCAATGACCGATCCGCTGCTGTTCCGGCAAGGCGACCGTGAACTGGTGAGCTTCGCCACCCATCCCTCGCAATACCAGCACTGGACCCTGTCGGTGGAGGGCGACGTCGCGCGCTTGAAATTGGACATCAACGAGGACGGCGGCATCAAGCCCGGCTACAAGCTGAAGCTCAACAGCTACGATCTGGGCGTGGACATCGAGCTGCACGACGCGCTCAACCGCATCCGCTTCGAGCATCCGGCGGTGAAAGTGGTGGTCTTCGAAAGCGGCAAGGAAAAGATCTGGTGTTCCGGCGCCAACATCTACATGCTGGGCCTGTCCACCCACGCCTGGAAGGTGAACTTCTGCAAGTTCACCAACGAAACCCGCAATGGCCTGGAAGATTCGTCGCGCAATGAAGGGCTGAAATCGCTGGCCTCGGTGACCGGTGCCTGCGCCGGCGGCGGCTATGAGCTGGCGCTGGCGTGCGATCGCATCGCGATGGTGGATGACCGCGCATCGACAGTGAGCCTGCCTGAAGTGCCGCTGCTGGGCGTGCTGCCCGGCACCGGCGGGCTGACTCGCGTGACCGACAAGCGCAAGGTCCGCCGCGACCTGGCCGACATCTTCTGCACCACCAGCGAAGGCGTGCGGGCCGACCGCGCGCGCGACTGGAAATTGATCGATGCGCACGCCAAGCCGCAGCAGTTCCCCCAGCTCATCGAAAGCGAAATCGCGGCGCTGCGAGCCCAATCCGATCGCGCCGGTGGCCCGGGGGTCGCGCTGACCCCGCTGGAGCGCACCATCGACGACGAGGGCTATCACTACGGCGTGGTCGACGCGCGGATCGACCGGGCTGCGCGCATCGCGACCATCACGGTGCACGCCCCGAAGACCGCGATCGAATCCACGCCGGAAGCGATCCAGGCAGCGGGCGTCGACTGGTGGCCGCTCAAGCTGGCCCGCGAACTGGACGACGCCATCCTCAACCTGCGCGCCAACGAACTGGAAATCGGCACCTGGGTGATCAAGACCCGCGGCGACGCGAACCTGGTGATGCGGGCCGACGCGGTGCTGGAGCAGCACAAGGCGCATTGGCTGGTGCGCGAGACCCTCGGCGCGCTGCGCCGCACTCTGGCGCGCATCGACGTGACCAGCCGGTCGCTGATCGCATTGGTGGACCAGGGCTCCTGCTTTGCCGGCACGTTGTACGAACTGGCCCTGGCCTGCGACCGCATCTACATGCTGGACTTGCCCGATTCGCCGGACGCTGCACCGGCGCTGCGCCTGAACAACGCCAACTTCGGGCGCTATCCGGAAGTGAACGGCCTGACCCGGCTTTCGACCCGCTTCAACGAAGACGCGCAGACCATCGCCCAATTGCAAGGCTTGCAGGACAGCGCGTTGCGCGCCGACCAGGCGCTGGCATTGGGCCTGGTGACGCTGACCCCGGACGACATCGACTGGGAGGACGAGATCCGCATCATGCTGGAAGAGCGCGCTTCGCTCTCGCCCGATGCATTGACCGGGATGGAGGCGTCGCTGCGCTTCCCCGGCAAGGAAACCATGGAGACCCGTGTGTTCGGCCGCCTCTCGGCCTGGCAGAACTGGATCTTCATCCGGCCCAACGCCGTCGGCGAAGAGGGCGCACTGAAACTTTTCGGCACCGGCAAGAAGGCCAAATTCGATTGGAAACGAGTATGAGCAACATCGACCTGCAAGCCCTGATCCCCAATAACGTCCAGCTCGGCGAGAACCGCCAGCTACAGCGCGCGCTCGAACATTGGCAGCCCGCCTTTCTCGGCTGGTGGGACGAGATGGGACCCAGCGACTTCAAGGCCAAGGAGGTGTACCTGCGCACCGCTGTCGGCGTGGATGCGCAAGGCTGGGCCAGTTATGGCTACACACCGATGCCCGACTACCGCTGGGGCATCTTCCTGGCCGACAAGGAAGAGAACCGCAAGATCGGCTTCGGGGACTTCATGGGCCAGGACGTCTGGCAGGACGTGCCCGGCGAATACCGTTCCACCTTCCGGCGCCTGATCGTCACACAGGGCGACACCGAGCCGGCGTCGGTCGAACAGCAGCGGCTGCTTGGCCACACGGCGCCGTCGCTGTATGACCTGCGCAACCTGTTCCAGGTGAACGTGGAGGAGGGCCGGCACCTGTGGGCCATGGTCTACCTGTTGCACGCGCACTTCGGCCGCGACGGCCGCGAGGAAGCGGAGGAATTGCTGGAGCGCCACAGTGGCGACCCCAACAAGCCGCGCATCCTGGGCACCTTCAACGAGCCGATGGACAACTGGCTCTCGTTCTTCATGTTCACGTACTTCACCGACCGCGACGGCAAGTTCCAGCTCAAGAGCTTCGCGGAGAGCGCGTTCGATCCGCTGGCCCGCACCACGCGTTTCATGCTCACGGAAGAAGCGCACCACATGTTCGTGGGCGAAACCGGCGTCGGCCGCGTGATCAAGCGCACCCTGGAAGTGATGAAGGAGCTCGACACCGACGACGTCGCGACGCTGCGCAAGGCCGGTGTGATCGACCTGCCGACGGTCCAGAAATTCATGAACTTCTGGTTCACCAGTTCGCTGGACCTGTTCGGCTCCGAAGCCTCTTCGAACGCCGCCAACTACTTCAGCAACGGCATCAAGGGCCGGCCCGACGAAGCCAAGTTCGCGGACCATGTGGAAGCCGAGACCGAAATGACGATCCAGGTGCCCGATGGCAAGGGCGGCATGAAGGGCGAAACCATTTCCACCCGCAACGGCATGAACGAGATCACGCGCCTGGAGTACGTCAAGGACTGCAA
>JAQGMS010000469.1 GCA_028292245.1 Ramlibacter sp.
CTGTTCGAGCGGATGCCGGTGCCGGAAGCCAACTTCTTCGGCATCGTGATCGCGATCCAGCAGAAGTCCGGCGGCAACCTCTCCGAAGCGCTCGGCAATCTCTCCAAGGTGCTGCGCGACCGCAAGAAGATGGCCGAGAAGATCCAAGCGATGTCGATGGAAGCCAAGGCGTCGGCGGCCATTATCGGCTCATTGCCGCCGATCGTCATGCTGCTGGTCTACCTCTCGACGCCCGAATACATCTCGCTGCTATGGATCCATCCGACCGGTCAATTGATGCTGGTCGGCTGCGTGCTCTGGATGTCCATCGGCATCTTCGTGATGAAGAGAATGATCAATTTCGACTTCTGACGGTGCAGCATGATTGAGTTTCTGGTCGACAAGATCCACGACGCGCGGTTCATGACCATGCTGCTCGCCGCTATCGCCGTGGGCGCGACTGCCTATACCCTGATCATGCCGCTGTTTGCCGGCGAAGGCCTGCAGAAGCGCATGAAGGCGGTGGCCAGCGAACGCGAACGGATCCGCCAGCGCGAGCGCGATCGTCTCTCCAAGACCGAACGGGTATCGCTGCGTCAGAGCCCGAAGCAACTCGTCTCCAAGGTGGTGGAAGACTTCAACCTCGGCAAATGGCTGGCCCAGGAGGCCGCCCGCGATAAACTGATCATGGCCGGCTATCGCGGTCATGCGCCCTACGTCACCTTCCTGTTCTTCCGGCTGGTGACGCCGATCCTGCTGTTTCTTGGCGCGGTATTGTATGTCTTCGTGATCTCGCACATGGAAAAATCGACGCCGGTCAAGATCGGCATGTGCGTCGCCGCCGCCTATCTCGGCTTGCAGGCGCCGATGCTATTCCTGAAGAACGCGATATCGAAGCGCCAGCTCTCGATCAGGCGCGCATTCCCCGATGCGCTCGATCTCCTGCTGATCTGCATCGAGTCCGGCATGTCGATCGAGGTCGCCTTCCGCAAGGTCAGCGTCGAGATCGTGTCGCAGTCGGTGGCATTGTCGGAGGAATTCACGCTGACGACGGCCGAACTGTCCTACCTGCAGGACCGCAAGGTGGCCTACGAAAACCTGGCCAGGCGGACCGGCCTCGAGGGCGTGAAATCGGTCTGCCTCGCTTTGATGCAGTCGGAACGCTACGGCACGCCGCTCGGCCAGAGCCTGCGCGTCATGGCGCAGGAAAACCGCGACATGCGGATGAACGAGGCCGAGAAGAAGGCGGCGGCATTGCCGCCGAAACTGACGGTGCCGATGATCCTGTTCTTCCTGCCGGTGCTGTTCATCGTCATCCTGGGGCCGACTTATATCAAGGTCGCGGCGATGCAGTGAGTGAGGCGGGCAGCTTCGCGGCCCACTTCTTCGACCAAACCCCGAGCGGAACCAGAAGGGCGTAGAGTTCGCGCCCCAGAAGCGTGGCGCGATAGCCCTGCTCCGAATGCTCGACCAGGCCGGCTTCACGCAGTTCTTTCAGGCGCGAATTGAGAACCGTGGGCGACATCGCTTCGCAGCGCTCTTGCAGTTCCCGGAAGGTGCAGGGTCCGCCGTTGCACAGGTTCCACAGCACGCCCAAGGCCCAGCGCCGCCCCAACAGGTCCAGCAGCGCCATGACCGGGACGCCTGATCGCGAGCCTCGGACGGGTTTTCCGGGTTTCGGGGTTTTGCTCATGCGGACATTGCCTCCTGCACCGGAACGGCAGCGGATCCCGCTGCGCGGAATCCAGCGTTCGCTACTCTATCTGTAGCCCCATCGCGGGTATACCGGCCGGGCGACGCGCGGCGCTGACCCGACTGACCCGCAGATGAGGGTCTTGAGTGAGTTGTGAGATCAGTCCGGCCGGCTCAGCGCGGCCACCGGCACGGTGCGGGCGCCGCTGCGCGGATTGTCGTTGCGGCTCAGCATCTGCTTCAGATAGGCGACATTGGCCGCGGCTTCTTCGGCCGGCAGATCGGCCTTCACGATGGTCTCAGCCTCGGCGAAGCGGCCCTGCAGGCCGACCACCAGGCCCAGATTCTGCCGCACCCGGGCGTCGGCCCTGGTGTTGGCATAGGCGCGGCGAAGCACTTCTTCCGCCTGCGGCAAGTCCCGGGAAAGAACATAGGACAGGCCGAGATTGGACAGCACCGAGGGCTCCTCCGGCACCATCTTCAAGGCGCTGGCGTAATAGCGGCGCGCTTCTTCGTGCTTGCCGAGCTGATCGAGTACGGTTCCCTGCACCGCAAGGATGCGCCAATCCGGATTGTCGGGCGTATGGGCGCGGGTCAGCACGTCGAACGCCTGTTGGAAATTGCCGTTATCGGCGAGCGCGCGGCCATAGGCGGCGAGCAGCGCCTTGTTGCCGGCGTGACCGATGGTGGCCTGTTCGAGCACGGCGACGGCCTGGCTGCGCTGGCCGGTGGCGCGAAGTGCCTGGCCGTAGCGCAAGGCTGCGTCGGCATCCCGGGGATTGGCGCGATAGCGCTCGCCATAAACTTCGATCGCGCGCCGCGGATCGGCATCGGGGGCGGGACCGGCATCGGCCTTGGAGGTGATCGAGCCGGTGACATCGGACATGGTCTGGCAGCCGCCAAGGCCTGCGGCCAGAACCGCCGCTACGGCCACTGACGCGAGAAGCCGGGCAAGGCTGGACTGCTGACGCATGGCACTTTAACTCGCAAAATCAGGCGATTGGGCAGGGCTGAACACCTCAGCAATAGACCGTTAACCCTAATGTCCGGTTAATTAGGCCTGCCCCGGCAGCTCCGCCTGCAAGGCAATGCTTATCCATGCCCCTGCCCAAACGGGCGGTGCCAATGCCAGAGCTACGTGAGGTGTCGAATCGTCGCGGCCGCAACGCCGATCACACAGGCGCCGCGCGTGGGAGTCGCCCAAAAACTGCCTGTCAGTAGCAGACGGGAACGCGGCGGATTCGCCAGCCGTAGGGCGTCCAGATGCGCCGTCCGACCACATAGCAGCCGTCGCCGTAGCCGTAATAGCCGCCATAGCCGTAGGGATATCCACCGTAGTAGTTGGGTGCAGCCAGCCCCAGACCCAGGCCGCGGCCGCGGCCAATTCCCGCGCCGCGAAAGCCGCCGCCGCGGAATCCACCACCCCGGAACCCACCGCCGCGGAAGCCGCCGCCTCGGAAGCCGCCGCCCCCGAAGCCGCCGCCCCGGAAGCCGCCGCCAAAACCACCACCGCGGGCTTGCGCCGGCGCCGAGGATACGCCCAACACAAAAGCAGATGTACCGATCAGACTGAAGCCGTAGACGCAGAGCATCACCATCAGCGCCAAGCCGCGCGTAATGCTGTTGCGGAAGCTCGTTGAGGAATGGGCCATTGCTCGCTCCATTTTTTAGCTGCCTGCACCGTCATGTGCCGGTAAGTTTTGCCAAAGCCACAGATTGGAATCGGGTAGCCTTCATTGGCGAAACCCCGAGACGGGTGCGAAATTTCAACGCAACAAAATCGTGAAGGTTGCATTCACGGGAGTAACAGCGGTTTGACAGCCAGCCCCTCTGTGCGCAAACAGAATTAGGGCGGCACCATGCGAGCAGTCGCCTGCCATTAGAAACCCGAGAACCGCATGCATCCCGTATTTGAGACCGCGCCCGCCAGCCCAGCCATTCCCATTACTTTTTCCACCAAGGCGACATGGGAGGCGATCTGCGCAGAACTTCCGGTGGAGGCCCGGCAGTTCGCGCTGGCCAACGGCTTTGCCGCCAAGCCCGGGGCATGCCTGACGCTGCCCACGGCGGAGGGGAAAATCGCGCAGGTTCTGTTCGGCATCGAGGATGCCGCCAGCAAATCCCGCGACCTGTTCCGGCCCGGCTCCCTGCCCGGCCTGCTGCCACCAGGCGTCTACCGCTTTGCCAATGCGCCGCATGATCTGCGGCTGGCGACGCTGGCCTTTGCGCTTGGAAGTTACCGTTTCGGCCGCTACCGCAAGAACGAAGTGCCGAACGTCAGGCTGGTTGCTTCCGACGGCATCGACGCCGCCGATATCACGCGCATGGCGGAAGCAGCGGGTCTTGCCCGCGACCTCATCAATACGCCGTCGAACGACATGGGTCCGGAACAGTTGGCGTTGGCCGCCGAGGAACTGGCAAAGCGTTTCGGCGCCAGCTTCAATTGCATTATCGGCGAGGATCTCCTGCGACAGAATTTTCCGCTGATCCATGCGGTGGGGATGGCTTCGTCGCGCGCGCCGCGGCTAATCGATTTCAGCTGGGGCGATCCCGCCCATCCCAAAGTGACGCTGGTCGGCAAGGGCGTCTGCTTCGATACCGGCGGGCTCGATCTGAAAACATCGGCCGGCATGCTGATCATGAAGAAGGACATGGGCGGCGGCGCCAATGTGCTGGCGCTCGCGCAGATGGTGATGGATGCCAAGCTCAAGGTGCGGCTGCGGGTGTTGATTCCCGCGGTCGAGAACGCGGTCGCCGGCAACGCCTTCCGGCCGCTCGATATTTTTACTTCGCGCAAGGGACTGACGGTGGAGATCGGCAATACCGACGCCGAGGGACGGCTGGTGCTGGCAGACGCGCTGGCGCTCGCTGATGAAGACAAGCCCGATCTGCTGATCGATCTGGGCACCCTGACGGGGGCTGCGCGGGTGGCGCTGGGCCCGGATTTACCGCCTTTTTACACCAATAATGAGACGCTGGCGCTGGACCTCGCGGCGCACGCGAAAGCGGAGAACGATCCGTTGTGGCGATTGCCGCTGTGGCCGCCTTACGATGCCTGGCTGGATTCGAAGGTCGCCAATATCAACAACGCACCGTCAGGCGGCTTTGCGGGTTCGATCACCTGCGCGCTGTTCCTGCAGCGTTTTGTGGAACACGCCAACAGCTGGCTGCATGTCGACATCTACGGCTGGACGCCGTCGGCCAAGCCGGGGCGCCCCGAGGGCGGCGAATGCCAGGCCGCGCGCGCGATCTACAAACTATTGAGCCAGCGCTATGCATGATCCGCGGCTGACGCCGGCGCGGCCCGATCTCGCCGCCAAATATCTCGAAGGCAAGGTCAAGGCGGCGCGCTTCGTCGAGGGCGAGCAATTCGAAATTGCCGATGCGCTGGCGCCGTTGCGCATCGGGCCGTCCTCCGAGGCGGAACTTGCGACCCAGGGGCTGAAAGGCGAACACGTCACCATCTACGATCGCAATGGCGAAGGGTTTGCGTGGGGCCAGTTGAACAATGACGGCTATGTCGGCTGGCTTCCGGATCGCGCGCTGGCAAAACCCGGGGCTGCGCCGACGCACAAGATCACCGCCCTGCGGACGCTGGCGTTTCCCGGACCATCGATAAAGCTGCCGCCGGTCGATAGCCTGGTTATGGGAACGGCGGTCACGGTAACGCGCGAGGACGGCGTTTTCGCCGTGACCCGCGAGGGCTGGTATCTGCCGCTTCTGCATGTCGGCGGACTTGACGATTGGGCGGAGGATTTCGTCGCGGTCGCCGAACGCTTTGTCGGCACGCCCTATCTGTGGGGCGGCAAGAGCAGTCTTGGGATCGACTGTTCGGGCCTCGTGCAAGTCTCGCTGACCGCCGCCGGCACCGGCTGCCCGCGCGACAGCGACATGCAGCGCGACGGCCTCGGCCGGGCATTGGCGCCCGCCGAGTACGAGAAATTGCAGCGCGGCGATCTGATTTTCTGGAAGGGCCATGTCGCCATCGCGCGCGACGCCGATACCATCGTGCACGCCAACGCGCATCACATGGCCGCCGTGATCGAGAACGCGCGCGAGGCCATCGCGCGCATCAAGGCCGCCGGAAGCGAGATCGTGGCGATCAAGCGGATGGCGTAAAAGTTCGTGATGGCCGGGCCAAGTGTTCAGTCCGGGGACATCACCGACGGGTGTTCGGAGACATAGCCGACACATCATAATGCATGGATTTGGCAAAATGGGAGGCCAAATCCATGCCTTGGCGCAGGGTGTCGGTGATGGATCAGCGGCGCGAGTTTGTGCGGCTTTCGATGCAAGAGGGAGCGAACCGGCGGGAGCTATGCCGACGGTTCGGCATTCACCCGGATACAGGGTATAAATGGCTTGGTCGCTGGCAGGCCGGCCAGGAACTGGCCGACCGTTCGCGGCGTCCGCATTCGAGCCCGCAGCAGACGAATCCGGAGATTGAGAAGCGCATTCTCGCCGTCCGTGATGCGCATCCGGCATGGGGAGCTCGCAAGATCGTGCGCTGTTTGGAGCGCGAGAATCAAAGTTCACCAACATTTTCGACGGTGCATGCGATCCTGCGCCGATCCGACCGTGTCAAAGCCCCTCTTGGAGGCGCGGTGGCCAGCCAGCGCTTTGAGATGCCGGCACCAAATCTGTTGTGGCAGATGGATTTCAAGGGCTGGGTGCGGCTTGGCAATGATGCCCAATGCCATCCACTGACGGTGGTGGACGATCATTCGCGCTATGACCTGTGCCTGCAGGCTTGCGCCGATCAACGCGGCGACACCGTGCGCGACCGCCTCGAACTGACCTTTCGCCGCTACGGTCTGCCGGAGGCGTTCTTCGTCGACAATGGCACTCCCTGGGGAGATCCCTCGGGGGAACGTTGGACACGGTTTTCGGTGTGGCTTCTCAAGCTCGGCATCAAGGTCATTCACAGCCGCCCGTATCACCCGCAGAGCCGCGGCAAGAACGAACGCTTCCACCGCACACTCAAGGCCGAGGTGTTCGCGCTGCGCCGCTTTCGCGATCTCGCCGAGACGCAACATGCCTTCGATGCCTGGCGCGAAGTCTACAACTTCGAACGGCCCCATGAGGCGCTCGGACAGCAAGTGCCGGCAAGTCGTTACCGACCGAGTTTGCGATCGATGCCCGAGCGCTTGCCGGCGCCCGAATACGACAGCCAGGAGATCGTGCGGATCGTACCCGCCACTAAGGCTTACGTCAGTTTCAAAGGCCGGCTCTGGAAGGTGCCACAGGCATTCTGCGGAGAGCGTCTCGCCCTCCGCCCCACATCAAGCGATCACAAATACGGAATTTTCTTCGCCGCCCACCAAGTCGCCACCATCGACTTGACGAGCGGTAAAAGTGTCGGTCATGTCCCCCAACAGGTGTCGGCCATGTCCCCGGACTAAACACTTGACCCGGTGATCCATCTTCTCAAGACTCTTTGCGAAAATGGACGGATGCGCGGGTCACGCGCGCGCATGACAACAGCGCGGAGTCACCGATGAAATTCTTTTCGTTCTGGCGATCGCTGGCGAGTTTTCGCGTTCGCATCGCGCTCAACCTCAAGGGCCTGCCGGCCGACGTCGTGTT
>JAQGMS010000035.1 GCA_028292245.1 Ramlibacter sp.
CCGCTGCGCGCGGGCACCAGCGTGAACGACATCATGGGCGGCCTGTTCGGCGCGATCGGCGCGCTCGGCGCGCTGATCCAGCGCGGCATCACCGGCAAGGGCATGGAAGTGCAGTCCGCCCTGTACGAGAACAACGTGTTCCTGATGGGCCAGCACATGCTGCAGTTCGCGATGACCGGCAAGCACCCGGCGCCGATGCCCGCGCGCGACAACCCCTGGGCCGTGTACGACGTGTTCACCGTGAAGGACGGCGAGCAGATCTTCCTGGCCGCGGTGAGCGATGCGCAGTGGTTGACGTTCTGCGACGCGCTGGGCTTTGCCGACCTGAAGGCCGAGCCGGCGCTGGCCACCAACAACCTGCGCGTGACGCAGCGCCCGCGTTTGCTCAAGACCATCGGCGAGCGCATCGCGCACCGCACGGCGGCAGAATTGTCATCGTCGATGGAGAAGGCGGGATTGCCCTTTGCGCCGATCAGGAGACCGGAAGATCTGTACGATGACGAACACCTGCTGGCAACCGGCGGCCTGGCCGATGTTCGCCTGCCCGACGGCCCCAAGGCCGGCGAAACCGTGAAGACCACGCTGTTCCCCATCACGTTGGCCGGCCACCGGCTCGGCGTGCGGCTCGACCCGCCGCGGCTGGGCGAACACAGCCGCGAGTTGCTCGGCAGTGCCGGTTTTGCCGGCAGCGAGATCGACGAATTGCTGGCGCAGGCCGTGGTGGCCTGACAGCGCGACACACTATCGAAACAGGAGACAAGACCATGACCCGCCAATCCAGCTTTTCCTTTACCCGCCGCGACGCCATCGCCGCGCTCAGCGCTTTCGGGCTGGCCGGCGCCTCGAGCGTGTTCGCGCAGTCGGGCACCGTCAAGTTCATCCTGCCCAACGCCACCGGCTCCGGCGTGGATGCGATCACGCGGGCCGCGCAACCGGCGCTGTCGAAGGCGCTCAACGCGTCCGTGGTGGTGGACAACCAGCCCGGCGCAGGCGGCATCGTCGGGCTGCAGGCCCTGGCGCGCTCGGCCCCGGACGGCAACACGCTGGCCGTGGTGTCCAACAACGTCGTGATCTTCCCGAGCGTGATGAAGGCGCTGCCGTTCGACATGCCGGGCGACTTCACGCCCATCGCGATCGTCGGCGCGACGCCGATGGTGCTGGTGGTCAACCCGGCCAAGGTGCCCGCGACCAACAGCCGCGAATTCATCGCGCTGCTCAAGAGCAAGCCGGGACAGCTCAACTTCGCCTCCGGCGGCAACGGCACGATCCTGCACCTGGCGACGGAGCTGTTCCTGGAAGAAGCCGGCGCCACCGCCAAGCACATCCCCTACAAGGGCGTCGGCCCGATGGTCACCGACATGATCGGCGGGCAAGTCGAGTTCGGCACCGCGGCGCTCCCGAGCGTGCAGGCGCACATCAAGAGCGGCGCGCTGCGCCCGATTGGCATGCTCGCCGCGCAGCGCACGCCGGCCGCGCCGGAGATTCCCACTTTCGTGGAGCAGGGGCTGCCCAACTTCGTGGTGGACGCGTGGTTCGCGGTGATCGGCCCGAAGGGCATGAGCGCCGCCAGCGTGAAGAAGGCGCACGAAGCCGTCGTTGCTGCGTTCGCGGACCCGGTGGTCAAGGAAACCATGGCCAAGCAGGGCAACACGATCAACATCAGCAGCACCGAGCAGGCGCAGGCGGCGTTCAAGCGCGAGCTGGCGAAGTACGCGGCGCTGGTGAAGAAAGCCGGGATCGAGCCGCAATGAGCCGCGTGGCCAAGCCCCTCATCGTCGTTTTCCTGCTCGCGCTGGCGGGCTGCTCCGGCATGCCCCGCCCCCCGAACACCCAGTCGCCGTGCTATGCGAGCGAAGCCTCGTACGAGTGCCAGATCGAGCGATACAAGAACGTCAACGCCGACTAGGCGCCTGCGCGGCTCTCATCGCTACGGTGCACGCGCAACGGTTCTTTGAACGCAGAGGGCGCAGAGGATTCGCAGAGGACGCAGAGGGGAAACCAAGACCTTTGGCTGTTTTCTCTGCGACCTCTGCGCAATCTTTGCGTCCTCTGCGTTCAAAAAACGGCGGCGCGGGACGAAGTGCGCTTGACATGCAAGTAAATGCCTGCATATAATCGAAACATCGCCAACTCATACGGAGAAATGAAAACCCCCTCGTTGCCCGACATCGACAAAGTCTTCAAGGCGCTGGCCGACCCGACGCGCAGGCGTTTGCTCGACCTGCTGCACGGCGACAACGGCCAGACGCTGACAGCGCTTTGCGAGCACATGGACATGACACGCCAGGCCGTGACACAGCACCTGCAGCTGCTCGAGGACGCCAACCTCGTCGCTGTCGTCTGGCAAGGCCGGGAAAAGCTGCACTACCTGAACCCGGTGCCGCTGTTCGAAATCCAGGAGCGATGGATTTCCAAATTCGAGCGCAGCCGCCTCGGCGCGTTGCGCGACCTCAAGAAAAAACTGGAAGGTGATGAAGATGACAAAACCTAGCTTTGTGTACGTGACCTACATTGCAACGACGCCGGAAAAGGCGTGGCAGGCATTCGTCGACACCGACGTGATGGGCCAGTACTGGGTGGGCCCGAAGTCGAACTGCGTGCGTGTGAACGTTTCGGACTGGAAGCCCGGTTCCACCTGGGAACACCAGCGCCTCGACGACGCGCATACGGTCGACATCTGCGGCAAGGTGGTGGAGATCGATCCGCCGCGCCGCATGGTCCTGACCTGGTCCAGGCCGGACGATGCCAAGGACGAAGCCAAGCATTCGCGCGTGTCCATCGACATCGAGCCGCACATCGACGGCCTGGTTCGCCTGACGGTCACCCATGAAGACCTGGACGCGCAAATGTTCGCGGGCGTTTCCGGCGGCTGGCCCGCGGTGCTCTCGAACCTCAAGACGCTGCTGGAAACCGGACGGGTCCTGCCAAGGGCAGCCTGATCGCGGGCTCGCCTGGCGTCACTTGCTCCACTGGACCCGGCCGTGCAAGGCCGGCCCGCCACCTTCGCAGTGCTGCTCGAACCGCAGCGACACGCGCTGCAGCGATCCGCCGTCGTAGGCGATGTCGTCGATGGCGAACCAGCCGGTCAAGGTGTTGCAGCCCCGGCCGGTGCCTGACCAGTCCAGTCCGCCCTTCATGGGGTTGTGGAACGGGTAGCGGCCGAGGTCGGGGTAATAGCCCGCCTGCAGCGGCGATGTGCCCGCCATGGCAACGAAATTTCCCGACCACCACTCGTTGCCCGAGTTGACGTTGACGCTCAATTGGGCACCGCCGCCGCTGGTCGAGAACGAGGTGTAGGTGTAGTTCCTGCCGCCGCCGATGTAGTCGCCGCTGTCGCTTTGCAGGTAGACGAAGTTGCCGCTGGCGGGAACGGCGTCGGCGGCAGGCTGCCACAGGTTCGAGGGCACCGGTGTCACCGGGCCGGGGACGGCGGTCGGATCATTGGCACCCCAGGTGACCTGTCCGCGCAGCGCGGGGGAGCCGCCTTCGCAGTACTGGGTGAAGCTGAGCGCGATCGAATCCAGTGCGCCGTCACCGTTGTAGCTTGCGGAGGTCACGGTGATCGTGCCCCTGAGCGTGTTGCAGCCGCGGCCGTCGCCCGACCAGCTCAGGCCGCCATTCGAATCGTTGAACGGGTAGCGGGCCAGCCCGCTGTAGGTGCCTGGCACCCATCGTGTGGTGCCCGACGGCAACACGAAGTCGCCAGTCCACCAGGTGTCGCCCGTCACGTTGACGGACAGGTGGCCGCCGCCTTCGGAAACGAAGATCTGCGAATCGGCCTTGGTGTATTCGTACGTCCTGCCCCCGCCGATGTAGTCGCCGTAGTCGCTCACCAGCTTGATCCGGGTCTGCTGGTACGACATCGGCAGGGGCGTGACGCTCATGGCCAGCGAGGGCGCGCTGGTGCCCTGCTGGTTGAATGCGGTGACGATGCACGCATAGGCCTGGCCTTCGACCAGGTTCGGCACGGTGATGGGGCTGCTCGTCGATGAGGCCGTGCCGATCGACGTAAAGCCGTGCGCGCAGGTGGCCGTGTAGCTCGCGATGGGGCTGCTGCCGGCGCTGGCCGGCGCGGTGAATTCGACGCTGGCCGAGCGGCCCAACGGCCTGACGCGCGTGAGGGTCGGCGCGCCCGGCACCATGCAGCCGATGCGAGCGGCTTCGCAGCTGAAGTCCGAAAGGCTGCCCACCAGCGCGATCGCGCCGCCGCTCAGGGGACCGCGCACGTAAACATCCTCCCCGGCGACGCCGAGGTAGGTGTTCGTCGCCGGATAAAAGCGGTAGTTGTACGGCGCTTCGAACTGCGTCACCTGCCCCTGCGGCGCGAAGAATCCGGGATAAGCCGTCTCGGCCCAGTCCATCAGCATTTCGATGGTGAAGCCGGAAGCTGCGGCGGCGACACGGGCGCCGAGCGGACGCATGGAGGCGCGCAGGGCCGGCGTGGCGCGGACGCAATCGCCGCCGACCTGCTGCACGTCACCCTGCACGAGCGATTGCGGATCGCATTTCGACACGTCGAGCACTGCCTGGGCCAGGGGCGGCATCGGGGCCGCGGGCGAATCGGCATTGCCACCGCCACAGGCGGCCAGCAGGGCGCAGAGCGCGAGGCTCCATGGAAGACAAGAGCGAAGGTTGTTCATGCCCACGGATTATCGGGGAAGCGCCAGCATGGCCTTCCATGATCCGCCCGGCCTAGAGGCCCTTGCTCAATGCGCGTTTCAGCAGCGCGATGCGCTTCTCGTCGCGCCGGTAGAAGACCCATTGCTTGATCTTCTTGGATTGCAGCAAGCCGGCATCGGCCAGTTGATTGAGGTGCACGCTGGCGGTTGCCGCGCTGACGCCCAGTTTTTCGGCGATGAACTGGCCGCACACGCCGTCGCGGACGAGGTCGCCCCACACCTGCGACGGGAAATGCGCGACCGGGTCCTTGAGCCATTCCATCACGAGCAGGCGCTTGTCGTTCGACAGGGCGCGCAGGGCCTTGATGTCCATGTTCTTGTATTTAGCTAATTGACTAATTATACTGGGGCCGCTTCGGCCGGCCTTGATTGCCGTTATAGGGGAATCCCATCCATGAGTACATCTCCGCTCGACGCACGGCGCATCCGCGAGACAGGGCGCCTGATCCAGCCGCACATACGGCGCACCCCGGTCCTGGAGGTGGACGGCGCCGATTTCGGCCTGCCCGGGGTGCAGCTCGTGTTCAAGCTCGAATTCCTGCAGCACGCCGGATCGTTCAAGTCCCGCGGCGCATTCACGCAGATGCTCACGCGCGCCATTCCCGCCAATGGCGTCGTTGCCGCGTCCGGCGGCAACCATGGCGCGGCGACCGCCTACGCCGCGATGAAAACCGGGCACCCGGCCACCATCTTCGTGCCCAGCGTCGCTTCGCCGGCCAAGATCGAGCAGATCCGCGGCTATGGCGCCGACCTGCGCATCGTCGGGGACCGCTATGCCGACGCGCTGGCGGCGAGCGTCGAGTGGGCGGCGCAATCGGGAGCGGCGCCGGTCCATGCCTTCGACCAGGTCGAGACGCTGCTGG
Organism: Ramlibacter sp.; assembly: GCA_028292245.1. Lineage (GTDB taxonomy): Bacteria > Pseudomonadota > Gammaproteobacteria > Burkholderiales > Burkholderiaceae_C > Ramlibacter. Next base: position 5,543 of record JAQGMS010000035.1, read on the forward strand.
GCCAGGCGACCGTTGCGATGGAGTTCGAGGAGCAGGCGCCGGCGCTCGACGCCGTGCTGGTGGCGGTCGGCGGCGGTGGCCTGATCGGCGGCATGGCGGCCTGGTACGCGGGCCGCACGCCGCTTGTGGCGGTCGAACCGCGCGCGGCGCCGACGCTGAGCATGGCGCTGCAGGCCGGCGAGCCGGTGGATGCGCCGGCCGGCGGCCTCGCGGCCGATTCATTGGCGCCCAAGCGCGTGGGCCAGTTGATGTTTCCGCTAGCGCAGCAATTCGTCGCACAGGCCGTGCTGGTCGACGACGAGGCCATCGCCGCTGCCCAGCATGCGCTGTGGAAAACGCTGCGCATCGTCGCCGAGCCGGGCGGCGCCGCGGCGCTGGCCGCACTGCTGCAAGGCGCCTGGCGCGCCAAGCCGGGCCAGCGCATCGGCGTGCTGCTGTGCGGCGCGAATACCGACATCGTCCGGTTTCCCCCAAGCCAGTGAGAGGCGCAAGTGCGGGCAGCTGGGCGACAAGCTGCTAGAAATACGCCGGGTCCAATTGCTGGACGCTGCCGGTGAAACCGACCAGCGCCTCCTCGTGCAACGGGTGCTGCGCCGCGTACTCCACGAATTCGGCCTGCGAAGCAAACCACGGACCGGGACCGGGCCGTCCGGGCTGCGGGGTCCATGGCCCGATCTGCTCCTCATAGGCCTGCACGAACGCGTCCGGTGGGGTGGCGTGCACCACCAGCTGGTACATCAAGACCACGAGATCATGGTTGGAAATGCCTGGCGCGTAGGTATCGAGCATGGCCTGGGCCAGCGCGGCGGGGGTTCCCAGTTGATCCAGCTGGGCGGTCATCCGGCTCAAGTCTTCCATGCCCGGCAGGGCACCGAAGGCCAGGTGGTAGAGCGACGCTGCCCACCACGTGTTGCCGCCGGCGTGCGTGTCGAGCGCAAAGAGCCCGTTGGTGAACTGCGCGCGCTCCACTTGCGACACCATGAAGGTGCCGTTCGAGGTGGTTGCAGTCAGCGAACCCTGCGAGTCGGCGGAGTAGCCCGTGATGCCCGAAGCCGCCGTGCCGAACACAGCCGTGTCCACGCCCATGCCGCCATTGAGGGAGTCGTTGCCGCTGACCACGTACAACCGGTCATTGCCGGAGCCGCCATCGATGATGTCGTTGCCGGTGCCGCCGATGAGCGTGTCGTTGCCGCCGGATCCGAAGAGCCTCGCGTCCTGCGTGCCATCCCACTGGACAACGTCGTTGCCACCTCCGCCATCCAGCCAGCCGGCATTGGACTGCGCGACGCCATTCGCGTCGTAACGCGTCGCGTACACGCCGGTGCCGCTTCCGTCTTCCAGCATCGATTCCCATGTGATCATGAAGCCGCCGCCCTGTAGCGCCGTGACGGAAGGCATGTTCTGGCTGTCGTCCGTGACGGTGTTCACCAGGAATTCATCGCCCACGCGCACGCCGCCCGCGTCGAAGCGCTGGGCATGGATGTCGGCCTCGTACGGCGCCGCCCCGGCGGTCGGCCACGTGAGCAGGTAGCCGCCGTTCGCGAGCCCCGTGGCAGTGGCCGCCTGGAAGTAGGAGCTGTTCCCTTCCTGGGCAATCGCGGCGGCGCCGCCCACTGCGAGCCCGGAACTGTCGAACCGCTGTGTGTACAAAGTGTTGTGGCTTCCCAGGTACAGGACGAGCCAGCCTCCGTCGGCCAGCGCGGCCACATGAGGTGGATTCCCACCTTCGGTGCTGATGGGCTGCGGCGCGCCGCCGCCTACGGCCTGCCCGCCGGCGTCATAGCGGCGCTGCACGATTTCGCCGCCCTTGTCCCACACAACCACATAGCCGCCAGAGAGCAGCGAGGTCGTCACGGCCGTGTCCATCACGACGGGCAGCGACTCGACGATCAGCGTGCTGCCGACCGGCGCGCCGCTGGCGTCGTAACGCTGGCTCGAGATGCTCTCGTAGCCGGCCTGGTCGATGTCGGTTTTCCAGGCGACGAGCCAGCCGCCGTCGTTCAGGCCCGTCACGGCCTGGTTGGACTGGGCCGCCGCGGGACCGCTGTCCGGGTTGGCCTGCGTCTCTCCGCCCATCAGGCCGCCAGTGGATGAGACACGCTGGAAGTGGATGTCACCGTCGGTCCCCACCCATGAAACGACGAAGCCTCCATCGTCGAGCCTCGCGACGGAGGACGGCGCATATGCGTACGCATCGGCGGTGACCGTCATTTGCCCGCCGACTCGCTGCCCCTGCGTGTCGAAGAGCTGGAACCTCAGCGAGCCCTGCGCGCCGCCCTCGGTGTCGCCCCACACGACGACCGTCGCGCCACCGGTGAGGGTCGCCGTCACCGGCTGGCCCTGGTTGAACAGAGTCGATGTGTTGACACGGAATTCGGTTGCGGCTGTGGTCATCGTTGCTTTCCTTGTGTCACCCGATGATCTCAACCATCGCCCTTCCAGCGCAGTGACACCGCTGTAAACATTGCTACGCAACCGGTGCTGCTGTGCCACGCTTTGTGACGTGCTCGGCTGGATGCATTCGTAGGAGAGCGCGGACGTAGTAGTACGTATCCGCGAGACCGGTCCATGCGGGCCCGCACAATGCCCGATGGCCAAGCGAAACCCCCTGTCCGCATGGACCCGGCTGCTCACGCGCAGCCTCGCACCCAAGCGGCAGGCGAAGCGTCCGAGCTGGTTGCCCTCCGGCGTGCGCCGATCCATCCCGCAAGTGGAGGGCGACTGGATCGCAGGAGTCGCGGTGGGGGCCGCGGGCGCGCGGCGCTATCGCCTCTACCGGCCTCCCGGCGTGGGCCTGCGGGAACGGTTGCCGATGCTGGTCATGCTGCACGGCTGCGGCCAGGATGCGAACTCGTTCGCCCGCAGCACGCGCATGAATCGCATCGCCCGCCAGCATCGCTTCCTGGTTCTCTATCCCGAGCAGGACCGCATGAGCAATGTGCACGGCTGCTGGAACTGGTATGAAACGCGCCATGGCCGCGCGCGCGGCGAAATGGCGCTGATCATGAACGCGATCGACCAGGCCTGCCTGCTCTATGGCGCCGACAGGGAAAGGATCGCGGTGGCGGGCATGTCGGCGGGCGCCAGCATGGCGGCCTTGCTGGCGACTCATGAGCCCGCGCGATTCAAGGCGGTGATCATGCATTCCGGAATCCCTCCGGGCACGGCCACGTCGACGGCTTCCGCCGTCCAGGCGATGCGCGGCCGCCGCGGGACGGCGCCGCTGGTTGCGACGCCTGCCGACATGACGGCCTCCTGGCCGGCGCTGATGGTGATCCATGGCGGCCGCGATGGCGTGGTCGCCGCGAGCAATGCCCAGGCGGCCGTGAGCATGTGGGCCGATGCGGCGCAGGCCAGGGCGGGCAACCGGCGCAGCCTGCAGCGCGGCAAGCGCTATCCCATGCAGGTGACCGACTTCTCCGGCGGCCAACGGGTCGTCGCAACTTTCGTCGAGATCGGGCTGCTGGCGCATGCCTGGAGCGGCGGCATGAAGGGCGAACCGCACAGCGACGCACTCGGGCCCGACGCCTCGCGGCTGGCTTGGGCGTTTGCTGCGCGGCAGTTCGCGTTGTAGAGCAGCAGACCCGCGCCGTCGCGCAGCGTCAGCGCGCCGTGAGTATCTCGTCGAGCGTCGGGGTGAGTTGGCTGAACCATCCGCACCTGCATTGCTGCATGTGGCCCATGATCTCGCCTCGGTGGAAGCCCTGGCGGTTGGCCTCATCCAGCAGCGGTTGGGTTTCCTTCCGTGGCCGGCCCGCCTTGTGCAGCTGCGCCGCCTTTGCATAGAGCGACGCGGCGAGGGTCATGCGCGCATTGACGCAAGTCGCTTGCGGCACGCGAATGTTGGCGCAGTCAGCAGCCTTGAGCGACTCGCGGGCAAACGCCATCGCGTCGTCCACCATGCCGGACGTGAGGAACCGGCTGGCGGCATTCTCCACCGACTCGCCATCGGTGGGGTAGTGGTGCTGCAAGGTGAGGGCGCCGTACTTGCGCAGGTGGTCCTCCAGTGATGCTTCGCCAACGAGCATTTCACCGAGTTGGTCCACCGCAGCGATGTACGCCCTGCGGTCCGACGCAGTGGTGCCCGGTCCCAAATCGACCAGATTCGAGTAGATGGCATGTGCCACGCCGACCTCGCCGATGGCCATGTGGTAGCGCGCGAAGCCGACCTGCAGCCACGGGTCCTCGATGCCCGCTGCGAACGTGCGGGCCTTCTCGAGCTCTACCAATTGCTCGCGCCGGCGACCTTGCATCTCGAAGACATCCGCCTTGAGAATATGGGCCTTGTCGTTGGTGGCGTCCAGCGCAAGCGCTTGGTCGACCAGGGCGCTGTAGCGCGCGATCAGATTGCCGTCGTACCTGTCGTAGCTCAATCGCCCACCCATCATGGTGATGCGCGCAGCCTGTACGAAAAGGTGCGTTTCGCGCGGGTTCTGGGCATACGCCGCTTCCAGCAACGCGGCGGCGCGCGTAAGCAGTTCGGGGTTGCCGTAATAGGTGTCCACCAATTCGCGCGCCTGCCGCACGGTGGGAGATTCTTGCCGCATGGCGGCGCTGGCCGGCCAAGCCCACCCTGCACAGGCAATAAGGATTGCAGCCAGAAACGGCCGAGCTGAGTCGATGCGCATCATGTCAATGCTCCCTGGGCGCCATACAAGCAAGCGCGAGCCGCGAAAGGTATCACACCGACTTGGCACTCCTGCTCCGCTACGAACGGCTCCCAAACGCGGCGGTTGCCAAGCGCCCGCTTCCGGGGCACGATGCTGCGATGTTCTTCCTGTGGCCGCAGTACCTCTGGCTGATGCTGGCGCTGCCCCTGCTGCCCGTCGCCTACCTGTGGCTGCTGCGCCGGCGCGGCAAGGCGGCGGTGCGCTACAGCAGTGTCGCGGTCGTCCGCGCGGCGGCGGCGCGCCGCAACTGGCGGCGTCACGTGCCGCCGGCCCTGCTCCTGCTTGCCTGCTCCATGCTGCTGCTGGCCGCGGCGCGGCCGATAGCGCGGGTGCCCTTGCCCTGGGCCCGGACGACGATCATCCTGGCCATGGACGTGTCGCTCAGCATGCGCGTCACCGACGTCAAGCCGACCCGGATGGCAGCCGCGCAGGACGCGGCCAAATTGTTCCTGCGTGACCTGCCCAAGAACATCGAGGTCGGCCTCGTCACTTTCGCCGGCAGCAGCCAGGTCGCGCAGGCGGCGACACTGGACCGCGCATCGCTGGTCGCGGCCATCGACGGCTTCCAGATGCAGATGGGCACGGCGGTGGGAAATGCCATCGTGCTGTGCCTGTCCGAGCTGTTCCCCGATCACGGCATCGACGTCGGCGAAATGACCTTCGGCAGCAAGCCGCGCGGCCGCAGCCTGGACGACCGGGCGAAGCCGCCGCCCAAGCAGGTCGCGCCGGTGGCGCCGGGCTCGTACACCTCCGCTGCGATCATTCTGCTGAGCGACGGCCGCCGCACCACCGGCGTGGACACGCTGGCGGCGGCGAAGATGGCCGCCGACCGCGGGGTGCGCATCTACGCGGTGGGCCTGGGCACGGTCGATGGCGAGGCCGCGACGGCCGAGGGCATGCCCATGTACCTGCGGCTGGACGAACCGACCTTGCGCGAAGTGGCGCGCATGACCGGCGGCGAGTACCTCTACGCCGGCACCGCGGAAAAGCTGCGCAGCGTCTACGAGCACCTCGGCTCGCGCCTGCAGGTGCAGACGCGAGAGACCGAGGTTTCGGGGCTGTTGGCGCTAGTCGCGGCGCTGGCCGCGCTCACTGCAGCCGCGCTGTCGGTGCTCTGGTTCGGGCGCTTTCCCTGAGACGGCGAGTTGGGTCTGGAGTTGTGGGCAGCTGGGCTGATCCATTGGCGGCTTTCGGCCACAAGCAGACTTGGATTCAAACGGGGCGTGCGGCGTCCAGCACACGTCCTCGACTGACTGGCGCCCCGCCTTAAGCTAGGCTTCATCGGGACGCACCGTTCAACCTTCGAGGCTTTTCCACA
>JAQGMS010000046.1 GCA_028292245.1 Ramlibacter sp.
TCCAGCCCCTGCAGGAAGATATCTTTGGGCAGGTCGATTCCGATGAACACCATCTTGCTGTTGCGGGTCTCGCCGTCGGCCCATTGCGGCCCCAGGTCGCTTCCCATCAACTGATGCACGCCTTGGAAGATCACCTTGCGCTCGGTGCCTTTCATGCTCAGCACGCCCTTGTAGCGCAGCATCTTCGGGCCGTAGATGTTGACGATGGCGCCCAGGAAGTCTTCCAGCTTGGCGGGATCGAACGGCCGCTCGGACCTGAAAACGAAGCTTTTCACATCGTCGTCGTGATGGTGGTGGTGGCCGTGGCCCTCCGAGGCGTGGGAGGGATGGTCGCAGTGTTCGCCATGCTCGTGGTCGTGCGCATGGTCATGGCCGGCGTGGTCGTGCTCTTCTTCCTCCTTCAGGAAATCCGGATCGATATCGAGCTTGGCGTTGAGGTTGAAGCCGCGCAGGTCGAACACCTCGTTGAGCTTGACATCGCCGAAATGCACCGCCTTCATCGGCGCGCGCGGGTTCATGTGCTTGAGGCGGTGGATCAGCGCGTCGGTCTCGTCCTTGGCGACCAGGTCGGTCTTGCTGATGAAGATCTGGTCGGCGAAACCCACCTGGCGACGCGCTTCCTGGCGGTCGTTGAGCTGCTGGGCCGCGTGCTTGGCATCGACCAGCGTGAGGATGGAATCGAGCAGGTAGCTCTCGGCGATCTCGTCGTCCATGAAGAAGGTCTGCGCCACCGGCCCTGGATCGGCCAGGCCGGTGGTCTCGATCACCACGCGCTCGAAGTCCAATTCGCCCTTGCGCTTCTTCTCCGCCAGGTCCCGCAGCGTTGCGCGCAGGTCCTCGCGGATCGTGCAGCAGATGCAGCCGTTGCTCATCTGGATGATCTGCTCCTTGGTGTCCGAAACCAGGATGTCGCTGTCGATGTTTTCCTCGCCGAATTCGTTCTCGATCACGGCGATCTTCTGCCCGTGGGCTTCCTGCAGCACGCGCTTGAGCAAAGTGGTCTTGCCCGAGCCCAGGAAGCCGGTGAGGATGGTGGCGGGAATGAGACTCATGGTGGCGGCCTAAAACATCGAATGTGGGGCAGTTTACGGGGGAAATCAATGGCCTGTCGGGCTTGTTGATATGGCTGGGTGACGAGGAGTCTTCGTGAACGTCAGCGAACCCTCCGCCTCACTTCCGCACGACCACCAGCCCCTTCAGGTACTCACCTTCCGGGAACTCGAGCGTCATCGGATGGTCCGGCGCGCCGCCCAGGCGTTCGCTGATGTAGCCGTCGACGCCGGCATCGGCGCCGGCCGACGCGACGATCTTGTGGAACAAGTCGGCGCTGATGCCGCCGGAGCAGGAATACGTGAACAGCACGCCACCCGGTTCCAGCAACTTGAGCGCCAGCCGGTTGATGTCCTTGTACGCGCGGGCCGCGCGCTCCGCATGGGCGGCCGTCGGCGCGAGCTTGGGCGGGTCCAGCACGATCGCGTCGAAAGTGCGCCCCTCTTCGATGAACCGGCGCAGCGACCCGTTTACGTCCGCGTCGATGAAGTCGGCGCGCGCCGCGTCGAACCCATTCAGTGCCACGTGTGCGCGAGCGCGCTCCAGTGCGGGCGCCGACGAGTCGATCGAGGTGACGTGAGCCGCGCCACCCGACAATGCGGCCACCGTGAAGCCTCCGGTGTAGCAATAGCAATTGAGCACGCGCTGCGACTGCAGGCGGCGCACGTACTGCGCGAACTTGCGCCGGCTGTCGCGCTGGTCGAGGTAGAAACCGGTCTTGTGCCCGGTGGCGATGTCCAGTGTCAGCGCCCAGTCGTGTTCGCGAATGGCCAATTCCGTCGGCCCCTCCCCGCGCAGCCAGCCGGCTGCCGGCAGCAAGCCCTCGAGCGAGCGCGCATTGGTGTCGGAACGCTCGTAAAGGCGGGTCAGGCCCGTTTCCTTGAGCAGCGCGTCGGCCAGCGCCGGCTTGAAGCGCTCCGCCCCCGCCGCCAGGAACTGCGCCACCAGCGTGTCGCCATAGCGGTCCACGATAAGGCCGGGCAAGCCGTCCGATTCGCCGTGGACCAGCCGCATGCCGTCGCTGGGAATGTCGAAGCGGCCGCGGGCCCGCACCGAGCGTTGGCACAGCGCCGCGAGAAACGCCGCGTCGATGCGCTGGCTTTCGTCGAAGCTCCAGGCCCGGGCGCGGATTTTCGACTCCGGGCTGAAAGCCGCCCAGGCCAGGAACTGTCCTGAATGCGATTCCACGCGCACGGTCTCGCCTGAATCGGCGCCGCCCCTGGCAATGGCCGAATCGAAGATCCAGGGGTGGCGGCGCAGCAGGGAACGCTCCTTGCCGTCCTTCAAACGAATGGTTTTCATGGCCGCTATTGTCCGGTCTTGCCGGTCGGGCAAATCGGGATCGGGCCGCCGTCAGCGCACAATAGGCGGCAGAGGAGTGTCCGAATAATGGGGTTCAAGGATGGCAGCCGCCGGCTGCTGGGAGCCGTGCTGCTCCTGGCTGCGATCGCGGCAGCCCCCGCGGCGGGGCGAACGGTGCTCGATCTGGATTCCGCACACCAGCCGGTCGAACTGCTGGACTGGGGCGACGCCTGGATCGATCCGGCGGGCGATGCGATCGTCGACAACGTCGCGACGGACCGTGCCATTGCGTGGTCACCCACGCGCCAGGGGGCAATCTATCCGCTGACCACGGGCAAGGCCTTGTGGATTCGCTTCACCATCCCGCCGGCGCCCGACGCCGAGCGCTGGTACCTCGAGATTCCCTACCCCTCGGTCGACCGCGTCACCCTCTACACGCCCGACAGCACCGGCCAATGGGCGCCCCAATCGGCGGGCGACACGCTGCCGGTGGCGGACTGGCCGGTTCCGCACCGCCATCCGCTGCTGCCGGTGGTGGTCTCGGCCGAGGAGCCGCGCAAATACCTGCTGCGCGTCGAAAACCCGCACAGCTTCAGCGCCCCGCTCTCTTTCGTCAGCGAAAGCTACCTGAGCCGGCACGAACAGCAGACTTCGCTGATCCTGGGCATCTACTTCGGCCTGGCCGGCCTGGCGGTGACAGTCGGCGTGTTGAGCGCCGTTTCGCTGCGCGACGGCGCCTATGGCTTCTATGCGCTGAGCGTGGCGCTGATGGGCTTTGCCCAGGCGGCGATGACCGGCATCGGCGGCCTGCACCTGTGGCCCCACATGCCCCGCTGGAACGACGTTTCGCCGATGGTGCTGCCGGTGCTGACCGTCGGCTCGCTGATGTGGTTCTTCTCGGCCACCGTATCGATGCCGGAGCGCTCGCGCAAGCTGCACCTGCTGCTCACCGGCCTGGCGCTGGCGTCCATCGCCGCGGCGCTTGGCATCGTGCTGGTCGAGCCATCGCTACGCCTGCGGGTGATGATTCCCTACATCGCCGTGGCGACCACCATCGCGATGGCTGCCCTGATCTGGGCGGCCCGTCGCGGCGACCGCTACGCCTTCTGGCTGCTGGCCGGCAATGCGCCGGTGATCATCGGCTCACTGTTTCCCCTGGGCCGGCTCGCCGGGCTGATCCCGATCAGCTTCTGGACCATGCACGGCATGCAGGTGGGCATCGCCATCGAGTTGCCGATCCTGCTGGTGATCCTGATGGTGCGCAGCCAGCAGCGCCGCGAGAACAACCGGCGCATCCAGGGCCTGGACCGGATCGACCCGGCGACCGGCCTGATCAACGGCCAGGTCTTCGCCGAACGGCTGCTGCGGATGATGGTGCGCTCGCAGCGGCTCAAGTTCCAGAGCGCGGTGCTGCTGATCGACATCGTCAACGTCGACCAGGTCCGGCGCGATTTCGGCGCCAAGTCCGCCGACGAACTTCCGCTGCGCGTCGCCGGCCGGCTGCTTGCCGCCGCCCGCGAGATCGATGCGGTGGCGCGGCTGTCGGAGTTGCGTTTCGGCATGCTGGTGGAAGGGCCGCTCAGCGCGGAGGACGCGGCATCGGAAGGCCCCCGCGTGGTGGCGCGCTGCCTGATGCCGTTCAAGAACAAGCCGATCGAATGGGTGGCCCAGGTGCGCGTCGCGCAGACGCTGGTGCCAACCGAAAGGGCCGACGCGCAGCAGGTGATCGATCGGCTGTCGGCTCTGTTGTCGAACGTCGCGCCCGACAGCAAGCGGGCGGTGTTCACGCTGACCAGCTGACGGCGCGAAGCGTCGTCGTCTCGGGACTATTTTTTGCGCTGCGCCCGCGGGTGCGCGGCGTCATACGCCTTGGCCAGGTGCTGGAAGTCCAGCCGCGTATAAACCTGCGTGGTGGTGATGTTGGCGTGGCCCAGCAGCTCCTGCACCGCGCGCAAATCGCCGCTCGATTGCAGCACGTGGCTGGCGAATGAATGGCGCAGCATGTGCGGATGCACCGGCGTCGCCAGGCCGGCCAGCAGGCTGCGGCGCTTCAGGCGCTGCCACACGGCCTGCGCCGTCAGGCGGGTGCCGTGGCGGCCGGTGAACAAGGCCGCTTGCGGTCGGCCGCCGCCCTGTTCGCGCAGTTCCAGCCATTTCGTCAACGCTTCGACAGCCTTGCTGCCCACCGGCATCGTGCGGCGCTTGCTGCCCTTGCCCAGCACGTGGGCTTCCGCGGCCTGCATGTCGATCCAGCCGCGCGCGCCGGCACTGGCCCGCGCATCCAGGCCAACCAGCTCACCGACCCGCAGGCCGCAGCCGTAGAGCAGTTCGACGATGGCTGCATCGCGGGCTTCGAGCCAGGGGTCGGCATCGGCGTTGGCGTAGCTGGCCAGTTGCACGGAGTCATCGACGCTCAGCGCCTTGGGCAGCGGTTTCGCCGCCTTGGGCGCGCGCACGTCCTGCACCGGGTTGCTGTCCACCAGCCCCTGACGCCCCAGCCAGGTGTAGAAACCCCGCCATCCCGACAAGATCAGTGCGATGCCGCGGCCGCTGCGCCCGCCGCCGTGCATCTGCGCGACCCATCGGCGGATGTGCGCGTTCTGCACGCGCGTGAGTTCGACGCCGGCCTTGACTGCGTTCTCGGTGAGTTTTTGCAGGTCGAGTGAGTAGAGTTCCACCGTGCGAGCCGCAAGCCTTTTTTCGACTCGCACATGCTCGAGGTAGCGCTCCACCAATTCCATGCTATTTGGCCCGCAGCCTCGACAGCGCGGCGCTCGCCAGTTCCGCGATGCGCTCCAGGAAGTCCGTGCCCATGCCGCTCTGGAAGCGCTGCGGGTCCGGCGAGGCCAGCACCAGCATGCCGAACGCCGGGCCGGTGCCGTTGGCGCTGCCCTCGCGCAGCGGGATCAGGGCCACCGACATCGCCATGGCGGAATCCTCCAGCCAGTTCACCGCCTCGAAGCCGGAGTTCACGCCGCAGTACGGCAGGGTCAACGACGAAGCGAAGGTCTTGCCGTCATCGCTCACGCCCTCGGCGAAAACTTCCGCGCCATAGCGGTTGTCTACGTCCCAGACCTTGATCGCGACCTGCGGCACCATGAACTGGTTGGCGATCTCCGCGGCGATGGTGGCCGGCAGCGCCCGGCCCGACTGCACCTGGAACAGGTTGCGGGCCCAGCGGTGCAGGCGGTCGGCGATGATCACGTTCTCGTTGCCATGGCGCACCATGTCCATGATGCGGTGCTCCAGCGCTTTGATCTTCTCGCGCAGCATTTCGGCCTGCCGCTCCTGCAGGCTCACCGCGCGGGTGCCGTGCGGGCTGCTCAGTTGCACGGCGGCGAGCAGTTGCGCGTGCCGCGCGAAAAAGTCGGGGGTGTTCGCCAGGTAATTGGCGATGTCGTCTTCGGTGATCGGGTTCATGCCATCGGTTGTCATCATAGATCGGGTACCTCAATTTCGCCTTCGAACACCGTCACGGCCGGGCCGGTCATCAGCACCGGGCTGTTGCCGCCGGCCCACGCTATCGTCAACGGTCCGCCGCGCGTCTGCACGTCGACCTTCGCATCAAGCCGTCCCAGCCGGATGCCGGCCACCACCGCCGCGCAGGCTCCGGTGCCGCAAGCCAGTGTCTCGCCGGCTCCGCGCTCCCACACCCGCAAGCGCACATGCGAGCGGTCCACCACCTGCATGTAGCCCGCATTCACCCGGTTCGGAAAGCGCGGGTGGTTTTCGACTTGCGGGCCCTGCGTGCGCACCGGGGCCTGGTCCACATCGTCGATCTCCTGCACCGCGTGCGGGTTGCCCATCGACAGGATCGCTACAGAAATGATAGCGGAATCGGCGCTGGTGCCAAGGGCCAGATGCCACTTTTCCCACTTTCCGTCGGCTTGCGGCGACAGGCCGGCGGCATCGAACGGAATGGCGGCCGGCTCGAACACCGGCGAGCCCATGTCGACGGTCACGCGGCCGTCGGGGTTCAGGCGCGGTTCGATCACGCCCGACACCGTCCGCACCTTGACGCTGTCGCGTGATGTCAGCCCCTTGTCGCGGACATAGCGTACGAAGCAGCGCGCGCCGTTGCCGCACTGCTCCACCTCGCCGCCGTCGGCGTTGTGGATCACGTACTCGAAATCGATGCCCGCCGCCGGCGAAGGCCGCACCGACAGGACCTGGTCGGCGCCGACGCCGAAATGCCGGTCGGCCAGGAACCGGTACTGGCCGGCGCTCAGTTTCAGCAGGCCGCGCGTCTCATCCAGCACGACGAAATCGTTGCCGGCTCCCTGCATCTTGGTGAAGTGGACACGCATGGGGCGATTATCATCCGGCCATGCGCATTCCCGACTGGACTCCCGAGGCCAAGCCCCAGCCCGACGACCTGGTGAAAGCGGTCCTCGAACGCCGGGGAGGCGCCCTGCTCAATCTCGACCGCGCCTTGCTCTGGAGCGAACCGCTGGCCCGCGGCTGGAACGTCTACCTGAAAAACGTGCGCACGGCGTTTTCCGGCAGCGGCAAGTTGCGCGAACTGGCGATCTGCACGGTGGCCCTGCTCACCGGTGCGCATTACGAGTACCACCACCACGCGCCCGAGTTCCTCGCCAACGGCGGCACCCAGGCCGAGTTGGACGCCCTGACGCAATACGCGGCCACGCCGACCGGCGGTGTGCCCGGCGGGCTGGGCAGGACGGAATCACTGGTCGTGCAATACGCCGCCCGGATGACCCTCGACGTGAAGGTAGACGACGCGCTGTTCGCCCAATTGCGCGACAGCTTCGAAATCACCGAGCTGGTCGAGCTCACCGCCGCGATCGCCACCTACAACATGGTGGCGCGTTTCCTGGTCGCCCTCGGGGTCACACCGGAGGATTAGGGTCTTGCCCATAATGCGGGCATGGTTCGAGCTTCCCAATTTCTCCACGTGCAGCGCGAGCCGGTCGCGGCGCAGCCCGCGGCCACCGTGCTGCTGCTGCGCGACGGGCCGCGGGGCGTGGAGGTGCTGATGACGCGGCGTTCGGCCGACGCCCGCTTCGCGCCCGGCGCCCATGTGTTCCCGGGCGGTGCCATCGACGCAGCCGATGCCCAAGCCCACGACGTCGCCGCACGCCGGCCGACCCAGGACGACGCGCTCCTGACCCAGTCGATCGCGGCGATTCGTGAGAGTTTCGAAGAGCTGGGCATCTTGCTGGCCCGTCACGCCGACGGCCGCGCACTCGATGCGAAGGATCTCGCGGCGCTGGACCGGCATCGGCCGCTGCTCGAGCAATGCCGCGCGCGCGGCCTGGTGCTTGCAGCCGACCAGGTGTTCGCGTTGGCGCACTGGATCACCGACCGCGACCTGCCACGCCGCTTCGACGTGCCCTTCCTCGTCGCCCGCGTGCCCGAGGGCCAGGCACCGGTGGCCGACGAAACCGAGCAGTTCGAACCTGCGTGGGTGCGGCCGGCCGACGCGCTGGCAAGCCACAAGGCCGGAACGTTCTTCACGGTCTTCCCGACCGTACGCACGCTGGAGCGGCTGGCGAAGTTCGAATCGGTCGACGCCGTGCTGCAAGCTTGCGCGGGCGAGCAGCCGCTGTGGACCAGTTGCCCGCGCGCCGGGCTGCTGAACGGCGCAGACGCCCGCTACATGGAACACGAGTCGCCGTATGGTGAGTTGACGCTGGTCAGCCCCGACGGCCAGGCGGTGCACCACCTCGACTGGCGCAATGACCAGCCGGTGGCCTTGTTGCGCAACGTCACGCGCCTGACCGCTCCCAACCCCGGCGTGATGACGGGGCCCGGCACCAACAGCTACCTGGTCGGCGACCCGCAGACCGGCTACATCGCCATCGACCCCGGGCCCAACGAGCCCGAGCACCTGGAGCGGCTGTGGCGCGCGGCGAACGGCGACATCCGCATGATCGTCTGCACCCATTCGCATGCCGACCACTCGCCCGGCGCGCGGCCGCTGCAGGCGCTCTGCACGATCAAGCCGCCGATCCTCGGCTTGCCCTCGGCGCCGACGGCGCGGCCGGCCAGCGAGTTCGTGCCGGACCGGCCATTGGCCGACGGCGAGCAACTGGTGCTTGAAGGCGGCGGCTCGCGCCACACGCTGAAGGTCATCCACACGCCCGGCCATGCGGCCAACCACCTGTGCCTGGTTTTGCTGGAAGACGGCCTGCTGTTCTCGGGCGACCACGTCCTCAACGGCAGCACCACGGTGGTCGACCCGCCGGATGGCGACATGACGGCCTATCTCGATTCGCTCGATACCTTGACCGCCGCCTGCAACGAACATGGCATCGAATTCATCCTGCCCGCGCACGGCTACGTGCTCGGGTCCGCGCGCCAAGCCATCGCGCAGCTGAAGGCGCACCGGCTCAAGCGCGAGGCCAAGGTCATCGCCGCGATGCAGGCGCGGCCGCAGGGGGGGCTGGAAGAATGGGTGGAACTGGCCTACGACGACGTGCCGCCGCGCATGTGGCCGGTGGCCCAGCGCTCATTGCTGGCGCACGTGCAGCGCATCGCATCCCTCGGCCTGGCGCAAGCGGGTGGCTGAACCGATCCGCCTGGCCAAGCGCGTGGCCGCGATGCTGCCCTGCTCGCGGCGCGAGGCGGAGCAATACATCGAGGGCGGCTGGGTGCGCGTCGACGGGCAGGTGATCGAAGAGCCGCAGTTCCGCGTCGGCGAGGGCCAGAAGGTGGAACTCGATGCGGGCGCCACCACCGCCACGCTCGAACCCGTCACGCTGCTGTTGCACAAGCCCGCCGGCGCCAGCGACGAGCAAGCGCAAGCCATGCTGCAACCGGCGGCGCGCGCACCGGACGACGATTCGGGCGTTCGCAGCGTGAAGCGCCACTTCTCGCAACTCGCCGTGCTGCTGCCCTTGCCGCCACCGGCGAGCGGCCTTGCCGTGTTCAGCCAGGACCGCCGTATCGTGCGCAAGCTCACCGAGGACGCGCTGTCGATCGAGCAGGAGCTGATCGCGCAGGTCAGCGGGACCATCGTGCCCGACGGCTTGGCGCGTTTGTCTCACGGCCTGGCGTTCGAAGGCCGGCCGCTGCCGCCGATCAAGGTGAGCTGGCAAAACGAGACGCGCTTGCGCTTCGCGTTGAAAGGCATTCCGCCTTACCTGGTGCCGTGGATGTGCGAACAGGTGGGCCTGCGCCTGGAGGCGCTCAAGCGCATCCGCCTGGGCCGCTTGCCGATGGCCGGCCTCGCGCCCGGCCAGTGGCGCTACCTGCGGCCAGGCGAGCGCTTCTAGCCGCGCCCCGCCGAATAAAAAGTGTGAAGTCCGCCGTAAGCCGGATTCTGTGGCGTCCGGTCCCCCTTGCGAAGGCCCGGACGTGACCGCCATTCCTCTGGGCCGCTTGTCGCCAAACGGCTCGGTGCTACCTACCCGCACACTCCGGGGGCCCCGTCAACGTGTGCCTACTTGGTATTGCTGCGCGTAGAGATTGCCCGTTTCACCCGCAGCGGTTGCCCGCTGCGACTCGTCTCTGTTGCTCTGATCCTCACCTCGCGGTGGAGAGGTGTTACCTCCTACGCTGTCCTGTGCAGTCCGGACGTTCCTCCAGTGCGCTCTTTCGAGACTTGCACCAGCGGCGGTCCAGCGTGCTTCACGCGGCGATTATCGCCACAATGGCTCTCCCGATTTTCCCGATCACAGGTAACTAGGAGACCGCATGAAAGCCGACACCATCCTGCAGACCATCGGCAAGACGCCGCACATTCGTATTCATCGCCTTTTCGGCAACGCGACGCAACAGGTCTGGATC
>JAQGMS010000054.1 GCA_028292245.1 Ramlibacter sp.
AGCCGATCCAGGGTGAAACGGTGGTGACGCCGGCGCAGGCGGCCGACCTGATGGCAGGCCTGTGGTACGTCAACATCCATTCGACGCAATTCCCCGGCGGCGAAATTCGCGGGCAGTTGCGCCGGCGCCAGTAAGGCAAATACCCATGAGGGCTGCGCTCTGTGGCCTTCTCACTTAAAATGGCGGGTTGCCCGGCCGGCGCGCTCGCGCCGGTCCCCAGCCCCCCATGAACGCCCCCGTCGACGTCTCCTTTTTCGCGCGCGCCGCGAAGCCGATCACCAGCTACCGCAAGTACTGGGCGAGCCGCTTCGGCACGTCGAAATTCCTGCCGATGAGCCGCAGGGAAATGGACGAGCTCGGCTGGGACAGCTGCGACATCATCATCGTCACCGGCGACGCGTACGTCGACCATCCCAGCTTCGGCATGGCGGTGATCGGCCGCGTGCTGGAAGCGCAGGGCTTTCGCGTGGGCATCATCGCGCAGCCCGATTGGCAGAGCGCCGATCCGTTCAAGGCGCTGGGCAAGCCGAACCTGTTCTTCGGCGTCACCGCCGGCAACATGGATTCGATGATCAACCGCTACACCGCCGACCGCAAGATCCGCAGCGACGACGCGTACACGCCCGGCGACCAAGGCGGCAAGCGGCCGGACCGCGCATCGCTGGTGTATTCACAGCGGTGCCGCGAAGCCTTCAACGACGTGCCGATCGTGATGGGCGGGATCGAGGGATCGCTGCGCCGCATCGCGCACTACGACTACTGGTCGGACAAGGTGCGCCGCTCGATCCTGGTCGACGCCAAGTGCGACTTGCTGCTGTACGGCAACGCCGAGCGCGCGATCGTCGAGATCGCGCACCGCCTGGCCGCGAAGGAGCCAGTGCACGAGATCACCGACGTGCGCGGCACGGCGTTCATCCAGCGCAGCAAGCCCGAAGGCTGGTTCCAGATCGATTCGACCAGCGTGGATACGCCGGGCCGCGTCGAGGAGCACATCAATCCGTACCAGACCACCTCAGAGCAGGCGGCGGCGCAGGGCACGACGTGCGAGAAGGAATCTTCACTCCCTCCCCCTCCGGGGGAGGGCGGGGGTGGGGGCACGGTGCAGGCCCTCAAATTTTTTCCGAATCCGAATCTTTCCATCGCAAGCCCCCACCCTAACCCTCCTCCGCAGGGGGAGGGGACAAAGGCAAAGCAGAAGTTCAAGGTCCCACCCCGCGACGTGACGGTGATCCGCCTGCCTTCCTACGAGCAGGTCAAGAGCGACCCGGTGCTCTATGCCCACGCCAACCGGGTGCTGCACCTGGAAACCAATCCCGGCAATGCCCGCGCGCTGGTGCAGGCCCATGGCGACCGCGACGTGTGGCTGACAGCGCCGCCGATCCCGCTGACCACCGCCGAGATGGACTATGTGTTCGGCCTGCCGTATGCCCGCAGCCCGCATCCGCGCTACGCCGACGAGAAGGGCGGCCACGATGGCGCCACCAAGATCCCCGCGTGGGAGATGATCCGCTTCTCGGTGAACATCATGCGCGGCTGCTTCGGCGGCTGCACGTTCTGTTCGATCACCGAGCACGAAGGCCGCATCATCCAGAGCCGCAGCGAGGACTCGGTGATCCGCGAGATCGAGGAAATCCGCGACAAGGTGCCGGGCTTCACCGGCGTCATCTCCGACCTGGGCGGCCCGACGGCCAACATGTACCGCATCGGCTGCAAGAGCTCCGAGATCGAGTCGGCCTGCCGCAAGCCCAGCTGCGTGTACCCCGGCATCTGCCAGAACCTCAACACCGACCATTCGGCCCTGATCAAGATGTACCGCCGCGCGCGGGCCTTGAAGGGCGTCAAGAAGATCCTGATCGGATCCGGCTTGCGCTACGACCTCGCCGTGCAGTCGCCCGAATACGTGAAGGAGCTGGTGCAGCACCATGTGGGCGGCTACCTGAAGATCGCGCCGGAACACACCGAACAGGGGCCGCTGACGAAGATGATGAAGCCGGGCATCGGCAGCTACGACAAGTTCAAGGCCCTGTTCGACAAGTACTCGGCCGAGGTGGGCAAGAAGCAGTACCTGATCCCGTACTTCATCGCGGCGCACCCGGGCACCAGCGACCAGGACATGATGAACCTGGCGCTGTGGCTGAAGAAGAATGGCTTTCGAGCCGACCAGGTGCAGACCTTCTACCCCAGCCCGATGGCCACCGCCACGGCGATGTACCACACCAGCCGGAACCCCCTTCGCAAGATCACGCGCGACAGCGAAGGCGTGGACATCGTGCGGGGCGAGCGGCGCCGGCGCCTGCACAAGGCGTTCCTGCGCTATCACGACGCCAACAACTGGCCGCTGCTGCGCGACGCGCTCAAGGCGATGGGCCGCGCCGACCTGATCGGCAACGGCAAGCACCAGCTGATCCCGGCCTATCAGCCGGTCACCGACGGCAGCTACCAGAGCGCGCGCCGCAAGAATTCGACGCCCACCGCGGGCCGCATCCTGACCCAGCACACCGGCTTGCCGCCGCGGGTGACGGGCGCCGCCAAGCCGGCCGGAAAACCAGCACGCAAGCCGCGCTGACTGTCCGTCCTGGCTCGACAACAAGGCAAGGCCTTGTCCTACACGCAAACGGCTGAGCTTGTCTCAGCATGGCACTTCGCTTTTTTGATTTCTTTGAAGGAGTAGCCATGCAAGACACAACCCAGCCGCAAGAACAACGCCGTCCCCGTGGATTCGCCGCCATGTCGCCGGAAAAGAAGAAGGAAATCGCCAGCCTGGGTGGCCGCGCCGCGCACGCCAGTGGCCGCGCCCACCAGTTCAGCAGCGAAGAAGCCCGCGCTGCCGGCAAGAAGCGCCACCAGCGCCCCGAAAACCCGAACTGATCCGGCTGAGTACGAAATGAAAAGGGCCGCTATTGCGGCCCTTCACCGGTGCTTGGCCTCGTCAAGGCTTCTTGGCGATGTCGTCGGCCTTGTCGTCGATCTTTTCTTCGACATCGCCCACTTTCTTCTGGGCCTTGCCTTCGAATTCGCGGGCGTGGCCCTTGGCTTGCTGCTCGGCGCTGCCGATCACCTTGCCGAATTGCTCCTGCACTTCGCCGGTGGCTTCCTTGGCGGTGCCCTTGATTTGGTCTTTGTTCATGTGAACTCCTTGGGATGGGTAGAACCCCAAGGTACGCCGCCCGCTGTGATGCGGGTGCAAGCGCATCACTTGGGCGGGCGTGCGCCACGGCCTACAGCCCCACGCATCAGCCTGCGCCGTGGCACTTCTTGAATTTCTTGCCGCTGCCGCACGGGCAGGGGTCGTTGCGGCCCGGTTCGGGGGCTTTGCGCACCGACTCGATGCGCGGCCCCAGGCTCTTCCATAACTGGCGCAGGTCGTACACCGCCCAGATCGCCGCGCCGAAATCATCGAGCCGCCGTTCGCTGACGCTGGGCGGGCCGTCTTCGGCAAACATCGACACGGTGGGCTTGCCGGTGTCATCCTCGGTCAGCACCACCACGGTCTCGAGCGCGCGGTCCAGCATCTGCGCGGCCTCGGGGTCGCGTGGCGGCAGCCATTCGTCGGGCCAGGTCTCGACCGCGTACATGAAGCCCAGCGCCCAGACCTGCGCGTACGCCGGCAGGGAATCGAGGTCCGTTTCGCCGCGCTCGACTTCCGGCAGGGCCAGCACCGCGCCTCGCGTGTCCAGCACCTCGGGCTGGAAGGTTCGCTCGTCTTCCAGGTTCTCGACCGGCGCATCGAGCGCGGCTGCGACTTCGGTCCAGCGCCGCTGCCAGCGCCAGACGAATTCCATGTGCGCCACCGGATTGAAGCCATCCCCCAGCAGCACCGGCCAGTATTCGTCGGGCGCGATGGCGCGGCGCGTGCAGACCAGCGCGGCGAGAAAGCCTTCACAAAATTCCCACTGCGGAATTTCCTCGTCGTGCTCGCGCAGCGCATCCAGCGCCGCGTCCTGGGCGTCGAAGTCGTCGGGGCCCAGCGGGGGCTTGTCGGTGGGGGTCGGGTCGGTCATGTGAACAGGGGCTAGTTTGCCTCAGGCCGGCGCCGCAGTGCTCGCGCGAACGCCCATCCGGTCAATGGCAGCACGATCGCGGGGGTCAACAACACCAGCGGCATGCCGATTCGGTCGAAAGCCCATCCCGCCAGCGTGACGCCGAGAGCCTGGCCGACGAACAGGCAGAAGGCAAACAGCGCCACCGACGTTCCGCGCACCGCGGGCGTCATCTGCGTGGCATGCGTCTGCAGCGTGTTGTGAAAGAGGTAGGTGCCAAAGCCGACCAGCAGCGCGATCGGGCCGGCCAGCCATCCCAGTGGCGACAACCACCAGCCGAGATAGCCCGCACCCACGAGCACGCCGCCCACCCGCACCATGCGCCACTCGCCCAGCCGCCGCACGAGGGTCCGCGCCAGCACCGCATAGACCAGCCCGCCCACCGCATAGAGCGCGATCAGGGCCGATGCGACGGACAGCGTGAGCCCGTAACGCAGGTGGAGGTACGAGGGCAGGTAGGCCAGCGGCCCCAGCAGAAAGATTCCCTCCACCAACACGGCGGCCAGCACCACGCGGGCCCAGGGTGTTCGCAGCACCGAGAGCAGCTGCGCGACGAAAGAAGCGTGGACCTGTCCGGCAACGACGGCTGCTTTGGGAAGGCGGAGAACACGCACCAGCAGCAACACGGCCACCACGGAGATGCCCACCGCCAGCATGGCGAATGCGCCGCGCCAGCCCGCCGCCGAATCGGCGAACAGCCCACCGGCCAGCTGCCCGCCCGTCATCCCGCTCAGCGTGCCGAAGAGAAGCCGTGCCAGCGTGGCCTGCCGTTGCTCGTAGGGCACCGTGTCGCCGATCCAGGCCAATGCCAGCGGGATCACGCCGGCCGCGGCCATGCCCCAAACCGCACGCGCCAGCACCAGCGTGTCGAAGTCGGGTGCAAGCGCGCAAGCCGACGCGCCGCCGGCGCAGCAGAACATCGCCACGCACACCATGCGCATCTTGCCGTAGCGGTCTCCCAGCGGGCCGAACAGCAGCTGCATCAAGCCATAGGCCACCGCAAAGCCGATGATCACGCGGCCCGCCGCACCGGGGGTGCGATCGAAGTCGTGCGCCAGGCGTGGCAGCAGCGAATCGCAAACACGCAGCGCCGCGCCGCTGAAAAAGCCGGCGGCGGCGAGCAGGAAGATGGTGGCGTGCGTGCCGGAGGGCAGGGCGGGTACTTCAGGATGCTGCGTGGTCACACGCACATTATCGGATCGACCCGCGCGATGGCGCGTCGCGGCCTAAACTGCGGGCTGCCTCGAAATCAGGAGACATGATGCAAGAGCTTTTCCAATCGCCCGCTGTTCGCGCCTTGCGCAGCGACCTGGCGCTGGCGCTGCGCGCGGCGGCCCGGCACGGCCTGGCCGAGGGGGTCTGCAACCATTTCAGCGTGGCCTTGCCGGGCAGCAGCGACCGGTTCCTGATCAATCCGCGCGGGCTGCACTGGAGCGAGGTGCGGGCGCACGACATGGTGATGATCGACTCCTCGGGCGCCAGGCTCGCGGGACTGCACGAGGTGGAACCGACAGCGATGTTCATCCATGCCGCCGTGCACCGCATCGCGGGCAAGGCCTGCGTGATGCATACCCATATGCCGTATTCGACGGCGCTGACGCTGACACAGGGGCGCGCCCTGGACACGACCTTGTCGCAGAACGCGATGCGGTTCCATGGCCGCGTGGCGGCGGACGCCGCTTACAACGGCCTGGCGCTGGACATCAGTGAAGGCGAGCGCATCGCCAACGCGATGCAAGGCGCGGACGTGGTGTTCCTGGGCAACCACGGCGTCATCGTCTGCGGCGAACGGGTCGACTATGCGTACGACGATTTGTACTACCTGGAACGCGCCTGCATGGTGCAGGTGCTGGCCCAGTCGACCGGACAGGAGCTGATGCCGGTGGACGCGAGCATCGCCGCGCGCGTCGCGCAGCAAACCAATGGGGAGCGATCGCAGTCCGAGCTGTTCTTCCGCAGCTTGGCGCGTACGCTGGGCTAAAGCTCGCGCTGCGCCGCCAGCGCGTTGTGCACCTTCAGCACGCCCGGCACGTCCAGCAGCCGCAACAGCAGGCCGTCGAGTTCCGGCGCAAGGACCTGGCCGCTGACGCGGACCACGCCGTTGGTCACCTCGACCTCGATCGCGCGCGGATGGCTGACCAGCTCGTTGACCTTCGAGCGAACGCGTTCACGCAGCCTGGCATCCGCATCGGAACCGGAGGCGCCGGTGATGCGCCTGCGGCTCGCCCGCCGGCGTTGCATGTCCAGGACATACACCAAGAGCGCGCCGGCCGCGAAGGCGCCGGCGATGTTCAGCGTTTCGATCTTCAGCGTGTTTCTCATGCGGCCTTCTTGCGCGGTTTTGCCTTCACGCCGGCGCTCGCGTGGGCCCGGGTCTTGGTCTTGACGGCGGCCGCGGCACGGCTCGGCCGGGCCGGCGCTTCGTCGTTGGCGGCCTTGCGGCGCGACGCTGTCTTGCGCGCCGGCTTTTCGTCTTCGTCCTCGTCATTGGCGGCGCTCTTGCCCGCCCCCTTGCGCAGGCTGCGCCGCAGCAGTTCGGTGAGGTCGATGATGTCGGCGCTGGGCTGCATTTCCTCGCCGGCGATCGGCTTCATGATGTGCTCGCCCTTGCCGGCCTTGACCTTCTGCTCGACCACCTTCTCCAGCTTCTCGCGGAACTCGTCGTGGAAGGAGTCGGGCTTCCACTTGTCGGCCAGCTCGTTGACCAATTGCTCGGCCATCTTCAATTCCTTGGGGCTGACCTTGGCATCGCTCTTGTCGGGCAACGGCAAGCCCGCAGTGTCACGCACCTCGTCGTGCCAGCGCAGCAGCTCCAGCACCAATCCATGTTCGGAAGGGAACAGCGCGGCCAGATGTTGCCGGGTCGAAACGACGACTTTGGCGATCCCCACCTTGCCGGTGTTGCGCAGCGTTTCCAGCAGCAGCAGGTAGGGCTTGTTGCCCTTGGCCGCCGGGGCGACGTAGTAGGGTTTGTAGTAGTAAGTGCTGGGGATCTGCCCGGCGTCGATGAACGACTCGATCTCGATGGTCTGGGTCGATTTGGGCAGCGCGGCCTTGATCTCCTCGGGCGAGACGACCACGTACTGGTCCTTCTCGTACTCGAAGCCCTTGACGACCTCTTCCTTCGTCATTGCCTCGCCGGTTGCCTTGTTCACCTGCTTGTTGCCCACCGGGTTCATGGTGCGCTTGTCGAGCAGGTTGAACTTCATGCGGTGCTCGGCCGTGGCCGAGTGCAAGGTGACGGGAATGTAGACGAGACCGAAACTGATCGCGCCTTTCCAGAGGGTGCGGGTGCTGGAGGGTGCCATAGCAGCACCCTACGCGAACCCCGCGGCGTCGCTGTAGGACGCCGCTGCGATGATGTGTCAGCCGCCCTTTTTCGGCCGCTTGCCGGGGTTCTTCTTGTTGCGCGTCGAAGTGCCGCGCTCCAGGCTGACCTTCTGGCCCCCGCCGGCGCGCCCGACCTTGATGCCTTCTTGTACCTTGACCGCGGGGGTGCGTTTGCGATCCGCTTCGGTGACGATTTTGTTGCCCATGTGTGCTCCTGTTACGAACTTTGCAAACCCGACATTAGGCCATACCCTGGGCCAGGCCGTTGATAGGAGGCGATGTCTTACACGGCTGTTGGCACTCCTGCCTTACGCTGAAAGGCATCTCAACAGGAGACTCTTGATGAACTTCAAATTGAAATGCGCCCTGGGCGCCGCCGCGGTCGTACTGGCTTCGCAGGCAATGGCGCAAATCACTTTCTACGAAGGCGAGGGCTATCGCGGCCGTGCCTTTACCACCGACAAGCGGCTGGGCAATTTCGACCGCGCCGGCCTGAACGACCGGGTCGGCTCGATCGTGGTCGACCGCGGCCGCTGGGAAGTCTGCGAGGAGCCGCGCTTCCAGGGCCGCTGCGTGGTGCTGCGCCGCGGCAGCTACGACTCGCTGCGTCCGCTCGGCATGGGCCGGCATGTGGCGTCGGTGCGTCCGGTCGATGACCGCCGCGCCTACGAGAATGAAATCGCCGCGCCTGCCGAGTCGCCCAACTATGCCTTCCGCCGCCGTCCGAGCGAGCGTGTTTTCGAGGCGCCCGTGACGTCCGTGCACGCCGTGGTCGGCCCGCCCAACCAGCGCTGCTGGGTCGAGCGCCAGCAGGTCGGCCAGACCAGCGGCCAGCCCAACGTTGGTGGCGCGATCGTCGGCGGACTGATCGGCGGCATCCTGGGTCACCAGGTCGGCGGCGGTTCCGGCCGCGACGCGGCAACCGGCGTGGGCGCTGTAGCCGGCGCGGCCATCGGCGCCAATTCCGGTGGCGGCAACACCGGCGGCGCTCCGGTCTATGGCGACGTGCAGCGTTGCCAGAACGTGGCGAGCACGACGCCCGCCTACTGGGACGTGACCTACAACTTCCGGGGCATGGAGCATCGCGTGCAGATGTCCGCGGCTCCGGGAGCCACCGTCGCCGTCAACGCCAACGGCGAACCGCGCCAGTAAGCGCGAAAAGGATCATGCCGCTGCCATCGTGTGCAGCGGCAGGTCCTTTGCCAGCGCCAGCCGATCCAGCTCGTCGCGCGTGCGCGTGAGAAAAAACGCCGCGATGGCCTGGTGCGTCGCTGGCGCGAACATCGTCCGCACGTCCGATGCGGGCGCGCCGGCGGCCTCGCACAGTGCCGCCGCAAAGTGCGGCTCCAGCGCGGCCACCGCGACTCGCCCATCCTTGCAGGGATAGACGCGGTAGCCGGCGTGCGCGCCGCCGACGGAGCCGCTGGGCTGGGTCAGGCCCCATTGGCGCGGCAGCGCGACATAGCCAGCCGCATCCGACAACGCCACTTCGATGAATACCCCGCGCGGGTGCGGCTCGCCGCTGCCGGCATAGCGTTCGCTTTGCAGTAGCGCGGCCTGCAGCACCGCTTCGCTGGCCATCAAGGAGCCGCTCATGTCGGCATACAAGGTGGCCGGCAGTTCGGTGCCCGACAGCAAACCGCTTTCGGCGATGTAGGTGAGGTCGTGGCCGGGCTCTTCGGCGCGCGCGCCCGGCCAGCCGACGATGGCCACTTGCGACAGGCTGGGGTACGCGCTGTGCAACTGCTTCCAGCCCAGCCCCAATTTGTCGACCGCAGACGGACGAAAGGACGTGAGCAGCACGTCGGTCCTGGCCAGTTCGCGGTGCAGGATTTTCTGCCCCGCCTCGGTCTTCAAATCCGCCTCCAGCACCTTCACGCCTTCGTGCAATTGCGCGTAGGCGGGCTTGTTGTAGTGGCCCATCGGGTCACCCGTGGGCGGCTCCAGCTTCACGCAAGTGGCGCCCATCTGGCGGCAGCGCATCAGCGCGGCAGGGCCGGGCAGGTTGAGCGCCAGGCTCAGGACGCGGATACCTTTGAGAACAGGAAGAGGATGGGCCATGGAATGCCGTGCAAGAGCTTTTGTGCAAGACTAGCAGACAGCGCAAGCCCAACCTCGAGACCAGCAAATGACAGTCGATGCCGAGCAACTGCGGTCCTGGAAAGGCCGCACCGAAACCATCCATGACGCGGTGACCGCTGCCCCGGTGCGCATGTTGCGCGCCGCGCTGGACCTCCCGCCCGATGACCAGGTGAGCGAACTGCCGCCGCTATGGCACTGGCTGTACTTCCTGCCGTCGGCACGGCAGTCGGAACTCGGGCCGGATGGCCACCCGCAACGCGGCGGCTTCCTGCCGCCGGTGCCGCTGCCGCGCCGCATGTGGGCGGGTGGCCAACTGGAGTTTTTCGCGCCGCTGCTGGTGGGCGACGAAGTGCGGCGAACCTCGACCATCGACGACGTCAAGGTCAAGCCCGGCCGCACCGGCGAACTGTGCTTCGTGCGCGTGCGCCACGAAATCAGCAGCCCGCGCGGGCTGGCCTTGCGCGAATTCCACGACATCGTCTATCGGCCCGACCCGGTGCCGGGTGCTCCCGAGCCGGCTTACGAAGTCGCGGCGCCCAGCGTGCTGGCGCGCCACGTGGTGCCGGACGACGTGCTGCTGTTCCGCTATTCCGCGCTGACTTTCAACGGCCATCGCATTCACTACGACCGGCGCTATGTCACGCAGGTCGAGGGCTATCCGGGCCTGGTGGTGCACGGCCCCCTGATGGCGACCTTGCTGGCGGGCCTGGCGGGGCGGCAGTTCGTCGGGCGCACCGCCAGTGCGTTCGCCTTTCGCGCGTTGAAGCCGGTTTTCGACCTGCACCCGTTCGAAGCCTGCGGCCGTCCCGACGGCCCGGATGCGGCTGAGCTGTGGATCCGCGATCACGCGGGGCACAAGGCGATGTCGGCGCGGATGGAGTTCAAGGAGTAGGCCTGTAGTCGGGAACATACCGATTCCGCGCACGACCTCACGTGCGATAGCCTGTCGTGCCGGATTTGGCCGCTATGACAACACTCGGAGACATCATGAACCTGCGTCGCTGCTTTCTCGTGGGCGCGCTTTCCGCGCTCTTTGCAACGGGTGCTTCTGCCCAGCAAGCGTGGCCCACCAAGCCCGTGACGCTGGTCGTGCCATTCGCGGCCGGCGGGCCGACCGACGTGGTGGCGCGCACGCTCGGCGCTTCGATCAGCCGGACACTGGGCCAGACGGTGGTGATCGAGAACAAATTGGGCGCGGGCGGAACGGTCGCAGCGGCCTACGTTGCGCGCTCCGCGCCGGACGGCTACACGTTCTTCATCCACCACAATGGCATGGCGACATCGACGGCGCTGTATCGCAAGCTCTCGTACAACCCGCTGACTGATTTCGAATTCGTCAGCCAGGCCGTTGACGTACCGATGACGCTGCTCGCGCGCAAGGACTTTCCGGCCAACACGCTGCCCGAGCTGGTGGCCTACGTGAAAGCCAACAAGGACAAGATCAACCTGGCCAACGCGGGCCTGGGCGCGGTGTCGCAGCTGTGCGGCATGCTGTTCGAACGCGCGCTCGACGTGAAGCTGACCGCGGTGCCGTTCCAGGGCACTGCGCCGGCGATGAACGCGCTGCTCGGCGGCCAGGTGGACATCCTGTGCGACCAGACCACCCAGACCATTCCGCAGATCAAGGCCGGCAGCGTCAAGTTCTACGGCGTGACGACCAAGACCCGCATCAAGGCCTTGCCCGATGCGCCGACGCTGAACGAGCAGGGCCTGAAGGATTTCGAAGTGATTGTGTGGCACGGCATCTATGCACCCAAGGGCACGCCCAAGCCCATCATCGACCGCATGAACGGCGCCGTGCGCGCCGCGCTGAAGGACCCCGAGGTGATGAAGCGCATGGCCGACCTGGGCGCCGAAATCGCGCCGGACAGCAAGCTCAGCCCCGAGGGCCTGCAGACCTGGCTGAAGGCCGAGATCGACAAGTGGGGCCCGATCATCCGCTCGACCGGGACGTTCGCGGACTAGCGGCGAGAGGGCGAAGCACACGGTATGGAAGGCCGCCGATGATGCACCGCCGCCAACTTCTCGCGCTGGCTGCCGCCGCTCTCGGTGGAGGCAAGGCGCCGGCCGCAGGGGCGCCCATCCTGACCCGCGTCGAGACGGCGCTTGGCTCGTTCGTCATCGCCGTCGATCCCACCGTCGCGCCTCGCACCGTGGCCAACTATCTTGCGTACGTCGATGGCGGCTTGCTGGACCGCAGTTCGGTCTACAGGATCGTCACGCTCGCCAACCAGCCGCCGGACACGCGCTACAAGATCGAAGTCGTGCAATGGGGCATCAACCTGCAGGACGACAAGGCCTCGCCCTTCCCGCCGATTCCGCACGAGAGCACCCGCGATACCGGGTTGCTTCACCTGGACGGCACGGTCTCGATGGCGCGCAGCGCGCCGGGCACGGCGGCCGGTGAATTCTTCATTTGCGTAGGCGACCAGCCGGAGCTGGATTACGGCGGCCTGCGCAATCCCGACGGACAAGGTTTTGCAGCATTCGGCCGCGTCACGCAGGGCAGGGAGGTCGTCCGGGCCCTGCACGCGCAGGGAAAGGCGCAGCAGTTCCTGGACAAGCCGATTCCGATCAGCAGGGTCAGCCGCGTCTAGAGCGGCAAGCCCACGTAGTTCTCCGCCAGCGCCGTCGAGGCCGCGTTCGACTCGACCAGGTAGTCCAGCTCCGCCTCCTGCAGCTTCTGCCCGAAGTCGCCGGTTTCCGGAAACTTGTGCATCAGCGACGTGAACCACCACGAGAAGCGCTCCGCTTTCCAGACACGGCGCAGGCACTTCTCGGAATAGTGGTCGACGCCGGCGCTGCTCTTGTCGCGATAGTGCTCGATGAACGCCGCGGAAAGGTACTTCACGTCCGAAGCCGCCAGGTTGAGGCCCTTGGCGCCGGTGGGCGGCACGATGTGCGCCGCGTCGCCGGCCAGGAACAGGCGGCCGAAGCGCATCGGCTCGGCGACGAAGCTGCGCAATGGCGCGATGCTCTTTTCCAGCGAGGGGCCGGTGACCAGTTGCGCACGCGCCTCGGGGTCGAGCCGCAGCTTCAATTCATTCCAGAACGCGTCGTCGGACCAGGCCTCGGCTTTCTCTTCCACCGGCACCTGGACGTAATAGCGGCTGCGCGTGGGGCTGCGCATCGAGCACAGCGCGAACCCGCGTTCCGTGTTGGCGTAGATCAGTTCGTGCGACACCGGCGGCACGTCGGCCAGGATGCCCAGCCAGCCGAAGGGATAGACCTTCTCGTAGGTCTTGAGCGCGGCCGCCGGCACGCTGGCGCGGCTGACGCCGTGATAGCCATCGCAGCCGGCGATGAAGTCGCACTCGATCTCGTGGGCTTTGCCGTCCTTCAGGTAGCGCACCTTGGGATGCGCGCCGTCGAAATCGTGCAGCGTCACGCTGTCGCCGACGTCGTACACGGTGGCGAGGCCCTCGGCCTGGCGCGCGTCCATCAGGTCGTGAGTCACCTCGGTCTGGCCGTAGACCGTCACGGTCTTGCCGCCGGTGAGCTGCCGCATGTCGATGCGGTGCCGCGCGCCCTTGAACAGCAGCTCGATCCCGTCGTGCACCAGGCCTTGCTTGTGCAACCGGGCGCTGACGCCGCATTCATCGAGCAGGTCGGTGGTGACCTGCTCCAGCACGCCGGCGCGGATGCGGCCCAGCACGTACTCGGCCCCCTGGCGTTCGATGATGATGTTGTCGATGCCGGCCTTGAAAAGCAACTGGCCGAGCAGCAGGCCCGAGGGGCCGGCGCCGACGATGGCAACCTGGGTTCGCATGAGATGTCTCCGTTGCACCGAGCGTAGGCGCGCCCAGGGTTTTCCGGTAGGGCGCAACGGCGACGCTGTGCGATGATTGCCCCGGTTGCGCGATCATCGCGCAACACCTCCAACACCATGACGATCGCCAAGGCGGATTTCATCGAAGGCATGGCCAAGGGCATGGCGGTGCTGGAGAGCTTCGATACCGAGCGCCAGCGGCTCAATGCGACGCTGGCCGCGCAACGCGCCGGCATCACGCGGGCGGCGGCGCGGCGGCACCTGCTCACGCTCACGCACCTGGGCTACCTCGAAACCGACGGCAGCTACTTCTGGCTGGCGCCCAAGGTGCTGCGCTTTTCCGGCAGCTACCTGGCGTCGGCGCGACTGCCGCGCGTGCTGCAGCCGACACTCAACCGGCTGGCCGCGCAGACCGCCGAGTCGTTCTCGGCCGTGGTGCTCGACGGCGACCAGGTGGTGATCATCGCCCGCAGCGGCTCGACCCGCGTGCTCGCCTATGGCCTGCACCTGGGCGCGCGCTTGCCCGCGCACGCCACCTCGACCGGGCGAGTGCTGCTGGCGGCCAGGAGCAAGAGCGACTTCAACGCCTGGATGAAGGGCCGCGAATTGGCCCGCCTGACGGCGCACACGCTGGTGGACCCGCGCAAGTTCCGGGCGCTGATCGAAGAGGTGAGGGCGCAGGACTATTGCGTGGCCAGTGAAGAGCATGAACTCGGCGTCCATGCGCTGGCCGTTCCGCTGCGCAACATGCAGGGACAGACGGTGGCGTCACTGAACGTCGTGGCGGCCCCCCAGCGGCTGGAGGCGCGCCAAATGCAGCGCGAACTGCTGCCCTTGCTGCTGGATGCCGCGCGGGAACTGCGCCCTTTGTTGTAGCGGCTTATGCGGCCCCCACATTAGCTAACAACAACACAGTCGTTGGGGATGGGTCTTCCGGACCCAAAATGCGAGGTTGCCCCCGAACGGGAGCTCAACCGCAAGCTGAAATCATGAATTCCAAGACCAAGACCTTCCTCGCCGGCCTCGCCCTGGCCGCCAGCGGCATCGCCGGCGCGCAGCAGACGCTGCTCAACGTTTCGTACGACGTGGCCCGTGAGTTCTACAAGGACTACAACGCGGCCTTCATCGCCAACTACAAGAAGACCACCGGCAAGGACGTGAAGGTCGACCAGGCCCACGGCGGCTCCAGCGCGCAGGCGCGCGCGGTGGCGGACGGCCTGGACGCGGACGTCGTCACCATGAACACGACCACCGACGTGGAGTTCCTGGCCGAGAAGGGCGTGGTCGCCAAGGACTGGGCCAAGCGCTTCCCGGACAACGCGGCGCCGACCACGTCGACCATGCTGTTCTTGGTGCGCAACGGCAATCCCAAGGGCATCAAGGATTGGGACGACCTGGTCAAGCCGGGCGTGCAGGTGGTTGTGGTGAACCCCAAGACCGGTGGCAACGGCCGCTACGCTTACCTCGCGGCGCTGGGCTACCTGAAGAAGAAGGGCGCGACCGAGGCGCAGCAGCAGGAGTTCATGAGCAAGCTGTACAAGAACGTGCCGGTGCTGGCGCGCGGCGGCCGCGACGCGACCACGGCCTTCCTGCAACGCAACACCGGCGACGTGCTGATCACGTTCGAATCGGAAGTGGAATCCGTCAACAAGGAGTTCGGCGCCGACAAGGTCGACGTGGTCTATCCCTCGATCAGCATCGTGGCCGAGAACCCGGTGGCGGTGGTCGAGCGCACGGTCGCCAAGAAAGGCACGGCCGACCTCGCCAAAGCCTACTTGCAATACCTGTACTCCGAGGAAGGCCAGGAGATCGCGGCGAAGCATTCGATCCGCCCGCGCTCGCAGGCGGTGTTGAAGAAATACGCCAGTACGTTCAAGCCGATCAAGTTGTTCACCGTGCAGGAGCTCTACGGCTCGTTGTCGGAAGCGCAGAAGGTGCACTTCAACGACGGCGGCCAGTTCGACAAGATCTACACGGTGAAATGACGCACCGGAAAGTCCTGCCCGGCTTCAACCTCACGCTGGGCTACACGCTGCTGTACCTCAGCCTGATCGTCCTGATCCCGCTCTCGGCCCTGGTCTTCAAGACCTTCGCGCTCACTTGGGACCAGTTCTGGGCGGCGATCAGCTCGCCGCGCGTGCTCGCCTCCTATCGCCTGACCTTCGGCGCCTCGTTGATCGCGGCGCTGGTCAACGTGGTGTTCGGACTGCTGGTGGCCTGGGTGCTGGTGCGCTACAGCTTTCCGGGCAAGAAGATCGTCGACGCGCTGGTGGACCTGCCGTTCGCCTTGCCGACTGCGGTGGCCGGCATCTCGCTCACCGCGCTGCTCGCGGGCAACGGCTGGATCGGCCAATACCTGGAGCCGCTGGGCATCAAGCTGGCCTTCAATCCCAACGGCGTGGTGATCGCGCTGATCTTCATCGGCCTGCCTTTCGTGGTGCGCACGGTGCAGCCGGTACTGGAGGAGGGGGAGCGCGAGCTCGAGGAGGCCGCGATGTGCCTGGGCGCCACGCGCTGGCAGACTTTCGCCAGGGTGATCTTTCCTTCCGTCGCGCCGGCCTTGCTGACCGGTTTCGCGATGGCGTTCGCGCGTGCCATCGGTGAATACGGCTCGGTGATCTTCATCGCCGGCAACATGCCGATGGTCTCGGAGATCACGCCGCTGGTCATCATCGGCAAGCTCGAGCAATACGACTACGCCGGCGCCACCGCGGTTGCCGTGGTGATGCTGGTGATGTCGTTCGTGCTGCTGCTGGTGATCAATGCACTGCAAGGCTGGCAGCGCCGCAGATCGGGGGCGCAATGACTTCGCTTGCGACCCGCCGGGTGATCACGACCGAAACGCCCTGGGTGCGCAACACCCTGATAGCGATTGCGCTGGTCTTCGTCCTGCTGTTCCTGGTGCTGCCGCTGGCGGCCGTGTTCACCGAGGCACTGCGCAAGGGCCTGGGCGCCTACCTGGAAGCGTTGAAGGAGCCCGATGCCTGGTCGGCGATCCGCCTCACGCTCATCACCGCTGCGATCGCCGTGCCCTTGAACCTGGTGTTCGGCGTCGCGGCCGCGTGGTGCGTCGCCAAGTACGAGTTTCGCGGCAAGGCTTTCCTCACGACATTGATCGACCTGCCGTTTTCGGTTTCGCCGGTGGTGGCCGGCCTGATCTACGTGCTGATGTTCGGCGCGCAGGGCTGGTTCGGGCCCTGGCTGGCCGCCCACAACATCAAGATCATCTTCGCGGTGCCGGGCATCGTGCTGGCCACGATCTTCGTCACCTTCCCGTTCATCGCGCGCGAGCTGATCCCGCTGATGCAGGCCCAAGGCAACGACGAGGAGCAGGCGGCGATCGTGCTCGGCGCCAACGGCTGGCAGACGTTCTGGTACGTCACGCTGCCCAACATCAAGTGGGGCCTGATCTACGGGGTGATCCTGTGCAACGCGCGGGCCATGGGCGAATTCGGCGCGGTGTCGGTGGTGTCCGGCCACATCCGCGGCCAGACCAACACCATGCCGCTGCACGTGGAAATTCTCTACAACGAGTACCAGTCGGTGGCGGCGTTCGCCGTGGCTTCACTGCTGGCGCTGCTGGCCCTGGTGACGCTGGCGATCAAGTCGGTGGTGGAGTGGCGCCACGAGCGCGAGATGAAATTGGCGGCGGAAGCACCGCCCGAGAGAAATCCGGGAGCGACATCATGAGCATCGAAATCCGCAACGTCAGCAAGAAATTCGGCGAATTCCACGCGCTGCGCGACGTATCGCTGGACATCAACTCCGGCGAGCTGATCGCCTTGCTCGGTCCTTCGGGCTGCGGCAAGACCACGCTGCTGCGCATCATCGCGGGCCTGGAGACGGCCGACGCGGGCAGCATCCTGTTCGCCGGCGAAGACACCACCGACGTGCACGTACGCGAGCGGCAGGTGGGCTTCGTGTTCCAGCATTACGCGCTGTTTCGCCACATGACGGTGTTCGAGAACGTCGCTTTCGGACTGCGGGTCAAGCCGCGCGGCCAGCGCCCGGGCGAGGCCGAGATCAGGAAGAAGGTGCATGACCTGCTGGGCCTGGTGCAACTGGACTGGCTGGCGGATCGCTTTCCCTCGCAGCTTTCGGGCGGGCAGCGGCAACGCATCGCGCTGGCCCGGGCGCTGGCCGTGGAGCCCAAGGTCCTGCTGCTGGACGAGCCCTTTGGTGCGCTGGACGCCAAGGTGCGCAAGGAATTGAGGAGGTGGCTGCGCCGGCTGCACGACGAACTGCACGTCACCAGCATCTTCGTGACGCACGACCAGGAGGAAGCGCTGGAAGTCGCCGACCGCGTGGTGCTGATGAACGCCGGCAAGGTGGAGCAGGTGGGCTCGCCCCAGGAGGTCTGGGATCATCCGGCTAGCCCCTTCGTCTACGGCTTCCTGGGCGACGTCAACCTCTTCAAGGGCCGCGCGCACGAGGGCGAGGTGCACCTGGAAGGCATGCAGTTGCAGTCGCCGGAGCACGCCGATGCCCAGAACGCCAAGGCCTTCGCCTATGTGCGCCCGCACGACCTCGACGTGCGGCGCTACTCTCCGGGCGAAGGCGTGGACGCCGCCGGCCGCCCGCGCGGCATCGTGGTCCAATTGAGCCGCGCCATCGTGGTGGGGCCGATCGCCCGGCTGGAACTTATTCCAGCCGACGACACCAAACCGGCGGGAGACAATCAGGATTCCATCATCGAGGCGCAGATTCCCGCGCAACAATTCCGCGAGATGGGGTTCCGCGAGGGCGAGACGCTGGTGGTGACACCACGCCGCGCCCGTGTGTTTGTGGAAGGTGCGGCCTGACGGGCCGTGCCCCGGCCAGGAGGAAGAAATCTTGATCGAATGGTTTGATACCGCGCCGCGCCGCGTGCTGGCCCTGGTGGCCGCGGCTTGCGTGGCCATGCTGGCCTTTGGCCTTTACCTGCAGCACGTCGTCGGGCTGGAGCCTTGCCCGATGTGCATCGTGCAGCGCTATGCGCTGGTGCTGGTGGCGCTGGTGGCCGGCCTGGCGGCGTTTTCGCGCAATCGCGGCGTGCTGATAGTCGGGAGCATGCTCATGCTGCTGTTCGCGGGCTTCGGCGCTTTCGTCGCCGCGCGCCAAAGCTGGCTGCAGTGGTATCCGCCCGAAATCGCGTCCTGCGGGCGCGACTTCTACGGGATGATCGAAACCTTCCCGCTCAAGCGCGCCATCCCGATGATCTTCAAGGGCAGCGGCGACTGCACCAAGATCGACTGGACCTTCCTGGGCGGCTCCATCGCGAATTGGTCGTTCCTGTCGTTCTGCTTCTTCGCCCTGGTGGGGCTGGTGCTGGTGCTGCGGCTGCTGCCACGGCGGGCACGCCCTGCACAGGTTCTACAAGGCTGAGGGATAGGTCTCCGGCGCCTCGCCGGTGTGCCAGGTGGCGCCCTTGTCCAGCGGCTCCAGTGCATCGGTGCGGTCGATGTGGATCATGGCGTCGAACTGCTCCGCCAGGCGGGTGAAGAAATAGTGGCTCTGGCGCTCGGTCTCGGGGCGATAGATCACGCCGATGGCGCGTTGCAGGCGGCGGGCCGGCCCCACGAGCGAACGTAGCGCACCGTTGCCTCGCAAGTCCAGCAGGAAGCGCTCGGCGCCGGCTTGGTGGAAGATGTCCTCCCAGCTGCCGTCCAGGCCTTCGCGCACGCGCTTGCGATGCGGCGGGTCGTCCCACTCCGAAGCGGCCGTGACCCAGCCGTGGTGCGTGCTGAAGCCCACCAGCGCGGCGGCCGCGCCATAGCGGTCCCGCACCAATTGGCCCACGTTCCATTCGCCGGCATCGCCCATTTCCGTGGCCGACGCATCGCCCAGGTGCGAGTTGTGCGCCCAGACCGCAATGCGGGCTTGCGGGCCGTTGGCGCCCAAGTGCCGGTCCAGTGCCTGCAGCGTCTCCACCATGTGGCTGTCACGCAGATTCCACGATGACACGCGGCCGCGGAACATGGTGCGGTAGTACTCCTCCGCGTTGTGCACCAGCCGCGCGTTCTGCTGCGCGTAGAAGGCTTCGTCCCGTTCCAGCCCGGGCACGGGCGCCACCTCCCTGGCTCGCCGGTTCATCTCGCGCAGCTGCTGCACCACTTCGTCCTCGCAGGTTGGCGTGATGCCGTAGCTGGCGCCGTACCCGTAGGCCTGGCTGTCTTCGTTCGCATGGTCGAAGCAGGCATAGCGGGCGCGCGCGCCGCGGGCGGCGTCGGGGTCCACGCGATCGAGGTAGGCCAGCACCGCCTGGATGGAAGTGAAGAGGCTGTACAGGTCGATGCCGTAGAAGCCGACCTGGCTTTGCCGCCCTCGGCCCTTGTTGTAGTCGCGCAGCCATTC
Organism: Ramlibacter sp.; assembly: GCA_028292245.1. Taxonomy (GTDB): domain Bacteria; phylum Pseudomonadota; class Gammaproteobacteria; order Burkholderiales; family Burkholderiaceae_C; genus Ramlibacter. The sequence goes on from JAQGMS010000054.1 coordinate 19,555, forward strand.
GACGAAGTCGCGCACTTCGGTGTTGCGCCACATCCAGGCGGGGAACCGCTGGAAGCCCGAGAGCGCGGCCACGGCGTCGGCGTCGTCGGACAAGCCGCGTACATACCGGTTGACCCGCCAGGCATCGGGCCAGTCGGCTTCGACCGCCACTGCGGTGAAATCCTTTTCGGCGATCAAGCGCTGGGTGATGCGGATCCGCTCGCGGTAGAACTCACGCGTGCCGTGCGAGGCCTCGCCCAGCAGGGCGAAGCGCGCGGGGCCGATCAGCTCCAGCAGCGCGTCATGGTCGCCGGACGTTCCGGGAAGCGCCTGCAGATGCTGCCGCAGGCCCCGCACCAGCTCGTCCTCGGCGCGCAGTGCTGGCGATTCGCGGGTGGCCATGGCTGCGGCATTCAGTGCGCGGACGGCGCGTGCGTGCGCCGCGCCTCGTCCAGCAACAGGTGGACCTCGTCGTCGGTCGCCTGCGGGAACCGCGAATACCACAGCCCGACGGCGCGGAACGGCTTCGGCATGGCGGCGCAGACCAATTCGTCGGCCTCGCCGCGCAATTGCGTGCAGGTCTCCTCCGCGCCAACCGGCACGGCAACCACCAATTGCGCCGGCCTTTGCTGGCGAATGCCCAGCACCGCCGCGCGCATGGTCGAGCCGGTGGCCAGGCCATCGTCCACCACGATCACGGTGCGGCCGCGAATGGCGATGGTGGGCCGGTCCCCGCGATACAGCCGTTCGCGGCGCACCAGCTCATCCTGTTCGCGCGTCACCACCGCTGCCACGTCGTCGGGCGACACGGCGATACCCGGCATCGGGTTCATGACCCGCACCCCACCGCTGGCGATCGCGCCCATCGCGTACTCCTCGTGGCCGGGAAAGCCCAATTTGCGCACCACGAACACGTCCAGCGGCGCTTGCAGCGCGTGCGCGACCTCGAAGCCGACAGCGACGCCGCCGCGCGGGAGCGCGAGCACCAGCAGGTTGGGACGGCCGCGGTAGTGCTCCAGCCGTTCGGCCAGCGCGCGGCCGGCCTGCCGGCGGTCGTGGAAGGGCAGTTCCTTGCTCTTCATGCAGCATGCTCCGCCGGCGCCATGTGCGCGGTGAACCACGAGGCGGCCAATTCCGACACATCCTCCAGAGCGCCGCGCTCCTCGAACAAATGGGTGGCGCCCGGGACGATCGCCAGCCGCTTCTCGCATTCCAGCCGCTTGTAGGCTTCCTGGTTGAGCTCCACCACGCCATGGTCGGCGCCGCCCACGATGAAGAGCGTCGGCGCCTTGACGGCAGCCAGGGCGGCAGGGCCGGCGAGATCCGTGCGGCCCCCACGCGACACCACCGCGGCGATGCGGCCGCCCAGCCGCGCCGCCGCGATCAGGGCCGCCGCGCTTCCGGTGCTGGCGCCGAAGTAGCCGATCGAGGCGCCCCGCAGTTCCGGTTGCGCAGCCACCCACGCGGTGGCGTCCTGCATGCGGCGGGTCAGCAGCGGGATGTCGAAGCGGTGTTCGCGGGTATGCACGTCGACTTGTTCCTCGCGCGCGGTGAGCAAGTCGAAGAGGAGTGTGGCAATGCCCGCCTGCTGCAGCCGCCCGGCGACTTGCCGGTTGCGCGCGCTATGGCGGCCGCTGCCGCTGCCGTGCGCAAACAGCACCAGCCCCGGGAAACCAGGCGGGAGCGCCAGGTCGCCGTAGAGCCAGGCCTCGCCCGAAGGAATGCGAACCTCCCGCAGGGCAGGAGCTTGGGTTGGATCGTTCATGGAACCTCCAGCACCCACGCTAGGTACTTCGGGTGCGTTCCGCTGTCGGACCGCTTCCATACCTGTGTAGGAGATTCGGGGCCGGGGACCGGCGGATCCTCAGGCGGCGCCAGGTTCCGGCGGGCCCTTGAGTTCGACCACGTTGCCTTCGGGGTCGGCGAGGTAGATCGATGGGCCTTCGCCCTCCGCGCCGTTGCGCCGGCCGACTTCGCTGGGGTCCGCGCCCCGGCTGGCCAGCCAGGCCCGCAAGGCGTCGCCATCAAAGGGTTCGATGCGCAGGCAGAAGTGGTCCAGGTTGCGGCCCTCGGCGCCGGGCGCCGCGCCGCCGGCGCGGCCGAGCTTGCCGTCCACAGTGACCAGGTCGATCAAGGAGCCACCGGCACGCAATTGGTACAGGCCCAGCTCTTCATCGACGCGCTCGGGCGTGCAGCCGAGCACCTCGGTGTAGAAGCGGATCATGGCGTCCAGGTCGCGCACGCGCAGGACCAAGTGGTCGAGCTGGCGAATCTTGAACATCACGCCAGCCCCGTCACGCCCGCGCGGCATCTTGCGAGAGTTTCTGCCGCATCGGCTTGCCCATCGCATTGCGCGGGATTTCACTCATCCTGACCAGCCGGGTGGGCGCGCGGGAGTTCAAGCGCGCCCGACACGCGGCAAGCAGCGCCGATTCGTCGAAGTCCGGGGAGCACACCACGGCCGCCCAGACCTGGTCGGACCGGCCGCTCTGGCGGAACGCGAACGCGGCGGCATCCCGCACGCCCGGCTGTGACAACAGGAATTCGTCGACCAGCACCGGGCTGAGCTTCACGCCGCCCGCATTGATCATTTCGTCCGCGCGCCCGGTGATGCGCAGCAGCCCGTCGGCGCCCATGACACCGAGGTCGCCGGGGATGAACCAGCCGTCGCGGAAAGCGGCTTGCGTGGCCTCGTCGTCCCCGATGTAGCCCGCAGTCATGTCGGGCGTGCGGACCTGGATCACGCCCTCGACGTCCACGGCGACGGCGTTCCCGGAGTCGTCAACGATGCGGACGGCGGCTTCGGGCACCACGTAGCCGGCGGCATCGGGGTGGGCCTGCATTGCCGCGGCGGGAGCCTGCGCCACCAACCCGCCTTCGGTCGAGCCGTAGATGCCGATGATGTTGGGGCAGAGGGTCGCGCGGGCCGCCAGCAGCACCGACGAAGGCGTCGATGCGCCGCCCACCTCGATCTTTTCCAGGCTGGGGAAGCGCACCGGCCGCCCCCTGACCATTTCGACCAGCGCCTGCAGCTGCTGCGGCGACGCGCGCAGGCCGACCACGCGGTACAGGTTGATCGAGCGCAGGACCATCAGCGGCGCGGTCGCCAGCACCAGCATGCTGCCGTGCCAGAGCGTGGCCAGCGCGGTGCCGAAGCCGCCGATAGTGGAAAGCCACATCATGCAAAGGTTCGGTCCGCGGCCCATGGGGTCCAGCGCCAGCCCCCGCGTGATCATGCGTTTCGTGGCCGCTTCGCTATGGCCGATGAGCTTGGCCAGGCCGGTCGTTCCCGATGACGCAAAAATGCGTGACACCGCTTCCGGGTCGGCAAATCCAGGACCTGCGAGCACGGCTTGCGCATCGCGTCCCCCGTCGGAGACCCAGTTGGCACCGACCGGGACAACCGTGCCGGCCGGCGTGAATGGAAGGTTGCGGTCGACCAGGAAGACGTCGATCTTGGCGTGCGCGGGGAGGGGATCGTAGTTGGGGTGCGCCGAGATGGACGTGATCCCGTTGATCATGGCGCCAAGGGTGAGCGCCAGGTGGATGAACGGATCCGAAACATAGATCGCCACCGTCATCCCCGGCTTGATGCCCTCGCTGAGCATGCGAACGGAGAGGTGCGCCAGGACACTCGCCAATTGCGAATAGCTGGCCGCGCCCGACGGATGCACCACGGCGATGTCGTGCGGGCGCATCCGCGCGTGGTGTCGAATGGCGTCGATGACGTTCATGATCGATCGGCGGCGCGGGCCACCGGGCACAGGCAGGTCAGAAGATGAACGACGTGGCGCTCAGGTCGTCCGTGCTGACGCCGGTCAGCACGACCGTGCTGGGCCCGCTCAACTCGACAGCCTGCCTGACTTCGGGACCCAGGTAGAGGATCACTCCGCCGCCGCCGTCGTCCTGCATCCGCCCGCTGGCGACGAAAGTGGCGAAGCTTCTGAAATCCGCGCCGGTAAAACTGCTCAGGTCGATCCGGTCGCGGTCGCCCACCCTGAAATCCCCGATCACGTCGGCGCCGTTGTCTTCGCTGAACACGAAGCAGTCCGCGCCGCCGGTGCCGTTCATTTCGGCCGAGGCGTCGCCCCACATCTGGTCGTTGCCGTGGCCGGAGATGAGGACGTCCCTGCCCGCGCGGGCGCCTGCTTCGATCGTGAACGCGTCCCCGACCAGCACGTTGAGGGTGCCGAAGCCGCCGCCTGTCAGGACATCGTTGCCACCCCTCGCACCATCGTGCAGAACTTCGGTGTCGCCTGCCATGAAATTGATGGCCTGATCGCCTCCGGTCAGGACGTCATTGCCGTAGGTCAGGCGCACAGGTTGGGCGATCAGGTCGGCATGCGGAGCGGCAAAGCCGTGCGCGAACAGCGCGTCGACCTGCGGCGCATCCGAAGCGGAGGAACCGGGGAAGCCCGAATCCCCGACATCGCCATACATGAAGTTGATCGCGTACCCGTCCGTGCCTTCGGTGCCGCTGCCCCCGGTCAACTGGTCGTTGCCGAATTTCCCGCCGCCCTCCTGCATCAGGGCATCGCCGGACATCATGTTCATTACGAACGATCCATAGCCATCCAGTGCCGACGCACCGTTGAGCAAGACGCCGGAGCCCGTGGCATTGCCACCGGTCATGACGTCGTTGCCGCCCTGTGCACCGTTCGACATGGAGAAGGCATCGCCGGCCATCATGTTCACCGCATAGGCATCGCCGCCGCCGCCAGACACGGCCCAGGCGTCGCCGCCCGCCATCGTGTCCTTTCCACCGGCGCACTGCCCCTGCATGTTGAAGCTGTCGCCGACGAGCTGGTTCAACACCACGGCATCAGGGCCGCTGAAGGGGTCCCCGTACGCTAGGGCCGACCCGCCATGGATATCGTCCGCGCCGCCTTGGCTGCGGCCGTACATCTGGGCCGAATCGCCCGCCACCGAATTGTCCGTTTCCGCCTGTGCCGAATAACTGATCGCGTCGCCGCCCCACAGTTCGTCCTTGCCGCCCATGGGGGCGTCGAACGCGCGGCCCGTGGCGAAGGATGTCACGAGCGGCGCGCCGAACTGGAAAGCGTCGCCCACGATGTCGTTGGTCGAATACCCGTCCTGGCCGCGGCCGCCCGCGATGTAGTCGTTGCCGCCACGCGAGATATCGCGGGCAGAGGTCAGCGCGTCCCCGGCGAAGACATTGCTGGAGTTGAGACCGCCATAGATGTGGTCGGAGCCGCCACGGGATGATCCCCACATCTCATCGGCGTCGCCGGCGAACACCACCGAACCGTTGGGATCGTCGACAGTGCTGTCGATGGTGACGTCCACGACGGCGGCGCTGCCGACATAGTCCCCGCCCGAGAAATAGTCGTCGCCCCCGCGGCTCCTGCCCAACATGACGTACGCATCGCCGATCGCGACATACCCGGCCGAACTGTTGTCCTGTCCGTAGAACTGGTCGTTGCCGCCGACGCCCGAGGTGAGTTCTTCTGCGTCGCCGACGATGGGCGTGTTGTCATCCGCCGGAAAGAACTCCTCATCGGCCAGGGATGGGGGGGTGAAAAAAACGCTAGCCATGTGTGCAACCTCCGCGCCGTTTCAAATTGTAACTACTACAGCGTTATATCACCGTTGGCGCCGGTCGCCAACCGGAAAAAAGAGCTGTTGCGCAAACGGGAAGTCAGGTGAGCTTCTTCACGAACACCATGCTCTTGCGGTCCCAGTTGTACTTGCGTTTGCGCGCTTCCGGCAGCCAGTCGGCATCGGTCTGGACGAAGCCGCGTTTCAGGAACCAATGCATGGTGCGGGTGGTGAGCACGAAGATGCTTTCCAGGCCCATCGCCCGGGCGCGCTGCTCGATGCGCTTGAGGATCTTGTCGCCGTCGCCCTGGCCCTGGCTTTGCGGCGACACCGTGAGCGCCGCCATCTCGCCGGTCCTGGCCTCCGGGTAGGGATAGAGGGCCGCGCAAGCGAAGATCACGCCGTCGTGCTCGATGATCGTGTAGTTGGCGATGTCGCGCTCGATCTCGGTGCGGTCGCGCTTGACCAGCGTGCCGTCCTGCTCGAACGGCTCGATCAGCTGCAGGATGCCGCCGACGTCGTCGGAAGTTGCCTCCCGCAGTTCCTCCAGCTTCTCGTCGATCACCATGGTGCCGATGCCGTCGTGCACGTAGACCTCCAGCAGCAGCGAACCATCGGTCGCGAACGGGATGATGTGGCTGCGCTCCACGCCCGCCTTGCAGGCCTTGACGCAATGCTGCAGGTAGAACGCGGTGTCGGTGGGCTGCTGCGCGCTGGGCAGGCTGGCCAGCAGCTGTTCGGCCGCGGCCAGCGGCAGCTCGGTGTCGATCGGGTTGTCGTCGCCGTCCGCCTCCAGCGGCTTGACCCGCACACCGGGAATCTCGGACAGGAAGATCAGCTTGTCGGCCTGCAGCGCGATGGCGATGCTGGTCGCCACTTCTTCCATGGTCAGGTTGAAGGCCTCGCCGGTCGGCGAAAACCCGAACGGAGACACCAGCACCATCGCGCCGAAATCCAGGGTCCGCGTGATGCCGCCGACGTCGACCTTGCGCACCAGTCCGGAGTGCTGGAAGTCCACGCCGTCCAGCACGCCGACGGGCCGGGCCGTGATGAAGTTGCCCGAGATCACGCGCACGGTCGACCCGGCCATCGGCGTGTTGGGCAGGCCCTGGCTGAACGCGGCCTCGATCTCGTAGCGCAGCTGGCCGGCGGCTTCCTGCGCCGAATCGAGCGCCACCTCGTCGGTGATGCGCATGCCGTGCGAATACTTGGGCGTGTGGCCCTTGGCCTTGAGCTGTTCGTTGACCTGCGGCCGGAAGCCGTGCACCAGCACGATCTTCACGCCCATGCTCTGAATGAGCGCGAGGTCCTGCGCGATATGGTGTAGCTTGCCCGCGGCGATCGCTTCGCCGGCCATGCCCACCACGAAGGTCTTGCCCCGGTGCGTGTGGATGTAGGGCGCCACCGAGCGGAACCAGGGCACGAAGGTGAAATTGAAGACGGTGGACATCGGTGCGGCGGTGGGCGATGGTGAGGGCGTGCGGAAAGTGTAAAGGCAATCAACGGCGACCACTCGATTGCCTTTGCGAGTGGCGCCGGGTATGGTCGCCTCCATGGATGCGCTTGCAATCGGCTTCTGGGGAGCCTTCTTCGGCAGCGTAGCGCTGATGCTGGCGGGCGCGCTGGCGGCTTTCGCGCGTTCGCTGCACCGGGTGGCGCTCACGGCGGCGTTGTCCGCCGTGGTGTCGGCGCTGTTCGTGATCGCGTACCTGGGCTGGCTGCCGATCGACGATCCGGCCCTCGAGGCGCGGCTGCTGGCCCACGTGGCAACCGCCAGTTCCGTGATCCTGAGCTTGATGCTGCTGGCGATGCTCGGCCTGCTGCGCAATCCGGCAACGGCCCGCAAGTTGCGGCGGGGCCTGCTGATCTTCGCGGCCGCCGTGCTGGGAGCAGGCTGGCTGCTCGCCGCCGGCCATGCGCTGGCGCTGAGTTCCATGATGGCCGTCGGCATCGGCGCGGTGATGCTGGTGGTTGGCATTCGCAGCGCCCGGCGCGGCGACCGGCTGGCCTGGGTCGCGGTTTCCGGCGTGTGCTGCATGCTGGTGGCGCTGGGCGGCCTGAGCTGGATCGCGCTGAACCGCGACGGCGTGGATTGGCCGGTGCACGCCTTGAGCGCGGTAGCCGGGATGGCCTATCTCTCGACCATGGCGGCTGCGATGTGGATGCGCTATTCCTACCTGATCGAGCTGCGCGAGGTGATGGCGCATGGCCCGGCCTACGACCCGATCACGCGGATGCGCTCGCACGCCGAGACCGGGCAGATGGTGGGCCTCGCGTTCTTCCGCCAGCAGGAGGACACCGCGCGGGCGGTGGGCGTGATCGTGATTTCCATCGGCAATCTCTACACGTTGGAGAACCTGCATGGCCGCGCGGCGCTCAATCACGCGCTGTTCGTCTGCGCGAGCCGGCTGCGCCGGAGCGTGCCGGCCGACGTGGAAATGGGGCGCCTGGGCGACGACGGCTTCCTGCTGCTGGTGCGAGGTTCGGCCGAAATGCAGCGGCTGGTGCAATTGGGGCGGCTGGTGGCCGAGCGGCTCTCGCGGCCGGTGGCCTTGAGCACCAGCGCGGCGCCGGCCGACCTGGAGTCGGGCCAGGCCCATTGGGTGGCCCAGGTGGGGGTGGGTGTGCTGGCCACCACCTTGCAGGTGCGGCCCTCGGCGGCGGTGTCGATGGTGCGCGCGATGTCGCGTACCGCGTGGAGCTTCGCCAGCCGGGTCGCCTGGCACGACGAGGCCGCGGGCCGGATCGCGGAGCTGCCGGCAAGCGACGCGGCCTGACTGAGCGGGCCGCGCCACGCAGCGGGCGCGCGGGGCCGATAATCGAGGGCTTTGAGCCGCGCTGTCTTGACGCCCCTGAGCATTACCTTCCCCGAATCCCTGCCGGTCTCGGCCAAGCGCGAGGAGATCACGGCCGCGATCGCGGCCAACCAGGTGGTCATCGTCTGCGGCGAAACCGGCTCGGGCAAGACCACGCAGTTGCCGAAGATCGCGCTGGCGATGGGCCGGGGCAAATTGAACTATCCCCCCGGCAAGGCGCCGCTGATCGGCCACACCCAGCCGCGCCGCATCGCCGCATCCAGCGTGGCCAAGCGCATCGCCGACGAGCTGAACACCCCGCTGGGCGAAGTCGTCGGCTACAAGGTGCGGTTCCAGGACCGGCTGTCGCGCGATGCGTCGGTCAAGTTGATGACCGACGGCATCCTGCTGGCGGAAACGCAGACCGACCCGCTGCTCAAGGCCTACGACACCATCATCATCGACGAGGCGCACGAACGCAGCCTCAACATCGATTTTTTGCTCGGCTACCTGCGCCAGATCCTGCCGCGCCGGCCCGACCTGAAAGTGGTGGTGACCTCGGCGACCATCGATGCCGACCGCTTCGCCCGGCATTTCGCGTCAGCGAAAGGCGAT
>JAQGMS010000057.1 GCA_028292245.1 Ramlibacter sp.
GCGCGCCGGCCAGCCGTGCCCGGCGGATGTCCCGCATGGCCTGCATGCGCAGCCACAGGCGCGTCATCGCGGCCGCGACTTCCGCCACCAGCGGCCCGGTGACCCGCACCGCGAAATCGAAGCGCGGCGCGGCCAGGGCCCCGTAGTTGGGGTCGTGATAGTCGTCGAGGATGTTGATGCCGCCGCAAAAGGCGACTGCGGCGTCGACCACGCACAGCTTGCGATGCAGCCGGCGCCAATTCCCCGGCCACAGCATGCCGAGCCAGCCCAGCGGCGAGTAGACGCGCCACTGCACGCCGGCCTGCGCGAAGCGCTCCTGCCAAAACGGCGGCAGTTCCGGGGTGCCGAAGCCGTCCACCACCACTTGCACGCTCGCGCCGCGCCGGGCCGCGCGTTCCAGCGCGTACGCGACCTCCGCGCTTTCCCCGGTGAAGTCGAAGATGTAGGTCTCCAGGCGCACTTCGCGCAGCGCCCCGTCGATCGCCTCGATCAGCGCCGGAAACAGCGCCCCACTGCCTTGCAGCAGTCGCAGCCCATGGCCGCCGCGCAGGGGAGGAAGGGCGTGCGACATCTAGATCTTGAATTCGGCGATCAGCGGCAGGTGGTCCGACATGCGCCACCAGATGCGCCCGCGCGGAATCTCCACGCCCACCGGCTTCAGGCCGCGCGCGTACACATAGTCCAACTGGGTCAGCGGCAACCGCGCCGGATAGGTCAGTTGCCGCTCGCCGATGAAGTCCTTCAAGCCCAGTTTGTTCATGGCGGGGCGAAGCTTGCCGCCCCAATCGTTCAGGTCGCCGGCGACGATCAAGGCGTCGCGGCGTGGAATCTCGCGCTGGATGTACAGGCCCAATTGCTCGATCTGGCGCAATCGGCTCGCGGCGATCAGCCCGAGGTGCAGGACGATCACGTGGATGGAGCGGCGCGCCACCTGCACATGGGCATGCAGCAGGCCGCGCTGCTCGAACCGGTGGTCGGACATGTCCTCGTGCGCGTGCGACACCACGGGCCAGCGCGACAGCAAGGCGTTGCCGTGCTCGCCATGCTTGGTCGTCGCATTGGTCTTGTAGACCGACTCATAGCCCTCGGGCGCCAGGAATTCGGCCTGGGGCAACTCGGGCCAGCGCTTGAAATATTTCTCTTCCTGCCGATGCAGCTTGCGCACTTCCTGCAGGCAGACCACATCGGCGTCCAGCTGCTCGACCGCATGGCCGATGTTGTGGATTTCGAGCCGCCGCACCGGCCCCATGCCCTGTACGCCCTTGTGGATGTTGTAGGTCGCGACCCGCAGCGTAGTGGCACTCATCCGGCAAATTGTGGCAGCAACAGAATCGCTTCGGCGTTGGACGGCGAGAAGCAGGCGTCGGCCGCCTCGCGCCAAGGTAACCAGCGGTATCCCGTGTGCTCGCGCGGGTTCAGCACGACCGGCGTGCCTTCCGGCACGCACAGGCCGAACACATGCTCGGTGTTGCGCGTCACCCCGGGCGCATAACGGTGCTGCCAGCGCGGGTAGATGTCGTACACGTTCTCCAGGCCCCAGTGCTTCAGGCCCGCTTGCAGCAAGGTGCCCGGACCGCAGTCGATGCCGGTTTCCTCGAACACTTCGCGCACGGCGGTCTGCGCGAGTTCCTCGCCTGCCTCATCCTTGCTGCCGGTCACCGATTGCCAGTAGCCGGCCGCGTCGGCGCGGTTGATCAGCAGCACGTTGCGCAGCGGCGTGTGGATCACCACCAGCACCGATTCGGGAATCTTGAAGGGGCGATCCATGCCCGCAATCAGCGCGTCAGGCCGGTGTCGAAGTGCGCAGCCGGATATGCAATTCGCGCAATTGCTTCTCGTCGACCGGTCCCGGCGCCTGCGTCAACAGGTCTTGGGCGCGCTGCGTCTTCGGGAAGGCGATGACGTCGCGCAGGCTCTCGGCGCCCGTCATCAGCATGACGAAGCGGTCCAGGCCGATGGCGATGCCGCCGTGCGGGGGTGCGCCGTACTGCAGCGCGTCCAGCAGGAAGCCGAACTTCAGTTGCGCCTCTTCGGCGTCGATCTTGAGGGCGCGGAACACCTTGCTCTGCACGTCCTCGCGGTGGATACGGACGGAGCCGCCACCCAGTTCGATGCCGTTGAGCACGGCGTCATAGGCTTTCGCGACAGCCTTGCCCGGATTGGTCTCCAGCAGGTCCTCGTGGCCGTCCTTGGGCGAAGTGAAGGGATGGTGCACCGCGTTCCAGCGCTGGCCCTCCTCGTCGAACTCGAACATCGGGAAGTCGATCACCCACAGCGGCTTCCACTGCCCTTCGACCAGGCCGTGCGACTTGCCGAATTCGCTGTGGCCGACCTTCACGCGCAGCGCGCCGATCGCGTCGTTGACCACCTTGGCCTTGTCGGCGCCGAAGAAGATCAGGTCGCCGTTGGCCGCGCCGGTGCGCTTGATGATCTCGGCGATCGCGCCGTCGTGCAGGTTCTTGACGATCGGCGACTGCAGGCCCGGCCACCGTGAGGGGCCTCCCTCTGTCGGGCCGGTCGCCACCTCGTTGACCTTGATCCAGGCCAGGCCCTTGGCGCCATAGATCTTGACGAACTCGGTGTAGCCGTCGATCTCGCTGCGGCTCATCTCGCTGCCGCCGGGCACGCGCAGGGCGACGACGCGGCCATCCTCGGCGTTGGCCGGGCCGGAGAAAACCTTGAAGTCGACGTCCTTCATCACGTCGGTCATTTCGGTGAATTCGAGCTTGACGCGCAGGTCGGGCTTGTCGGAGCCATAGAGGCGCATCGCCTCCGTGTGCGTCATCACCGGGAACGCGCCGATGTCGATGCCCTTCACGTTCTGGAACGTGCTGCGGATCATGCCTTCGAACATCGTGCGGATTTCCTCCTCGCCGAGGAACGAGGTCTCCACGTCGATCTGGGTGAACTCGGGCTGGCGGTCGGCACGCAGGTCCTCGTCGCGGAAGCACTTGGTGATCTGGTAGTAGCGATCGTAGCCGGCCACCATCAGCAACTGCTTGAACAACTGGGGCGACTGCGGCAGCGCGAAGAACATGCCGTCGTGAACGCGGCTGGGCACCAGGTAATCGCGAGCGCCTTCGGGCGTGCTCTTGGTCAGCATCGGCGTCTCGATGTCGATGAAGCCGTTGGCGTCCAGGAACTTGCGCACCTCCATCGTCACCTTGTAGCGCAGCATCAGGTTGTTCTGCATGTACGGGCGGCGCAGGTCGAGCACGCGATGGACGAGCCGCGTGGTCTCGGACAGGTTTTCGTCGTCGAGCTGGAACGGGGGCGTCACCGACGGGTTGAGCACCGTCAGTTCATGGCACAGGATTTCGATCTTGCCGCTCTTCAGGTTGTCGTTGGTCGTGCCTTCCGGGCGCGCGCGCACCAGGCCCTTGACCTGGATGCAGAACTCGTTGCGCAGGCCCTCGGCGACCTTGAAGGTCACGGCCCGGTCCGGGTCGCAAACCACCTGCACATAGCCTTCGAGGTCGCGCAGGTCGACGAAGATCACGCCGCCGTGGTCACGCCTGCGGTTCACCCAGCCGCACAAGGTGACGGTCTGGCCCAGCAGGGCTTCGGTCACGAGACCGCAATAGGTGGTGCGCATTTTTTGCAAGGACATAGGATTCACTTCTTTTCAAGAAACGGGCCGCGGCGCGGCGCGTCAGCGGTAGTTGCCGTTCGGAACGACCACACCCATGGAAATCACGTACTTGAGCGCGTCGTCCACGCTCATCTTGAGCTCGACGCAGTCGCTGCGCCTCAGCATCACGAAATAGCCGCCGGTCGGGTTGGGCGTGGTGGGCACATAGACGCTGACGTATTCGCCCACCAGGTAGTTGGTCACGTCGCCGCCGGGCGTACCGGTGACGAAGCCGATGGTCCAGACATCGGCCCGCGGCCATTGCACCAGCACGGCGGTGCGAAAGGCGTTGCCGCCCGGCGAGAACAAGGTGTCCGAAACCTGCTTGACGCTGGAGTAGATGGAGCGCACCACCGGGATGCGGCTGACCACCGTGTCGCCCCAGCTCACCAGCTTCTTGCCCAGGAAATTGCTGACCACCGCGCCCACCACCAGCAGGATGACCAACGTGAGCAGCACGCCGAAACCGGGGATGTGGACGCCGATCAGTTTGTCCGGCTGCCACGCCTCGGGCAGGATCGCGAGCGTGCGGTCCAGCAATCCGATGACCCACTGCAGGACGCCGATCGTGATGGCCACCGGGACGATGACCAGCAGGCCGGCGAGGAACCATTTGCGCAGGGCGGACATGAAGGTCTTTACTTGGTGGACGGCGCAGGGGCGGGCGCCGGCGCCGGCGCGACTGCGGGCGCATCGCTCTTGGCGGGGGACGAGCCGCCTTCTGCCGGCTTGGCGGCGCTGTCGCCGGTCTTCGCGCCATCCGCCGGCTTGGCCGCGCCTTCGCCCTTGCCGCCTTCGGCGGAGGCCGGCGCCGCGGTAGAGCCACCCTTGAAATCGGTCGCATACCAGCCCGAACCCTGGAGCTTGAATCCGGCGGCGGTGACCTGCTTGGTGAACGTGGCGGCGCCGCAGGCCGGGCACACGGTCAGCGGCTCATCGGAGAGTTTGCGTAGAACATCCTTGGCGTGACCGCAGGAGCCGCATTTGTAAGCGTAGATGGGCATGGCTGTCAGGCAGGGTTTGATTGAGGGTGCAAAGCCCTCAATTATAGGCGGACGAGGCTTTTTAAAGCCCCGCGTCCCCTGTGTCCCCAGGGCGGGACCGGCTCAGACGCCGGCCAGCTTGTGGTGCGAACCGTGGATGTTGCGGATCGCCTGGGGCGCCAGCGAACCGAGGACCATCCCGACCACGCCCATCAGCAGGCCCGCGAGCTGCCCCGGAAAGGCTTCGCCCGCCGTCGTCGCGAGAAACAGCAGCCAGGTCGCGATGCCCAGGCCGATCGACAGGATCGCGCCTTGGGTGGTCGCGCGCTTCCAGTACAAGCCGGCCGCCAGCGGCACGATCGCGCCGACCAGTGTCACCTGGTAGGCACCCGAGACCATGTCGTAGATCGGCTTGCCCTGCAGGCCGATGGCGTAGGCGCAGACGCAGGCGCTGAAGATCAGCACCGTGATCCGCATGGTCTTGAGTTCGTGGCGGTCGCTCTGGCGCGGGAAGAACTGGCGCCAGATGTTCTCGACGAACGTGACCGAGGGCGCCAGCAGCGTGGCGCTGGCGGTCGACTTGATCGCCGACAGCAGCGCGCCGAAGAACAGCACCTGCATGATGAACGGCATCCTTTCCAGCACCAGCGTGGGAAGGATCTTCTGCGGATCGTCCTTCAGCAAGGTGGCCGTCTGCTCGGGCATGGTGATCAGCGCGCTGGTCACCAGGAACATCGGCACGAAGGCGAAGATGATGTAGCAGATGCCGCCGATCACCGGGCCCTTGGTGGCGGCGCTGACGTTCTTGGCCGACATCACGCGCTGGAACACGTCCTGTTGCGGAATCGAGCCGAGCATCATGGTCACGCCCGCGCCGACGAAGAACAGGATTTCCTTGAGCGAAGGTTCCGGCAGGAAACGGAACATGTCCTTGCTGACGGCCAGCGCGATCACCTTGTCGGCGCCTCCGGCCTGATTCCCGGCGAACACCGCCAGGATAAAGAGGCCCAGGACCAGGATGATCATCTGGATGAAGTCGGTCACCGCCACCGACCACATCCCGCCGAACAGCGTATAGGCCAGGATGGACACCGTGCCGATGATCATCCCCGCCCAGGGCGCGATCGCGCCGCCCGAGAGCACGTTGAAGACCAGCCCCAGTGCCGTGACCTGGGCCGAGACCCAGCCCAGGTAGCTCAGGATGATGATCAGCGAGCACACCACTTCGGTGGTTCGGCCATAGCGCTCGCGGTAGTAGTCGCTGATGGTGAGCAGCGTCATCTTGTAGAGCTTGCCGGCGAAAAACAGGCCCACCAGGATCAGGCAGGTGCCGGCGCCGAACGGATCTTCGACGACGGTGTTCAGTCCGCCGTTGACGAACTTGGCGGGGATGCCCAATACGGTTTCCGAGCCGAACCAGGTGGCGAAGGTGGTGGTGACGATCATCACCAGCGGCAGGTGCCGGCCGGCGATGGCGAAATCGGCGGTGGTCTTGACGCGCTTGGCGGCCCACAGGCCGATGGCGATGGTGATCAGCAGGTAGATGAAGACCAGGGTCAGCAGCACGGCTCGCTCCTCGATTTGTTGCTGGGCGGATTATCCAAAAAAAGGCGCCGGGCGCCTAGAACAACCGCACCCGCACCACGATCTGCATCACGAGCAGGCCCAATGCAAATCCGATGCCACCGTACATCAGGCCTTGCAGCAGCCGGTTGGTGCGCTTTTGCTCGGCCAGCAACTCCTGCAGTTCGCGGCTGTGGTCGTGCGGCCGGTGCTGCAGGTAGTCGTGCACCAGGCGCGGCAGGTCCGGCAGCAGCTTCGCGTAGCGAGGCGCCTGGTCGCGCAGTTCATCGATCAATTTCTGCGGGCCCACCTGCTCGAGCATCCATTTCTCCAGGAACGGCTTGGCGGTGCTCCACAGGTCCAGGTCGGGGTCGAGCTGGCGGCCCAGGCCCTCGATGTTCAACAGCGTCTTTTGCAGCAGCACCAATTGCGGCTGGATTTCGACGTGGAAGCGCCTGGAGGTCTGGAACAGCCGCATCAGCAGCAGCCCCAGCGAGATTTCCTTGAGCGGCCGGTCGAAGTACGGCTCGCACACGGTGCGCACTGCCGCTTCCAGTTCGTCCACCCGGGTTTCCGGCGGCACCCAGCCCGACTCGATGTGCAACTGCGCGACCCGCTTGTAGTCGCGCCGGAAGAAGGCCGTGAAGTTCTGCGCCAGGTATTCCTTGTCGTGCTCGGTGAGTGTCCCGATGATGCCGAAGTCCAGCGAGATGTAGCGCCCGAAAGTCGCCGCATCCAGGCTCACCTGGATGTTGCCCGGGTGCATGTCCGCGTGGAAGAAACCGTCGCGAAAGACCTGGGTGAAGAAGATGGTCACGCCGTCGCGCGCCAGCTGCTTGATGTCGACACCGGCCTGGCGCAGGCGCTCGTACTGGCTGATCGGCACGCCGTACATCCGCTCCATCACGATCACGTCGGGGTGGCAGTAGTCCCACAGCATTTCGGGGATCAGCACCAGGTTCAGGCCCGCCATGTTCCGTCGCAATTGGGCGGCGGCCGCGGCTTCGCGCACCAGGTCCAGCTCGTCGTGCAGGTACTTGTCGAACTCGGCCACGACTTCGCGGGGCTTGAGCCGCCGGCCGTCATCCGAGATCCGCTCGACCCAGCCCGCCATCATGCGCATCAGGCTCAGGTCCTTTTCGATGACCGGCAGCATGCCCGGCCGCAAGACCTTGACGGCCACTTCGCGCGTGTTGCCGTGGCGGTCCTTCAAGGTGGCGAAGTGCACCTGCGCAATCGAGGCACTGGCCACGGGTTCGCGCTCGAAGCTGGCGAAGATGGTGTCGACCGGCCGGCGAAAGGCACGCTCGATGCTGGCGATCGCGATGCTGGAGTCGAACGGCGGGACGTTGTCCTGCAACTGGGCGAGTTCGTCGGCGATGTCCACCGGCAGCAGGTCGCGCCGGGTCGACAGCACCTGGCCGAACTTCACGAAGATCGGCCCCAGGTGCTCCAGCGCCTGGCGCAACCGCTGGCCGCGCGGCGCGCGCAAATCGCGCCCGACGGACAGGATCCGCGCGATGCCGCTCAGGGCGGGCCGCTGGAAACTGTTGAGGACCAGTTCGTCCAGGCCGTAGCGCAAGGCCACCCAGACGATGAAAAAGCCGCGCAGGTAGCGCGTCATGGCGCGGGAGGCGGCGGCGCTGCCGGCGTCGAGCCGATGAACTGGCGCAGCGCCTGGATCATCCGGCGCGCCGCCTCGCCCATCGCATGGGCCGGCGCATCGCCGACCAGGCGCGACATGTCTTCCTCCAGGTCCCACCGGACATGTTCCACCAGCCAGTTGATCTCGGCGGCGAACTGCACGTCGCCGGCGATCCGCACCGGCGGCTTGTCGCCGCGCAATGCCGCCTGGGCCAGCTCCCACGGCGACTCCTCCGTCAGCGTGAGCGTGAGGTCGGGCTGCGCCGTCATGGGCGCCAGGTCCAGCAGGCCGGCCGGCGTGGCCGCAAGACGGACCACGAAAATACGCCAGCGCGCTTCCACCACCCGGCCCGATTGGCGCGCCAGGCGCGCCTGCGCTTCTGGCTCCTGCATCAGGACGTGATTGAGCAGGAGCACCAGGCGTCGCTGGACTTCCTCGACCATCCAGGCGGGTGGCTGGAAGCCTTTGCCCAGGCGTTCGAGCAGCGGGTCCAGAAACGGAAATGGGGACTGTGTTGCCATAGTCCCCATTATTCATGAAGGGCGTTCAGCGCCCCCCGCGATCTATTGCAGGGCCTGCACTCCCGCCACCAGCCATCCGCTCATGCCGCTCTTGGGCTTGGTCATGTTCCAGACTTCGCGGAACGGGCTGGGGCCGGCCGACGGCTCCTCGCGGATCATCCCGGAAAACTCGACGCTGGCCATGTAGTCGCCGCCCAGGTCTTCGATGCCCAGAAGCTGCGCTTCGAGCATGACCACCTCGGTCTTGTTGGGCTGGCCGCCCAGATGGCCTTCCCGCTCGGACAGCTGCGACTTGATCTCCCCCAGCATCTCGTCGGTCATCATCGAGCGCAAGGTCGCGATGTCCGAACGGTCCCAGGCATCCTGCAAGGTCACGAAGTTGCGCTTGGCCGCGGCCACGAAACCCTCGGTGTCGAAACCGGCGGGGACGCCCCAGGACTGCGTGCCTGCCAGCGCCGAGCCGATCTGCACGCCGCTGCCCTGCCCGTACTTGCCGGCGTCGAACGCCATGCTGCTGCGCTCCCACGGGCGCGCGGACGCGTCGTTGCCGACCTTGTCGGGGCTGTACTGGCGCGGGGGCATGGCCGAGTCCGCCGGCGCGCCGGCGCCTTCCAGCGCGTAGCCGCCAGCCGGCTGCGGACGGCGGGAGCGCATGAACCAGCCGATCGCCATCATCACGATCAAGACCAGCAAGGCGATCATCATGAACTGGCCGAAGCCTTCCCCGAAGCCCAGGGAATGGGCCAGCCACGCCAGCCCCAGGCCGGCGGCCAGTCCGCCGAGCATCGCACCCCAGGGACGCCGGGGCGCCGCCG
>JAQGMS010000514.1 GCA_028292245.1 Ramlibacter sp.
TGAATCGGCCACTGGGCGATGGCCGCGTTGCTATTTTCCCCACGGCCTCGACAGGGGGCCGGGGCATGGCCATTTTCCGGCCTTGCGGCTGTATTCGCGGAACCATTGTTTTCCGCTCGAGCCCCCAGGGAATTGGCGATATGCGACAGGTAAACTCATTTTTGCGCTCGGCCTCGTCCCGGATCGGGCGCCGCTTCGCTCAAATCGTCGCCATTGCCGCCGCCAGCCTGCCGGCCGCCGGCGCCTAAACGGTCCCGCGTGACCGGCAGCGAGGGGCCACTTCAGCTCTGGCGCGACGCCAATAAACACAAAGATGCCTGCGAAGGATGCGGTCCGCTGCCCGGCGGCATGAAAACATGTTCACCGGCTTGTGGCCTCCTTCACATGCAGGATTTCGCGCCGGCTTTATGCGCTCAGCGGCTTGAGAAACTTGTGCACTGAAAGTCCGGCCGAATAGCGCGCGGCGAGCTTGGTATGGAGAAGTGGTTCGGTCCCGAGACCTTGCCGCCGAAGGCGACATTGGTCTCCTCACCGAGGAATAGCGAGCCGTAATTGGTCAGGCGCGCGTGCCACCAGTCGAGATCGACGCAGTGCACTTCCAGATGCTCGCATGAATATGAAACGGTCACCATCTCCTCGCGGCTGTCGCACAGGGCAACTTCGCCGTAGTCGGGCCAGGCGGCACCGGCGGCATCGCGGGCCGTTGCCGGCAGACGCTCGAGCGGCATCGGCGAGATCGCGGCAAATTGCCTGCTTGCCGAGTTCGGAGGCGGCAGGGGCAATGCTTTCGTCGATCTGCCGATCGAACTGGTGCCGCGAAAATCGCGCGCGCGACCCGTGCAAGATGGTGAAGCCTGAAGCCGACATTGATGCTTCCTTCGTCTTCGTTCATCGCTCCTGACCGCACGCCTTGTTGCCTGCCGCGGGCATGGTGAGAAAGGTGATGGTGGCCGGCGCGAAAGTCACGGCGCCCGCCTCGGTCGGGGCCCCCATCATCGGCGGCAGATCATCCGATGCATTCAGCGCCAGCGCATGCCCGTTCAGCCGCATTGTTGCATCCCGCAGGCTCGCCGCATTGAGCGTGAACCGCAGCGAAGGCGTGGCCAGTCTCAGCGCATGCGCTGCATCGCGGTCGGTGTTGATCACGAGAAGCGTTACCCCACCCGGTGTTCCGCGCTGGCAGTGGGCATAGACGTGCAGCGCCGGTTCATCTGGTGCATCCGGATCGAGCACGCTGGTTCCCATCAACTGTCGCCACAACAGCGCGGCCCAGTAGTTTGGCCGGGGCGTCAGCATGTTTTCGTCAAGCAGGCCGTAGTCGCTTGCCGCCAAGGTGTTGTGCATCACGACCTGAACGCCGGCCTTCGCCAGCCGTCCCAGCTGGTCGAGATACCGGAACGTATCGAGAAACGTCGCGGCCCTCCGGTTTCCGCCGCAGGCCGCTTCCGCAGTTTCGGTCAGCCAGATCGGCTTGCCGGGTTCAAATCTGTCGCGCAGCGCGCGATAGAACGCCAGCGCCCGATCGGTCCCCGACAACCAGTCTTCCGAAAGCGCCGCCTCGGGAGTACCAGTGCCGCGGCATCTCTCCGATAGCGCTCCGTAGTAATGATAAGAAAACGCATCCACGCCCGGACCGGATGCGCCGAGCAGGCGCGAAGCGGAGGCGGCCTCGCCAACCGTGCCGGGACCGAGGATTTTCGTCTCTGGATAGTCCGTCTTCACAAGCGAATGAAACAGCTTGAAGTCCCGCCCATAAGCGCTTGCATCGTAACCGTCAGGCGCGCCATTTGCCATGAGGTTGGGCTCGTTCATGAATTCCGCGGCGGCGACGGTGCCGCCAACCGAGCGGGTAAAGGCGAACAGACGTTGCGCCTGATCCGGTCTCCAAACGCCTGCGGCATCGCGGGTACCGGGGCTCACAGCGAAGGACGTTACGATCCCGGCTCCGACCGCTTGCGCGAAATCGACCACGCCTCGCCATTGCGCGCGCGTCAGGACTGCATTGAAACCATCCGGCGGCAGCGCGGGCGGTTGCTCCAAATCGGCAAAATAGGTGGCGTTCGCCGAGGTGCCGCTGACGCGCATATAGGCCGGAGCCAACGCGGCGGCGAGTTTTCGCAGCCGCGGATTGGCAAGGTCGATCGGCGGACGGTATGCGTAGAGGTCGGGATTGCCCTGCGCTGCGTTCGGGCCATAGGGCCGCCAAAACCTGCCGCCGGTCACCTCGACCATTTCAATATTGTAGGACTGAAACCGCGGATCGACCGTGCCGACGCGAACCATCGTAGCGGGACTGACGTGCGTCGGTAGGTCGGCAGGGGTCGCCGGCGCCGGATGGGCGAGCAGCAACAGCGTCAGGTAGATCTGAAATCCGGCGCGGACATTGCCCATCCCTGGTCCTGCTCGAAGTTCTCGAATCGTCGCTCGGCCGAATTTGCTGATGTCGGCGACAAGCAGCGCAGTCCGGCAGTTGGCGACAATGGGCTGACGCGCCTGCACCTCTCCTATGGAAAAGTCGATCAGGGTGCCATCCTCGTCGATGCCGCCGCGGCTTAATAGCGCGCGGCGAGCTTGGTCTGGAGAATGTGGTTCGGTCCCGAGACATTGCCGCCGAAGGCGACACTGGTCTCCTCACCGAGGAACAGCAAGCCGTAATTGGTCAGGCGCGCGTGCCAGCAATCGAGATCGGCGCAGTGCACTTCCAGACACTCGCATGAATATGAGACGGTCGCCATCTCCTCGCGGCTGTCGCACAGGGCAACTTCGCCGTAGTCGGGCCAGGCGGCACCGGCGGCATCGCGGGCCGTCGCCGGCAGACGCTCGATAAGTTGCGGCGCCAATCGCGCCACCTCGTCGGCGATGCGCGACGATGAGGTGATCAGCCAGGCCGGACTTTCGTGGCCATGCTCGGCCTGTCCGACCGGGTCGGTCGCGACGATCAGCGGATCGGCGCTGTCGTCGGCGATCACGGAAAGGTATATCGGTCGCGAGACTGTCCTCGCCAGCGGTACAAAAAAACAAATCTGCATGTTTCCAAACCGATCAATTCGGTAATAAGGTCCCACGCGCGGGTTAAAGCTCGTCCTGCGTGTGGGGTGATATGGCTTAATGGCAGAGGATAATTCGGGTCCGTGGCGCGTCGGGGTGTTGTTTTCGCAGACTGGCGTGACGTCGGCGGTCGAGCGGACGCAACTCAATGCCACGTTGCTGGCGATCGAGGAAATCAATGCCAGTGGCGGCGTGCTGGGCCGGCCGATCGAACCCGTCATGTACGATCCGGCGTCCGATCCCAAGAAGTTCCGGGCCTTCGCGGAACGGCTGCTTCAGGTCGACCGGG
>JAQGMS010000129.1 GCA_028292245.1 Ramlibacter sp.
AACCAGGAGGAGCGCCTGGCGATCGTCGAGCACTACCTTTCCCAGCGCGCCGACAAGGTGGAGCTGAACATCGACGTGCGCCAGATCGTCGAAGTGACCGAGGGCCGCAGCCCGGCGGACCTGGAAACGATCGTGAACCAGGCCGGCATCACCGCGGTGCAGGCCGGCGGGATGATCGGCGCCGACACGCTGATGCAGGCGGCCGAGCGTGTGCTGGTGGGCAATGTCAATTCGAACACGACCAAGGAACGCGAGCGCGACCGCCGCATCATCGCAATCCACGAGTGGGGCCACTTCCTGGTGGATTTCGAGCGCGAGCGCAAGCAGGCCGGCGGCGACTGGGAAGCGATCCAGTCGGAGATGAAGACCATCAAGATTTCGCTCAAGGCCAATCCGCGCAACAACGCGCTCGGCTTCGTGTTTCACAAGCAGGGCGCCAACCTGCTCAAGACCAAGGGCGACATCGAGCACGACGTGCGCGTGCTGCTGGGCGGCATGGCCAACGAGGAGCTGTTCTTCGGCGAAGAAGGAACGACCAACGGCGCGCACAACGACATCACCCGCGTGACCAAGCTGCTGCACCACGCGGTGGCCGAGATGGGCATGTACCGCAAGACGCGCCTGAACTTCGGCGCGCTGTCCAACGACGGCCACGGCGCCAGCCGCAATCTCGATGACGAGACCCGCGGGATCATGGAAGCCCAGAGCGAAAAACTGTACGGCGAAACCAAGACGATGCTGGCGCGCTTGAAGCCGCTCACCGAGCACCTCGCCGGCAAATTGATGGACGCGGGCGAGATGAGCCTGAAAGAGGCGCTGTTCGAGATCCGCAGCTTCGAGGCGGCCTGCTTCGAATTCGGCAACCGCGTCGGCCTGGCCAACGCGGGCTGACCACTGCCCGCGAGGGCTTGCATCCGTCCTACACGCGGCCGGGCCTTTTGCACCGGCCGCGGCTGCGTTTTTCGCACGCCAAACTCACCTGTTCTCCGGCGCCCGCCGGCTTTCGCGCGGCCTATGGTGAAGCCATGCTACAGGAGGCCCTCATGTCCGAAGACCAAGGCAGGCATGGCAACAACGACTGCGTCGTGAGCCTGGAACACGAGTGGGAACGCCGCAACTGGATGCAGTGGCTCCATTGCAGCGAACAGGAGTTGCGGCACGCCGTGGAATCGGTCGGCCCCGATTCCGACAACGTGCGGCGCTTCCTGCGGCAGGCGCGCTGAACGGCCTGCTACTTGCTGGCCGGCTTTGCGGGAGCGCGGGGCGCGCCGGAAGCGGCCGGCCCGGTGGGAGCTACACCCAGCCGGCGGGCGACGCTCTGCTCGAGCGCCCGCACCTTCGGCTCCACCGTGGGACGCGTGTCGGCAATCAACTTGTCGACCATGGCCTTTTGCATCTCGTCGCCCATGCGCTGGAATTTTCCGTAGACCGGCGACTCGATGATCGAGACGATCTGCTTGAGTTCTTCTTCGGTGAATTTCTCTTCCAGCAGGGCGCCGATGGTGGTCGGGGCGAGCTTGACCGCGCGGGCCTGCACGATGGGCGCGGTTTCATCCAGGTACTTCTGGATGTCGGCCTGGATCTCCTTGGCGACGGCGTCCTGCCGTTCCTTGGGCACGCGCGAGGGAAGCGCGTTGGCCGCGTTGCCCAACAGTTCGGCAGCGGGCTGTTCCACCAGGCCATGGGCCATGGCTTCGATGCCCGGCTGCTGCAACTTCAGGATCCGGGCGACCAGGTCTTTCTTGGCGGGGGACGATTGGGCCTGCGCGCCGGTGGCGCAAGCCAGGGCGAGGGCGAAAACGAGGAGGGATTTTTTGAACATCCGGCAGTTTAAACCTCCGATTGGGACTGTCCCGCCGGGCAATGAAAAGGCCCCTGTCGGGGCCTGATCACGGAGCTAGTAGCGACGCGGATCGTTGGGTGCCGCGTCGCGGCGATTCGGCACGCCGTCGCCGTCACGGTCACGGTCGTAGCGGTTGGCCACGCCGTCGCGATCGCGGTCGCGATAGCCGTAGCCGCGGCGCTGTTCGATCACGACGCCGCCGCCGTAACCGTAGCCGCCGTAATACGGCGAATTGTCATAGACGCCGACGGCGCCATAGGTGCCGCCGCCGTAGCCAACGCAGCCCGAAAGGGCGGCGATGCCGGCAATGGCGAGCGGTGCGATGAGCTTTCTCATGTCAGTCTCCTTGAAGTGATACGGGCACATCGACCCGCATGTTTTCATTCAACGCGCCACAGGTGTCCGCAGGGTGTCCGGCAGGTAGGAAAGTCGTGTCGGCCGGTTACCTGTTGTGTTGCAAGCCTGGGCCGTCACGGGCAGTTCACCAGTCCGCCCTGCAGGGTGCATGGCCCGCGCGGGCCGATCAGCAGCGGCCCCATGTTGTTCAGGCGCCGCCCCTCGCTGTCCCAGCAGCCGGCCGGGTCGCAGGTGGTGATGGCGGCCGGGCGCGAGATGGCCAGCGGCGGCGCGGGCGGCGCAGGGGCCGGCAAGGGCGCGGGCGACAGTCGCCCAGCCGTGATCGCCGGCGCAGGTACGGCTTGGGCCGGCACCGGGGCGCCCGAGCGCTCGCGCTGGCCCGCGCTGCGGCCGAGGCAGGCAGCTGCGGCATTCTCGCGCGCGAGCCCCAGACGGCCGGCGCGCGCTTGCCGGCTCAGCCCGGGGTCGTCGAAAACGCTTTCCAGTGCTTCGCGCGCCGCCTTGCATGCGGCGGAATTCAGCGGATCCGCATCCTGCGCGCAAACGGCGGGCGGGGCGAGGGCCACGAACAGCAGGGCGGCGATGAAAGCGCGCGTCATCCCGGTTGGAGCCGGGTTGGCGCGTTCGGTTCTCGCGGCGTTGTCCGACAGGTGCGCCGCAGCGGGCTGCCTAAGCTGAAATCCAGCCATTCAGGAGCCCGTCATGCCATCACGCCGCAGCACCAGCCCGACCCGCGCCAAGCGCGGCGAGCAGCCGACCTCTTCCGTGCCGGCACGCAGCGATATCGGCGAGAACAGCGCGAGCGAGTTGGTCGAGTCGCCCCTCAAGCCCGGGCACGATCCGCTGGATGCGCATGACTTCGCTGATGGCGGCGGCGGTGGCGGCGGGGAGTCGTTCAGCCGTGCCAGTCTCAAGCGCAAGAGCAAGGGGTAGCCGGCACTCAGGGCTTGCCCGCGTCCTTGTCCTTGATGAAGCCGGCCGCGTTGATGTCCTTGCCCGGCTTGCCTGCCGCCGCCTTGTCTTCCTCCAGCCGGGCCGTGGCGGACCGGGGCTCGCCGCGCGCGGCCCCGTCACGCTGCGTTCCTTTAGGCATCGCAGCGCTCGCAACGTCCGGATTCATGTGGTCGGCGTTGGCGGCTTCGGTGCTGAATCGGATGGGCATGATGATCCTTCGTGCGGCGCGGGCAATGGCGTCCAGGCCACTATGCGCGCGGTTCGAGCAGCGAGTTGTAGGACGAGGCCCTATGCGCGGCCGCGCGGCATGGGCGATGATCTGCGCATGAAGATCGCCACCTTCAACGTCAACGGCATCAAGAGCCGCTTGCCGAACCTGCTGCAATGGCTCGAGCGCGAGCAGCCCGACGTGGCCTGCCTGCAGGAGCTGAAGGCGCTGGACGGCATGTTCCCGCACGAAGCACTGCGCGCGGCCGGCTACCACTCGCTCTGGAAGGGCCAGCGTTCCTGGAACGGCGTGGCCATCCTGGCGCGCGGCATCGACCCGGTGGAGGTTCGCCGCGAACTGCCGGGCGACCCACTGGACGACCACAGCCGCTACCTGGAGGCCGCGGTGGACGGGATCGTGGTGGCGTGCCTTTACCTGCCCAACGGCAACCCGCAGCCCGGACCGAAGTTCGACTACAAGCTCGCCTGGTTCGAGCGCTTCATCTCGCATGCGAAGGGCCTGTACAAGTCGGGTCACCCGGTGGTGATGGCGGGTGACTACAACGTGGTGCCGACCGACTTCGACATCTACAACCCGCGCTCGTGGCTGAAGGACGCGCTGCTGCAGCCGGAAAGCCGCGAGTGCTGGCAGCGCCTGCTCAAGCAGGGCTGGGTCGATTCGATCCGGCAGCTGCATCCCGACGAGGCCATCTTTACCTTCTGGGACTATTTCCGCAAACACTGGGACCGCGATGCGGGCTTGCGCATCGATCACCTGCTGCTCAATGCGCAGCTCGCCCCGTGCCTGCTGGAGGCCGGCGTGGACCGATGGGTGCGCGGCCAGGAAAAAGCCAGCGACCACGCGCCGACCTGGGTCCGGCTGGACTTGTCCAAGCTCGGGAAGAAACCAACAGCCAGGCGCAAGCGCGCGGGAGCAAGTTCATGACCTACGAATTGCACTACTGGCCCACCATCCAGGGCCGCGGGGAATTCGCGCGGCTGGCGCTGGAAGCGGCCGGTGCGCCCTATGTGGATGTCGCGCGGGGACCCGAATCGCATGGGCAGGGGATCCGCGCCATGGAGCGCTACCTCGACGGTGGCTCGGTGCCGCGGCCGCCCTTTGCCTGCCCGTTCCTGGTCGACGGCAAGCGGGTCGTCGGGCAGAGCGCGGCGATCCTGCTCTACTTGGGGCCGAGGCTCGGCCTGGTGGGCAGGAGCGAAGCGGACCGGATGTGGACGCACCAGGTCCAGCTGACCATCGCCGACGTGGTGACCGAGGTGCACGACATGCATCACCCGATCGGCAGCAGCCTGTACTACGAGGACCAGAAAGAAGAGGCGCTGCGCCGCGCCGGCGACTTCCGCAAGAACCGCTTGCCCAAGTTCCTGGCCTGGTTCGAAACGCTGCTGGAACGCAATCCGCGCAATGCCGGTCGAGAGGTTCCGCGACTGGTCGGGGCGCGCTTGAGCTACGCTGACCTGTCGCTGTTCCAGCTGGTGGAGGGGATGCACTATGCGCTGCCGAAAGCGGCGCGCAAGGCGCTGAAGAAGGCGCCCCTGGTGGCCGCGCTGCACGCTGGCGTGAGCCGGCACCGGCGGGTTTCAGCCTATCTGGCAAGCGAGCGGCGCCTGCCCTTCAACGAGGAGGGCATCTTCCGGCGCTATCCGGAGCTCGATCGTTAGGGTTGTCCGGGCTTTGCCTGGACGGGGCGCCGCGCCTACACTGCGGTTTTTGCGGCAGTCCCTACTTTGCGAGGTGCAACCATGCGTTACTTTCCGGCCCTTTTCATCCAGGTGTTGATCAGCTCGGCCGCCTTGGCCGCCGGGGGCGATGGAGGCAGCGCGGGCGGCGCGGACGGGGCGACAGGCGCCAAGGCCGATCCGCAGTACTCGCAAGCCGTTGCGCTGATCCAGGCACACGAGTACGCCAAGGCCATCCCCCTGCTCAATGCCTATGTTTCGCGGGCGGGCAACGACGCCGATGCCTACAACTACCTCGGCTATGCCAGCCGCAAGTCCGGTGACGTGCAATCGGCGTTCACCTACTACAACAAGGCGCTGGCCATCAACCCGAAGCACCGCGGCGTGCACGAGTACATCGGCGAGGCCTACCTGATGACCGGCAACCTGCCGAAGGCGGAGGAGCACCTGAAAGTGCTGGACGGGCTGTGCCGGTTCTCGTGCGAAGAGTACCGCGACCTGAAGGCCTCGATCGCCTCCTACAAGTCCAAGCAGACGGCAGCCAAATAGCGCCGGTGCGGCGCCGGCCCGCTACAAGCCGGCGTGGCTGCGCACGCTCTCGTGGAACCAGGCCAGCGCCTGTTCCACCCGGCCCGCCGTGACATACTCGTTCGCGCCGGTGGCAAACCCCTGCTGGATTCGCACCGCGCAGTGGATGTCCTCCTTCTGGAACACGCCCTGCTCGATCAGGCGGAACGTCTTTTCCCAGTGCGGCGCCCAATCGGGCGTGGCCTTGTCCTGGGGGATCAGCATGCGGTGGGTCCAGCGCAATGTTTCCGGGCCGGTCGGATAGAGCGTGATCAGGCTCAGGTAGTCCGGGTGGAAGATCGTGATGGTGTTGGGGAAGATCACCTGGCTGGGCGTGGCGAGTTCGCGCAACCCGTCCTGCTCCTGCGGCGCGACGCAGCGCGGTTGCGCGGCCCATTCCTGCACCGCACGCCGCGCCACCAGTGAGCTGATGTGCGGGCCGAAGCGCTCGGCCGCCGTGATGCCGTCGGTGAAGAAGGGATAGATCGTGTCCTTGTGCAGCACCCGGATGTGGTACGGCTCGAGGAAGGCATCGACGATCAATTTCCAGTTGGCGGGATATTCGGCTTCGATGGTGCGGAACACCTTGAGCTGCGCGATCTCGTAGAACGGCAGTTCGTCGTTCAGCCCGCCCAGGAATGCGTCGAGGTCGATCGAGCCTTCGGCACTGGGCACCACCCAGACCAGCCCGTGCCGTTCGGCGCAGGGCAGGGCCACCAGGTCGCGCGCGCCGGCCGGGCAGGGGTCGAACGCTTCCGCGTGCAGCATATGGCGCAGGCCGCCATCGAGCTTGTAGGTCCAGCCGTGGTAGGGGCAGACCACACTGGCCTTCGGCTGCGCCCGGCCGGTGTCCTCCACCAGCCGCATGCCGCGGTGCCGGCAGACATTCAGGAAGGCCCGCAATTCGCCGTGGGCGTCGCGCGCGAGCAGCAGCGGCACGCCATAGCTGTCGTTGGGCAGCACCTGGCCCGGTGCGATCTCGCTGCTGTGCGCGGCGATCAGCGGCAAGGACCGGAACAGCCCCTGGACCTCGGCGCGCCAGATTTCGGGCGACAGGTAGCGCTGCACCGGAATATGCGTCTCCGCGTCGCCCCATCGTGGCTGCTGCGATGCCACCTGGACTCGGATGCTTTCCAGCTGCGCGGCCGTGCTGGCGGGGAGGGTCATGCGCTCTTGTAGCACGCGCGCACGCCGGGCCAACCCTAGGCATTTCCCCTAAGGAGCACGTCCGTTTTGCTTAGGGCCCTGCTGATGGGGCATGGTTTCATCAATACACCAGCAAACCCAAGGGGACTTCCATGAATCCGACACCTGCCGTATCCGAACTCAAAGTGCCACGCATCCTGGTGGTCGACGACATGCCGGACAACCTGTTCCTGATGAATGGCCTGTTCGAGGACCGCTACGAGGTCATCCAGGCGCCTTCGGGACGCGACGCGCTGAAGGTCGTGATGTCGGACAACCCGCCCGACATGGTGCTGCTGGACATCATGATGCCGGACATGGACGGCTACGAGGTGCTGCGGCGCATCCGCCAACACTCGCCCACGGCCAATATCCCGGTCATCTTCCTCACCGCGCTGGGCACCGTGCAGGACAGGAACCTGGGCATCGACCTGGGCGCGGTGGACTACCTCACCAAGCCGGTCGACCCCGAACTGGTCGTGCAGCGGGTCGAGGCGCATGTGCGCGCCACGGCCCATGCCCGCCGGATCGAGTCCCTGGGCGAAAAATTGTCGCGTCACCTGACCCCCGATGCCTGGCAGAAGCTGTTCCACGGCGCCGAGCTCGAGGCCATCCGCTTCGAGCAGAAGGTGCAGACCGTGCTGTACGCCGACACGGCCCAGCTCGCACGCTGGAGCGATCGCGAGCGTGACCGCTTCACCGCCGAAGTCGAGTGGCTGGCGGTGCGCCACTGCGGCATGGTGGACCGTTACATCGACGGCGCGGCCGCGGTCTTCTTCGACGAACCTGCCGCCTGCGTCAGGATGGCGATGGACCTGCAGCGCAGCGCGAACGAAATGCAATTGCGCATGGGCATCCACACCGGCCTTTGCGATATCGGCACCTTCCGCAGCGACTTCCAGGCCTGCTGCACCCTCATCGGTCCGGAAGCCGGGCTGGCGGCGAAGGTGGCCGCCACAGCCGCCACCGGCAGCATCGCGGTTTCGCCGGAGACCTATGCGCTGGTGAAGGACGAGATCGACGCGGACGTCGGCGGCTGCCTGCTGATGGAGGAATTCCACGACAGCGACCTGGCGCAGGTCTGCCTGACGCCCACGCCCTCCAAGGGTGCGACGATGAGCACGTTTGCCGGACTCGGGATGGCTTGACGAATCCGCTCAGGCCGGCGCGCCGAGCGTGAATCCAACGGTCGTGACCCCGGCGCGCGAGTCGGCGAAGGCTTCGCCGCCATGCATGCGGGCCACGGCCCGCACGATCGCCAGTCCAAGCCCGTAGCGCTCGGTCGAGCGGGCGCGCGAGGCTTCCCCCCGCCAGAACCGGTCGAACATGCGAGCCCGCACCTCGTCCGGAATCGGCGGGCCCGGGTTGCAAACCGATACCCGTGCGCCCTGGTCCGTCCGGTCGAGCCGGACGACGACCGTTTCGCCCTCGGGCGCGTGGCGCAACGCATTGGCCACCAGGTTGACGAGAGCGCGGCGCACCAGTGCCGGATTTACCCGGGCCTGGGAGTCGCCTTCGACCTGCAGGCGCCGGCCACTGTCCGCGACCAGCGCCTCCATGTAGTCGGCCACGCCCAGGGCCTCCTCGCGCAACGAAACGCCCACCAGGTTCTGCGCGAGGGCGCCGCGATCGGCCTGTGCCAGAAACAGCATGTCGTTGACCATGGCCGCGAACGCGCGCAGTTCCTCCAGCTGTGAGGAAAGCGCATCCTGGAGTTCAGGCGCCGGGCGCTCGCGCGAGAGCGTCACCTCGGCCCCGCTGATCAGGACTGCCAGCGGTGTACGCAACTCGTGCGCCACGTCGGCGCTGAAGCCTTCGAGCCGCCGGTAGGCGTCCTCGACACGGTCCAGGGCGTGGTTGAAGCTCTCCACCAGGGGGATCAGTTCGCTGCTGCCTTGATGCGCGGCCAGGCGCCGCGACAAGGCGCCGGGCTCGATGCCCGCCGCCTCATCGGAGAGGTCGCGCAAGGGCCGCAAGCCGCGGCGCGTGGCCCACAGGCACAGCCAGACCGTGACCAGCACGCCCAGCATGCACGCGACCAGCGTGCCCTGGTCGTAGGCGCGCATCAGCGCGCGCCGGGCGCGCGGATCGACCCCGATCAGCACCTGCGCGTCGGGCAGGACCGGGCCGGCGTGCAGGGGATACCCCAACCCGGTGAGCGTGACGCCATCTTGCGGGGTGATCGACAAATGGCCCCCGTCCGCCGGCTGCGTGGAGGGCGCGGGCGCGCTGCCATAAAGCACGCGGCCGTCCGCGGCGACGATCCAGACATGCCAGGTGCGATGCCCGACGCGCGCGATGTCGAGGTGGCGCCGAAGGTTGGCAAGGTCGGCGGGACCGCGCGCCTCGTCGATGAAAGACCGGACCACTTCGGCCTTGCTGGCCAGGTCCTGCTGCTCGTCCCGTACCAGTTCCCTCTCGAGGACCCAGTGCAGCAGCGCGCCCACCGCGCTGAAAACGGTGATCGCGATGATCGCGAGCATGAAAGTCAGGCGCGCCGCGATCGACGAGCGAGCCTGCGTCACGGCAGTTCCAGCACGTAACCCATGCCGCGCACCGTGCGCAGCATCTTGGCCTCGAAAGGATCGTCCATCTTCGCCCGCAACCGGCGGATCGCCACGTCGACGGCGTTCGTGTTGCTGTCGAAGTTCATGTCCCATACCTGCTCGGCGAGCACCGTGCGCGAAAGGACTTCGCCGTGCCGGCGCAGCAACAGGGCCAGCAGGTTGAATTCCTTGGCGGTGAGGTCGATGCGCTTGCCCTGGCGCGAGGCCTTGTGCCGCGCCAGGTCGAGCTCGAGGTCGCCGAGCTTGAGCGTGGTCGCTTGCTGGGCGCCCGCGCGCACGCCGCGGCGCCGCAGCGCGGTGAGCCGCGCCAGCAGTTCGCTGAACGCGAACGGCTTGACCATGTAGTCGTCGGCGCCATCCTGCATGCCCTTGACGCGGTCCTCGACGCCATCGCGCGCCGTCAGCATCAGCACGGCGGTGTCGTGGCTCTCCCGGATGGCCTTGAGCACGCCGAAACCGTCGATGCCCGGCAGCATGAGGTCGAGCACCACCAGGTCGTACTCGCCGTTCACGGCAAGGTGCCGGCCGTCGATCCCGTCGTGGGCGACGTCCACGACGTAGCCGTTCTCGGTGAGTCCCTTGCGCAGGTACTCAGCCAGTTTCTTTTCGTCTTCGATGACAAGGATGCGCATAGATCGGATTTCCTGCGTGAATTATCGGTGCCGCGGGGGTTTTCGGCGCGCGAAGAGCGCTCAGATGACAAAGATGTAATGCGGGCGACGGCCTGTTGTTCGAGCCACCTTCGTATCGTTCGGGCATCCGGTCGCGGAACCCGGCTCCTCGGGCCCGCGCTGAACCGGATGCGAGAAACGAAAGGAATCCAGATGAACTACTCCAGCAAACTCACGGCATTGCTCCTGCTCGCCGGCATCGCAAGCGTCGCTTCGGCACAAGGAGCGCTGACGCGCTCCCAGGTCGAGGCCGAGCTCGCCACGGCGATGCGCAACGGCGACGTGATGGGCCCCAGCGGCCTGACCGACCGCCAGCTGCGCCCTGACCTGTATCCGCGGCCGGCTGTCGTCGGCAAGACGCGCGCGCAAGTCGAGGCCGAACTCTCTTCGGCCATCCACAACGGCGACATGGTCGCCGATGGCGAGAGCGGGTTGACCGAAAGAGACCTGAACCCCAGCGCCTATCCCGCGCGGCCGGTGGTTGCCGGCCTGACGCGCGCGCAGGTCAAGGCCGAGCTTGCCGCCGCGATCCGCGACGGCGACATGATCGCCAACGGCGAAACCGGCTTGACCGAGGCCCAGATGGAACCCCAGCGTTATGCGGCGCAGCGTGCCATCGACGCCACGACGCGCATGGCCCAGCACGGTGCGGCGCCGGCCGGCGGCTCTTTGCAATAAGGCGGCCATGGCTCGACTCATGATCTTGTCGGCTCCGCTGGTGCTGGCCGCATGCGTGCAGGCGCAGCAGCCTGCACCGGCGCCCGCGCCGCCGGCGGTGACCGTGGTGACCGTCCATCCGCAGCGGGTGCCCGTGACGACCGAGCTTCCAGGGCGCACCGCCGCTTTCCTGGTGGCCCAGGTACGGGCGCGGGTCGACGGCATCGTGCTGCAGCGTACGTTCAAGGAAGGCAGCGATGTCGCGGCGAGCCAGCGGCTCTACCAGATCGACCCCGCGCCTTATCGCGCGGCGCTGGCCAGCGCCAGTGCCGCCGCGCAGAAGGCACAAGCCAACCTGGCGTCGACCACGGCCCTGGCCGGGCGCTACAAGATCCTCCTGGCCGGCAGCGGCGTGAGCCAGCAGGACTACGACAACGCCATCGCCGCCCAGGGGCAGGCCGCCGCCGACGTGGCCGCTGCGGCGGCCGCCGTCGAGCAGGCGAAGATTCAATTGGGCTACACCGAGGTGGTGTCGCCGATCAAGGGCAGGATCGGGCCCTCCCTCGTCACCGCCGGTGCCTACGTGCAGGCGAGCGCCGCGACGCCGATGGCGACGGTGCAGCAGACGGACCCGATCTATGTGGACTTGAGCCAGTCGAGCGTCCAGGGCCTGCAACTGCGGCGCGACTTGGCCAGCGGCCGGCTGAAGGGAAGCGCGCCCATTTCGGGGGGCGTGACCCTGCTGCTCGAAGACGGTACCCAGTACCCGCTGGGCGGCAAACTCGAATTCACCGACATCACGGTCGATTCCAATACCGGCTCGGTCACCGCGCGCGCGGTGTTCCCGAATCCCGATCACGTCCTGCTTCCGGGCATGTTCGTGCGCGCGCGGGTGGAACAGGGCGTCAACGACCGCGCCTTGCTGGTGCCCCAGGTGGGCGTCACGCACGATGCGAAGGGGCAGGCCACGGCCCTCGTGGTCGGACCCGGCGACAAGGTCGCGCAGCGGGTGGTGCAGGCGACCCGCACCCTGGGCGACCAATGGGTGGTCGAGGGTGGGTTGTCCGACGGCGAGCGGGTGATCGTCTCGGGCGTCCAGAACGTGAAACCGGGATCATTGGTGCGGCCTGTCGATGCCGCCGTCAAGACCGCCCTGGCGCGATAACCCATGGCCAAATTCTTCATCGACCGCCCGATCTTCGCGATCGTCATCGCGCTCCTGATCATGATGGTCGGCGGGCTTTCGCTCGCCACCCTGCCGATCGAGCAGGTCCCGCCGATCGCGCCGCCCACGGTCCAGATCAGCACCAGCTATCCGGGCGCCTCGGCCCAGACCGTCGAGAACAGCGTCGTGCAGGTGATCGAGCAGCAGATGAGCGGAATCGACCACCTCATCTATCTCGACTCCACCAGCGACGACACCGGCCAGTCCAATACCACGCTGACCTTCGCGCCGGGCACCGATCCGAACATCGCGCAGGTCCAGGTGCAGAACAAGTTGCAGCTGGCGGTGCCGCTGTTGCCCGCGCAAGTGCAGCAGTCGGGCATCCGCGTCACCAAGTCGAGCAGTTCCTTCCTGATGGTGATCGGCTTCGTCTCCGCGGACAACAGCATGTCGAAATTCGACATCGCAAACTATGTGGTGTCGCACGTGATGGACCCGATCAGCCGCATCGACGGTGTGGGCACCCTGAACGTCTTCGGCAGCCAGTACGCCATGCGCATCTGGCTCGATCCGGTCAAGCTGTCGAGCTTCGCGCTGGCCCCGCTGGACGTCACGGCCGCCATCCAGGGCCAGAACGTCCAGGTGGCCGGTGGCCAGCTGGGCGGATCGCCGGCGCCGGCGGCGCAGCAATTGAACGCGACGATCACCGAGGCGACGCTGCTGCGCACGCCGGCCGAATTCGGCGCGATCCTGCTCAAGGTGATGCCGGACGGCTCGCAGGTGCGGCTGCGCGACGTGGCCCGCGTGGAGCTCGGCGCCGAGAGTTTCAACATCGACAACAAGTACAACGGCCAGCCCGCCTCGGGCGTCGGCATCCAGCTGGCGACCGGCGCGAATGCCCTGGCCACGGCCAACGCGGTGCGCACGCGCATCGACCAGCTGTCCAAGTACTTCCCGCCGGGCCTGACGGTGGTGTACCCGAACGACACCACGCCATTCATCCGGATCTCGATCACCGAAGTGGTCAAGACTCTGTTCGAGGGCATCGCGCTGGTGTTCCTGGTGATGTACCTGTTCCTGCAGAACTTCCGCGCGACCCTGATCCCGACCATCGCCATTCCCGTGGTGCTGCTCGGCACCTTCGGGGCGATGGCGGCGCTGGGATTCACCATCAACACGCTGTCGATGTTCGGCATGGTGCTGGCGATCGGCCTGCTGGTGGACGACGCCATCGTGGTCGTGGAGAACGTGGAGCGGGTGATGGCCGAGGAGGGATTGCCGCCGCGCGAGGCCACCCGAAAGGCGATGGGCCAGATCAGCGGCGCGCTGGTCGGTGTCGCGATGGTCCTGTGCGCGGTGTTCGTCCCGGTGTCGTTCTCCAGCGGTTCGGTGGGCGCGATCTACCGGGAATTCGCGCTGACCATCGTCGCGGCGATGCTGCTGTCGGTGCTGGTGGCCCTGACGCTGACGCCGGCGCTTTGCGCGACGATCCTGAAGCCGCACGCCGGGCATGCCGGCCAGGGGAAGTTCGCCCGCTGGTTCAACGCCTCCTTCGACCGCGCGCAGGGCAGGTACGTGGGCGCGGTGCAGCGCGTCATCGCGCGCTCGGGCCGCTGGCTGCTTGTGTATGCGGCCGTGCTGGTCGCGGTGGGGTTGCTCTTCATGCGGCTGCCGACGTCGTTCGTGCCCGTCGAGGACCAGGGGTACTTTTTCGTGCAGGTGCAGACCCCGCCGGGCGCCACCCAGCCGCGCACGCAGGCCGCGCTGGACAGCGTCGGCGAATACCTGATGCACGAGGAGGCGTCGAGTGTCGATGCCACGTTCGAGGTGAACGGCAACAACTCGGCGGGACGGGGCCAGAGCCAGGGCCAGCTGTTCGTGCGGCTGAAGGATTGGGGCCTGCGAAATGCGGCCGACCTGACGGCGCAGGCGCTGGTGGCCCGCGTCAACAAGCACTTCGCTTCGTACCAGGACGCGAAGATCGTCGCCACCAACCCGCCGCCCATCCGCGGCCTGGGAACGGCCGCCGGCTTCGACTTGATGCTGGAGGACACGGGCGGCGTCGGCCACGCGGCGCTGATGCAGGCGCGCGACCAGCTGCTGGCCATGGCCAGGCAGGACCCCGTCATCGCGCAGGCCCGCGCCAACGGGCTGGACGACAGCCCGAGCTACAAGATCGACATCGACCGGGAAAAAGCGAGCGCCATGGGCGTCGCCATGACCGATATCGACCAGACCTTCTCGATCCTGTGGGGCTCGCGCTACGTCAACAACTTCATGGACACCGACAACCGGATCAAGAAGGTGTACGTGCAGGCGGACGCGCCGTTCCGCATGACACCGGAAGACATGAACGCCATCTACGTGCGCAACGGCAAGGGCGACATGGTCCCGTTCTCGTCGATCGCCAAGGGAACCTGGGCCTACGGCGCGCCCAAGCTGGAGCGCTACAACGGCGTGCCGGCCGTCGAAATCCAGGGCGCGGCGGCGCCGGGCCAGAGCACGGGGCAGGCCATGGCGGCGATGGAAATCCTCGCGAAAAAGCTTCCACCGGGCATCGGCTACGAATGGACCGGCATTTCATTGCAGCAGATCCAGGCGGGCACGCAGGCGCCTTACTTCTACGCGCTGTCTGTGATCGTCGTCTTCCTGAGCCTGGCCGCGCTCTACGAGAGCTGGTCGATCCCGATCTCGGTGATCCTGGTGGTGCCGCTGGGCGTGCTCGGCGCGGTGGCCGCCGCCGGCGCCTTCGGCATGGCGAACGACGTCTACTTCCAGGTGGGGCTGCTCACCACGATTGGACTGTCGGCGAAGAACGCGATCCTGATCGTCGAGTTCGCGCGGGAACTGCACGCGCAAGGCAGCTCCGTGCTGGAGGCGGCGATCACGGCGGCGCGCATGAGGCTGCGGCCGATCCTGATGAC
>JAQGMS010000538.1 GCA_028292245.1 Ramlibacter sp.
CAGAAACGGGGGCCCCTCTTCGGAGCCCATGCACAGGTGCTGCATGGCTGTCGTCAGCTCGTGTCGTGAGATGTTGGGTTAAGTCCCGCAACGAGCGCAACCCCTGTTCCTAGTTGCCAGCGCGTAATGGCGGGGACTCTAGGGAGACTGCCGGTGCCAAACCGGAGGAAGGTGGGGACGACGTCAAGTCATCATGGTCCTTACGTCTAGGGCTACACACGTGCTACAATGGGCCGGACAGTGGGGGCCGAGGCAGCAATGCCAAGGCAATCCCAAAACCGGTCCTCAGTTCGGATTGTCGTCTGCAACTCGACGGCATGAAGCTGGAATCGCTAGTAATCGTGGATCAGCACCGCCACGGTGAATACGTTCCCGGGCCTTGTACACACCGCCCGTCACGCCATGGAAGTGGCGAGCGCCCGAAGTCCGTGTCGGAACCCGCAAGGGACCAAGCGGCCGAAGGCGAGCGTCATGACTGGGGCGAAGTCGTAACAAGGTAGCCGTAGGGGAACCTGCGGCTGGATCACCTCCTTAACGGAGAGTACCGAGTAGACCTTCAGTTTAGCCGTAAGGTGAATGCTGTAAGTTGAAAAGTCTCAACGAGTTCGCTCGTCTCGTATCATCCTTGATCTCAACGTCGGTTTCTCTATATTGTTTAGAGTGAAGTTCGACAGGTGTCGAAGCCTGGCGAACGCATTTTGTGCCTTCGAGTGTGAGCGTTTTGCTCAACTTGTCGAGCCATAGTTTTTTGACAACGGAAAGTAGTAGTGATCGTGGGATTCGAGTCTTGGGCCCTGATAAGAGCTCAAGATTCAAGAATCAACACTGATTCAATTTCGTCGCGCTCAAGTAGGCCGGTTTACCGGTTTATTTGAAAGCGAGCAAGAAAGAATCATTCGTTAGATTGCGCGTAGTTTTAGACGTAGTCTTGGACTACAGATTGTGTTTGTTTGAGTCAGAAATCTGATCAAGCGAAAGAATGTATGCCGGGGATGCCTGGGTACACGGAGGCGAGGAAGGCCGTGGTAAGCTGCGATAAGCCAGGGGGAGCTGCACACAAGCTTTGATCCCTGGATGGCCGAATGGGGAAACCCGTCCATTAGAAATAATGGTCACTCCTTTAGGGGAGAGCTAACCTAGGGAACTGAAACATCTAAGTACCTAGAGGAAAGAGAAATCAACCGAGATGCCCCAAGTAGCGGCGAGCGAACGGGGCCCTAGCCCAAACCATTTCCCCTTGGGGAAGTGGGGTTGTAGGAGCCACATACGGTGTGTTCGAGTGTCAGCGGAAGTCTCCTGGAAAGGAGCGCCATAGACGGTGATAGCCCGGTACGCGAAGGCCGATGAATACACTAGTGGATTTCCTGAGTAACGCCCGAGCTCCGAGGAGTCGGGCGTGAATCTGGGGGGACCACCCTCCAAGGCTAAAGACTCCCGTGTAACCGATAGTGAACGAGTACCGTGAGGGACAGGTGAAAAGCACCCCAGTGCGGGGAGTGAAAGAGTTCCTGAAACGGCATACATACAAGCGGTAGGAGGTTGGGCATGGTCTTCGGACTGTGCAGCGACTGACTGCGTGCCTTTTGCATTATGATCCGGCGAGTTACTCCTGTGGAGCGTTTAGGCTAAGCCGGTTTCCGGCGGAGCCACAGCGAAAGCAAGTCCTGTAAAGAGGGCGTTTAGTTCCATGGGGTAGACCCGAAGCCAGGGAGATCTACCCATGTGCAGGGTGAAGCGCGGGTAACACCGCGTGGAGGCCCGAACCGGTACGGGTTGAAAACCGTTCGGATGACGTGTGGGTCGGGGTGAAAGGCCAATCAAGCCTGGAGATAGCTGGTTCTCCCCGAAATCTATTGAGGTAGAGCCTCGAGGCGTGTTAGCAGGGGGTAGAGCGACTGGAAGGGCGCGGGGGGACGTAGTCCCTACCAACCCCTACCAAACTCCGAATACCTGTCTAATGGACCTCGGGAGGCAGTCGTTGAGCGATAATGTCCAACGGCGAGAGGGAAAGAACCCAGAGCCACAGCTAAGGCCCCGAAGTGGCCGCTGAGTATAGCGAAGGATGTGTCCGTGCCGTGACAACGAGGAGGTTGGCTTAGAAGCAGCCATTCCTTTAAAGAGTGCGTAATAGCTCACTCGTCCAGCGTGGATGCGCCGAGAATGGTCGGGATTAAGCGGCCCGCCGAAGCTTGGCCTTCACACTATGTGTGAGGGGTAGGGGAGCGTTCCTGTAACAGTGAAGGGCCCGTGGAAACGTTGGCCTGGAGTGGCAGGAAGTGAGGATGCCGGAATGAGTACGCGCAAATGCGGGTGAAAACCCCGCACACCGTAAACCCAAGGGTTCCTGCGCCATGGCAATCAGCGCAGGGTGAGGCGGACCCTAAGGCGAGGCCCCAGAGGCGTAGCCGATGGACAGCCGGTTGACATTCCGGCCCCGTCTCGACGTGTTGAACTCATCAGGGACACTGGAACGAAGCGGGAGCGGCCTTGTGGATTGGCCGTCTACTGGTGTAGGGCTTCGGCCCGAGACCGTATGGCGAGGATGTTCTTCGGAACGTTCGAGTCTCGTAGAGTCGACAGGCAAGAAAAGCTGATGACGGAGCGTCGAGTCGTCCGTACCGTAAACCGACACAGGTGGGTGAGGCGAGTAGCCTCAGGTGAACGAGTGAAACGTGGTCAAGGAACTCGGCATAATGATCCCGTAACTTCGGAAGAAGGGATGCCCAATCAGGTCATGGCTTCGCGCCGCAGCCTGGCTGGGTCGCAGTGAATCGGCTCAAGCGACTGTTTAGCAAAAACACAGGTGTGTGCCAAGCCGCACAAGGCGCCGTATACACACTGACGCCTGCCCGGTGCCGGAAGGTTAAGGGGAGTGGTCATTCACCTTCGGGTGGAGAAGCCGCGAGCCGAAGCCCCGGTAAACGGCGGCCGTAACTATAAAGGTCCTAAGGTAGCGAAATTCCTTGTCGGGTAAGTTCCGACCTGCACGAATGGCGTAACGACTTGGGCACTGTCTCGACCACGTGCTCGGCGAAATTGCAGTCTCGGTGAGGATTCCGAGTCCCCGC
>JAQGMS010000163.1 GCA_028292245.1 Ramlibacter sp.
TCCCGCACTTCAAGCTCATGGCAGTTCCAGAAAATCAAGCCGGAAAGTGTATGCGATGCGCCTTGCGCGCCGCCTGTGCGCTGCTGTTGCTTGCGGGATGGCTTGCCGGGGCGCAGGCCACCGGCGCCGGAGCGCGGCCGGCGGTCG
This sequence comes from Ramlibacter sp., assembly GCA_028292245.1. Taxonomy (GTDB): domain Bacteria; phylum Pseudomonadota; class Gammaproteobacteria; order Burkholderiales; family Burkholderiaceae_C; genus Ramlibacter. The sequence goes on from JAQGMS010000163.1 coordinate 148, forward strand.
CACAGCCTGGCGCCTCGCAGCCGGCCGCCCCCCGGCCGCCGGTTCAGCTGACAGACACGCAAGCGCCGATGGATGCGCAGGAACTGGGCTATGCCTGGGTGGACAAGAACGGGGCCGCCACCCTCGATCAAGTCATGCGAAGCGGCTTGGCGCAATTCCAGCCGTCACGGCCCGATCTGATCTATTCCCTGGGCAAGCAGGGCAACTTGTGGCTGCGCTACCGGCTGATGCGCGACCCCAGCGAGCGCAACCGCTGGCTGATGGCTTTCCCGATGCCGACGCTGGACTCGGTGACGGTCTACCAGCAGGACGCTGCTGGGCAATGGATGGGCCAGACCGCGGGCGACACCATGGCGGTGGCGCTCTGGCCCGAGCCGGGCCGCTACCCGCATTTCCGCCTGGAGCTGCCCCTGAACCAGCCGCGCGACATCTATGTGCGCATCCGCCACCTCACCGCCGCGAATTTTCCGGTCCAGCTGCTCACCGACTCCGCCTACGACCAGCGCATCCAGCTCGAATACCTGGGCCTGGGCCTGACTTTCGGCTCGCTGATGCTGCTGGTCGCCGCCTGTCTGGCGCAAAGCCTGGTTTACCGCGACCCTGACTACGCCTGGTACGCGCTGTATGCGTTGGTCACGATGCTGGGCGTCGCCGCGTACACCGGCGTCGCCGCGCACTTGCTCTGGCCCAGCTTCGGCGCGTTGGGCGATTCGCCCCAGGCTTGCCTGGTCGTGCTCACGGCGGCCGCGGCGCTGCTGTTCGTCCGCAACCTCAGCGGTATCTCGCCGCGGCACCCGATCCTCGACCACGCCGCGCATTGGGTCGGGCTGGCCGGCATCGCTCTGGCGGGCGCATATCCGTTGCTGGACAAGTCCGTCGGGCTGCTTGCGCTGTCGGTCTATGTCGCCGCCACCTCGCTTGCGAACATTTGGATCGCCGCCGCGGCCTGGCGCCGCGGTGACCAGGTCGGCGCGTGGGTGCTGGTGGCCTATGTGCCTTTCGCGGTGGCGGTGGGCATGGCCGTGGTGCGGCTGTTCGGCTGGCTGCCCGTCTCATTCGGCACGCAGTACCTGGTGGTGGTGGCGATGGCCGTGCAAGTGCCGCTGCTGCTGGTGGCGTTGAACATCCGCTCGCGCGAGCGCCATGGCGCCGAAATCCGCGAGCAGGCGCTGTCCAGCCAGGATGCGCTGACCGGATTGCTCGCGCCGCACCTCTTTCACGACAGGTTGCGCCAGGTCGTAGCGCGCTACAAGCGCGACAAGGAGAATTCCGCCGTGGTCTTCATCGACCTGGTGAACTACCCGCGCATCAAGGGCTATTACGGCTCGGCGGTGGCCGAACAGAGCCTGCTGCGCAGCGTGATCAAGCTGCGCCGCCTGCTGCGCGACGTCGACACCGTGAGCCGCATCGGCGAAGCGCGCTTCGGCCTGATCCTCGAAGGTGTGACTTCACGCGTCGCCGTGACCGACCGGGCGGCGCGGCTGATCGCCGCCGGGCTGATGCCGCTCAACGGCCTGAAGCCGGATGTCACGCTGCAGTTCCACATCGCCTCGGTGCTGCTGGACGAGAGGATGGTCGAGGCCCCGGAACTGGTCGAAGCATTGAGCGAGTTGTTGGCCGGGATGTCGCCGCGCACGCGCCGCCCGATCCGCTTCCTGGAGCCGGAAACCACCGAGCCGGCGCCGCTCGCCTCGGATTCGTCGCTGCTCGACTCGGACAGCGTGCCGGCCGGTTCCGACGCGGCGGCGCAGCCGGGGCCCGCGCTCAGTCGAAGCGCCAGTCGGCCGTGACGGCCTGGCCCACGCGCAAGGTCTGGTCTTCGCCCTTCAGCACGATGGCGTTCATGCCGAACGTGATGGCCCCCTCGACGATCTCGTTGCTGCGGTAAGCCTGCAGCGTGTCGCTGACCACCGGGCTGCTTTCGGCCGTCGCCGGGTCGATGTTGGGAATGGGGCAGCGCGCGCATGGCTTGACCATCCGCAATTGCACTTCTTCGCCCGCGTCGATCCGCAGCACGTCCAGCCGGTCTTCGTCGTGCGCGTCCACGCCCGCCAGCACGATGTTCGGCCGGAAGCGCTCGATGCCTACCGCCGCATGCCCGCCTGCAGCCAGGCGCCGGTTGAGTTCGTCCAGCGACGCCTCGCTGGCCACCAGCAGCGGAAAGCCGTCGGCGAACTGGTTGGGCGCCTCGATCCCTTGCGTCCATTTCATCCTGGACAAGCGCCTGTGGTCCGGATCGAATCGCACCAGCCGCAGCTTCGCGCCCAGAAAATCGCTGAACCACTGCGCCGCCACATCGCCCATGTCGAACGCACTGACTTCGTCGTCCCACACGCGCACCCGCACCGGCTGCTCCACGGCCTCGATCGACAGGTGCAGCGCCAGCATGCCCGGCGCGCGCAGCACCACGTCGTAGTGCTTCAGGGTCGGGCGCACCAGCGCCATGCGCGGCAACTCGCGCTGGGTCACAAACTCGCCCTGGTCATCCACCACCATCCATGCGCGGTCGAGGTCCAGCCCGGTTTCGGTCAGCACGGCGTCGGCCACCTCGACGCCGGCGCAGGACTTGACCGGATAGAGGAACAGGCGGGCGATGCGCGCGGTGACGTCGGGCGTGGAGGAACTCATGGACGAATTGTGCCGCCTCCTACAATCCTTCCATGCCAGCCCTAGATGTCTGTATCCGCGGCGCCGGTATCGTCGGACGCGTCCTGGCTTTGCTGCTGGCGCGCGAACGGCTGCGGGTCGGCCTGGTGCGGCAGCCCGCCAACCCGGCCGGCGCCTCCAGCGATGTGCGCGCCTACGCACTCAACGCGGCTTCGAAGGACCTGCTGGAACTGCTGCGCGCCTGGCCTGACGCCGAGCACGCCGCGGCGGTGACGGGCATGGAGGTGCAAGGCGACGACGGCGGCGAGGTGCGATTCAGCGCACAGGCGCAGGGCGTGCCGGCGCTGGCCTGGATCGTCGATGTGCAGGCCCTGCAGGAGCGCCTGGCCGATGCCTTGCGCTACCAGCCGCTGGTCGAATGGCTGGACGCCCCGCAAGCCGCCACGCTGACTGCGGTGTGCGAAGGCAAAGCCAGCACGTCGCGGGCCGAGTTCGGCGTGCAATACAGCGTCACGCCTTATCCGCAGCAGGCCATTGCGGCGCGGCTGCACTGTGAAAAACCCCATGGCCAGATCGCGCGCCAATGGTTCGCCAACGGCGAAATCCTGGCTTTCCTGCCGCTGGGCGGCCCGGCCACCGATGGTGGCGGGAACTCGATTGCCATTGTCTGGTCAGTCAACGAGCAGCGCGCCCCTGATTTGCTGGCGCTGGACGCTCCCGCCTTCGAGGCGCAACTGGAAGCCGCCAGCCACGCCAGCCTGGGCAAGTTGACCCTGGCGAGCGAGCGGGCGGCTTGGCCGCTGCAATTGGCGCAAGCCGACCGCTGGTGCGGTCCGGGCTGGGTGCTGGCCGGCGACGCGGCACACACGGTGCACCCGCTGGCGGGCCAGGGCTTGAACCTCGGACTGGCCGACGCCAGCGAGTTGGGCCGGATCCTGCACGAACGCGAATATTGGCGTAGCGTCGGCGATGTGAAGCTGCTGCGCAGGTTCGAGCGCTCGCGCAAGGCCGACGTGTTGGCCATGGGCGCCGCCACCGACGGCCTGCAGCAGCTGTTCGCGCAGCAGGCCGAGCCCTGGGCCAGCTTGCGCAACTGGGGCATGACGGGTTTCGACCGCAGCGGCCCGCTGAAGGATTGGGTGGCGCGCCAGGCCATGGGCCGGCTTTGATTTGAAGTGATGGAACAACAATGAAACCAAACAAGAACGCTGCGCTGGCAGCCCTGCTGGTCCTGGCCTTCGCGTCGGCCGGCGCGCGGGCGGACGAGGCAGCGATCCGCAAGAACCTGCCCGAGCGCCTGCCGCAACTGGGCAAGGTCGATGAAGTGGGCAAGACACCAATGCCCGGGCTGTTCGAGGTGCGCATCGGCGCGGAGCTCTACTACACGGATGCCGACGGCAACTTCCTGTTGCAGGGCCAGCTGATCGACACCAAGGCCAAGCGCAACCTGACCGAGGAACGGCAGGACAAGCTGCTGGCGATCGACTTTGCCGCGCTGCCGGTAAAGGACGCCTTCACCATCGTGCGCGGCAACGGCAAGCGCAAGATCGCGGTGTTCGAAGACCCGAACTGCGGCTATTGCAAACGCTTCGAGCGCGACTTGCAGAAGGTCGACAACGTCACCGTCTACCTGTTCCTCTATCCCATCCTCGGCCCCGATTCCGCCGACAAGTCGCGCAACCACTGGTGCGCCAAGGACAAGGGCCGGGCCTGGCAGGACTGGATGGTGCGCGACCAGGCGGCGCCTTCGGCCGCCTGCGATACCGCGGCGCTGGGACGCAACCTCGAGTTCGGCAAGAAATACCGGATCAGCGGCACGCCGACCCTGGTGTTGGCGGACGGCACGCGCGTCCCGGGCGCCGTCACGGCGCAGCAAGTCGAAAAATACCTCGCCGACGTCAAGCAGTGAGCGCGTCAACGTCTCGCAGCGCCAGCCTGCACTACCGCGTCGACGCGGCCGACCTGCACGCCCACCTGTTCCGGGTCACGCTCAGCATCGACCAGCCGGCGTCGCAGCAGCGCGTGTCGCTGCCCGTCTGGATTCCCGGCAGCTACCTGGTGCGCGAGTTCTCCAAGAACCTGCAGCGGCTGGCGGCCCGCCAGGGCGGGCGCGCGGTCGCCGTGCAGCAACTGGACAAGCACAACTGGCAGGTCGAATGCGTCCCGAGCAGCCCGCTGGTCCTGAGCTACGAGGTCTACGCCTTCGACAACTCCGTTCGCACGGCCTGGCTGGATACGCAGCGCGGGTTCTTCAACGGCACCAGCCTTTGCCTGAAGGTGCACGGCCAGGAAAATTCCGTGCATTCGCTCGAACTGGTGGCCGGCAAGGCGATCGCCCATTGGGAAGCGGCGACCGGCCTGGCACCGCACAAGGTGAACAAGCGCGGCTTCGGCACCTATCTGGCGGCCGACTACGACGAACTGGTGGACTGCCCGGTGGAGATGGGGAGTTTCTGGAGCGCCGAGTTCAAGGCCGGCGGCGTGCCGCACCGGCTGGTGGTGGCCGGCGCCAGCGAAGCCTTCGACAGCGCGCGGCTGCTGGCCGACGTGCACAAGATCTGCGAGGCCGAGGTGCGCTTCTGGCACGCCCATGGAGGCGCGGCGGGCCGCACCGGCAAGCGCCCTCCGTTCAAGAATTACCTGTTCCTGCTCAACGCGGTGGACGACAGCTATGGCGGCCTGGAGCATCGCAACTCGACAGCGCTGATCGCCTCACGGCGCGACTTGCCGCGACTGGGCGAGGCACGCTTGACCGACGGCTATGTCACCCTGCTCGGCCTGGTCAGCCACGAGTATTTCCACACCTGGAACGTCAAGCACCTGCGGCCGGCAGAGTTCACGCACTATGACTACGCCGGCGAGAACTACACGCAACTGCTCTGGTTCTTCGAGGGATTCACCAGCTATTACGACGACCTGCTGCTGCGGCGCGGCGGGCTGATCGACGACGCCACCTACCTCAAGCTGTTGAACAAGACCATCAACCAGGTCCTGCAGACACCGGGGCGCGAAGTGCAGGCCGTCGCGCAGGCCAGCTTCGACGCCTGGGTCAAGTACTACCGCCAGGACGAGAACACCGCCAACGCCACGGTGAGCTACTACACCAAGGGCGCGCTGGTGGCGTTGTGCTTCGACCTCACGCTGCGCGCGGAAGGCAACACCACACTGGACGACGTGATGCGCGCCCTGTGGCAGCGCTGCAAGGCCGGGCCGATGACGGAGGCCGATTTCGCGGCCGTGCTCAAGGAATTGGGCGGGCGCGCCTTCACCCGCGAGATCGCGGCCTGGGTGCATGGCACGCGCGAACTGCCGCTGGAAGAACTGCTGTTGCCGCACGGCATCGCGGTGCTCGAAGAGCCGGCGCAACTGCAACAGCGCCTGGGGCTGCGCGTGACGGAGGCATCGGGCATCCAGGTCAAGACGGTGCTGCGTGGCGGCGCGGCCGAGCAGGCCGGTTTTGCCGCCAATGACGAATGGCTTGCGGTCGAAGTGGCCGGTGTGGGGTGGCGCATGGCCAAGCTCGACGACCTGCTGCTGTACGCCGGCAGCCACAAGAAGGTAACGGCGCTGGTGGCGCGCGACCGCCGCCTGTTGCGGCTGGAGCTGAACCTGCCGGCGGCCGTGACGACTTGGCGGCTGGTCCTGCGCGATGCGACCCGGGCCCAGCCATGGCTGGCGGCTCACGCCTGAGGACCCTGGGCGGCCGGCTGCTGGCACTGCTGGCGGTGGTCGCGCTGCTGCACGCACTGGCGTTGCAGTGGCTCGCGCAGCAACTGGACCTGGAGCCGATGCTGCGGCCCCTGCCTACGCCGATCTTCACGCGCCTGCTGCAGCCGCAAGCACCGACGGCCGTGCCCGCGCCGAAAGCGCGCAGCCCGGCGCGGCCCAAAGTGCGGCGCGTCGCGGCCCGATCGATTGCCGCCGCAAAGGTGCCGCCTGCCCATGCTGCATCGCAGCCGGCGTCCGCGCCGGCGGTTGCCGCGGCCGCGCCCGAAGTAGCACCACCGCTGCCAGCGCCGGAAGCAATCGCCGCAGCAAAGCCGCCCGAACCGGCCGCCAGCGCCGCGCCGCCGGCTGTCGCGGCTGCTCCCGCGGCACTCGACAGCTGGCCCGCCGACACCCGGCTCAACTACCGGCTAGGCGGGCAGTTTCGCAATGGCGAGTTGCATGGGAGCGCGCGCGTGCAGTGGCAGCGCCAGGGCGAACGCTATGAGACGCGCATCGAGATCGACGTGACCTTGCTGGCCTCGCTGGTGCTGACCAGCCAGGGCGAAGTCACCGCGCAGGGCCTGTTCCCACGCGCCTACGAGGAACTTCGGCGCAGCGGCCCGCGCGCCGCGCGGCTGGGCAACGACGACATCGGCCTGGCCGATGGCCGCACGGTGCCAAGGCCCGCCGGCGTGCAGGACACGGCCAGCCAGTTCGTCGAGCTCAGCCACCGCTTCGCCACCGGCCAGGATGCGCTGGAAGTGGGCCGCAGCGTGAGCTTGTGGCTGGCCCGGCCCGGCGGCGTGGACCTGTGGACCTACGACGTCGCGGAGCGGGAGACCTTGCAGACCGCGGGACTCGGGGCCGTGGAGGCCTTCCACCTCAAGCCGCGGTCGATCGCCAACCCGCGCGGCAACATCACCGCCGAAATGTGGTTCGCGCCGTCGCTGCAATACCTGCCGGTGCGCATCCGCGTCAACATGGGCGAAGGCGCCTTCGTCGACCTGATGGTCGAGCGGATCGAGCAGCGCTAGCCGCCGCCCCGCCTACTCTGGCTTGATGTTGGCGGCCTTGACCAGCTTGCCCCAACGTGCCGCCTCGCTCTTGATCAGGGCGGCGAACTGCTCGGGCGTGCCGCCGCCGATCTCGTTGCCCTGGCCCAGCATCTGCTCGCGGATCGCCGGGTCCGCCAGCGCCTTGTTGGTGGTTTCGTTGAGCAGCTTCACGATGGCGGCCGGTGTGCCGGCCGGTGCGACCAGGCCCTGCCAGTTCTGCACTTCGAACCCGGGCACGCCGGCTTCGACCATGGTCGGCAGGTCCGGAAACAGCGGCGATCGGGTCTTGCTGGTGATCGCCAGCGCGCGCAATTTGCCGGCGCGTATCGAGGGCGCCGCCGCATACATCTGCTCGAACATCATGTCGACCTGTCCGCCCATCAGGTCGGTGGTCGCGGGGGCGCCTCCCTTGTAGGGTATGTGCGTGATGAACAGGCCCGAGATGGACTTGAACAGCTCGGCCGACAAGTGGTGCGAGCCGCCCAGCCCGCCCGAAGCGAATGACAGCGACCCCGGCTTGGCCTTGGCCGCCGCGATGATGTCCTTGACCGATTTGAAGGGCGAGTTCGGGTTGACCATCAGCACCAGCGGGCCGCGCTCGATCAGGCAGATCGGCGCCAGGTCCTTGGCGGGGTCGAAGTTCATCTTGCTGAACATCGTCTGGTTCACCGCCAGCGGGGCGAAGTTGCCCATGCCGATGGTGTAGCCGTCCGGCTTGGCCTTGGCGACCGCCTCGGTGCCGATGTTCCCCCCGGCGCCCGGCTTGTTGTCGACGATCACCGGCTGGCCCAGCGCTGTGGACAGGTAGCGGCCGATCTGGCGCGAGCGCTGGTCGGCGTTGCCGCCGGCGGAGTATGGACAGATCAGCGTGATCGGCTTGGACGGGTATTTGTCCTGGGCCAGTGCGAATCCCGGCACGGCGGTGCTGGCGGCCAGGGCTTGTAGCAGGTGACGGCGTTGCATGGTGTCTCCATCGAAAGTGTGGTGCAGGTCATAAAAAGGGCGTGCTCCGCCAAGGCGCACGCCCGAAAGCCCGGCTCACGCCGGACCCTTGGAAAAAGGGCTTCGCAAGATCAGAAGCGGAAGCGCAGGCCCACGCCGAACTCCGTCTGATTCAGGAAGCCATTCGCGCTGCCCTGGCGCCAGCCGCCGGTCATGGTCAGACGGTCGGCCACCGCATAGAGTTCCGTCTGCCTGTCCAGATGATAGAAGGTAGACACATAGAAGGTCTTGCGCTTGCCGGTGATGACTGCGGCGACGCCGCTGGTATTGGCAAATGCATTGAGCACGTTGGCGGTGGCGCCGGCGCCGGTGATGCCGGCGTTGGTTGCGCTCATCACCTGGTAGCCCAATTGGTAGTCCATTTTGCCGGCCGGAGCGATGTTGGCCGAGAGCGTCCAGGCGTTGTCCTTGCGCTCCGGCAATGCGCCTCCCGCCCCCTGCTGCGCCGTGTAGTGGAACAGCCCGGCGTTGACCCGGAAAATTCCCGCCGTGTAGTTGCCGCCGATGGACGAGGAGTTGTGGCGCAGCCCGGCCACGTTGGCCGTGTTGACGAACCCGGCCACGTTGACGGCGCCCGCGTTGTAGCCCAGCGCCAGGGTCTTGGTGCTGCCGGTATTGAACGCTCCCGCCACGCCGCCGAACTGGTAGCCCACGCCGGCCACCAAGCCGTTGTGGAAATCTTTTTTCCACACCACGCCCCGGTCGTAACGCGTGCCGGTGGCGCTGCCGGCGTAGAAGATCATCTGCTTGAAATTGTTCGTGTTGGTGCCGCCGCCCTCGTTGGTGGTGGTTTTCGCGTTGCCATAGGGATCGAGGTAATTGGCGGCAAAGTCGCGGCCCAGCGCGTTCTGCCGCCCGAAGGTGAGCTTGCCCAGGCCGTCGCCTTCAAAGCCGGCCCAGGCGTCGCGCCCGAACAGCACGCCGGCGGTGTCCTCTTCACCGGTGTTGGTGACGAACTCGCTCTCCAGCCGGAAGATCGCCTTCAGGCCGCTGTCGCCCAAGCTGTGCGATCCGGTCATGCCCCAGCGGCTGCCGCTGAACCACGGCGTGGGGTGATAACTGGTGCGCGCATCGCCTGTGGCGTTGGCGTGGTCCACGTGGGTAGCGGTGATGTCGAGCAAGCCGTAGAGCGTGACCGAGTTGGCCCCGCTCGCGTAGGTCAGGCCGGTACCGGGGCCGCCAGCGTTGGGCGTCAGCTGGCCGCTGGGGCGGGCCTGTGCCGCGGCTTGGGCCGCCTGCACCTGCGCCAGCGCGGCCTGGGCTGCTTGCGCCGCCGCCTGGGCTTGGGCGGCGGCCTGTTGCGCCTGGATCAGGGCCTGCTGCAATTGCTCCTGCGTGGCCTGGGCCCAGGCCGCACTGCTCGTGGCCGCTGCCGCCAAGGCAACTGCCGTGAGCATGAATTTTCCGTGTCTCATTGTGTCTCCAGTCAAGGGGGGCATCGCTGCCGAGTTGATATGCGTGGGCGACCTGCTGCATGGCGCAGGCCCCGGCGCAATCTAGGCGCGGCGCACTTTCAGATCGCTTTCGATGGATGGGTTTTCGCCCACCGGCTGCGTGCTGTCTCGCCGAGGCGACAGAGACCGCATGGCGCCAGCGCATTGAAAGCGCTTGGAAAGCAGGACTGCACTAGCATCCATAGCCATGACCGTCCGCAGCGACCGCGCGGAACCAGAACGAGGAGGCACCCAATGCGACGGATCACCCTGGCGGCCTTCGCCGCGACCGCGCTGCTGCTCGTCGCGCTGAACGCGCGCGCCGACGACAAGACCATCCTCATGGTGAGCGGAGTGGACAAGCAGATCTACCTGCCCGCCATCTTGGCGCAGCGCCTCGGATATTTCCGCGACCAGGGGCTGCAGGTCGAGTTGCAAAGCGAGCCGTCGGGCGTGAGCGCGGCCGACGTGCTGCTCGCGGGCGCGGCCCACGGCGTGATCGGCGCGTACGACCATGCCGTCGACCTGCAGGCCAAGGGCAAGTCGGTGCAGTCGGTGGTGCAGTTCACGATCGCGCCGGGTGAGGTCGAACTGGTCGGCGCGAAGCTGGCGGCGCGGATCGCTTCGCCGGCCGATTTCCGCGGCCGCAACCTGGGCGTGACGGGGCTGGGCTCATCCACCAGCTTTCTCACCCAGTACCTCGCCGTGCTGCATGGCGTCAAGCCCGCGGAGCTTACGCTGGTGCCGGTGGGCAGCGGCGAGACATTCATCGCTGCCATGGAGCAGGGCCGCATCGACGCGGGCATGACGACGGAGCCCACGGCCTCGCGGCTGGTTGCGGCCGGCACGGCTCGCGTATTGGTCGACCTGCGCACGCCGGAGGCGACGCAAAAGGCCCTGGGCGGCCTTTATCCCTTCGCCTGCCTCTACATGCAGACGGCCTGGATCAACGGCCATCGCAGCGACGTCCAGAAGCTGGCCAACGCCTTGGTCAGGTCACTGCGCTACATCAACACCCACAGCGCGGCCGAGATCGCCGCGCAACTTCCGCCGGCTTACTTCGCGGGCAACCGGCCGCTCTACGTGCAGTCGCTGGCGGCGAGCAAGTCGATGTTCACGCCCGATGGCGCCATGCCGGCCGAGGGGCCTGCGACGGTGCTCAAGGTGTTGTCGGCGGTGAGCAAGGTGGTGCGAGGCAAGACGATCGACCTGTCCAAGACCTACACCACGGAATTCGTCAGCGCAGCGCCGGGAAACTGACGGTCACCGACAAGCCCGGCCCCGCCGCAGGCTGGCCCAGCGCCACGTGAGCGCCGCTGCCGCGCGCGATTTCCCGCACGATCGCCAGCCCCAGGCCACAGCCGTCGCTGCGATCATCGTGCAGGCGATAGAAGCGTTCGAACACCTTCTCCCGCTGCTCCGGCGGTATGCCCGGGCCGTTGTCCTCCAGCCGCAACTCCACCTGCTGCGCCGTCGCGGACACGCGCGCCGTCACCACGCCGCCCGGCGGCGTATAGCGCAGCGCGTTGTCCAGCAGATTGGCCACCAACTCGTAGAGCATCTGCGGCGAACCCGGCACCAGCGCCGCGCCGCCGGCCCGCTCGAAGCCCAGGTCGATGCTGCGCTGCTGCGCCAGCGAGGCGAGCGACTCCAGTGCCTTGCGCACGATCGCGGCCAGATCCACTTGCGAAGCCGATGGGGGCCGCGCGGCGCCGGCCTCGGCGCGGGTGAATGCCAGCAGCTGCTGGACCAGCCGCATGCTGTGCTGGACGCTGTGGTGGATGGCGCGCAGCGCTTCCTCGCGCGCCCCCGCCTCGGGTTGGCGCAATGCGTAGGCGACCTGGGTGTTCAGCAGCGTCAGCGGCGTGCGCAGCTGGTGCGAGGCGTCCGCGATGAAGCGGCTATGCGCCGACATGTGGCGATCCAGGCGCTCCACATAGTCGTTCACGGCGGCGACGAATGGCTGCAGTTCCGCCGGGACCGGCTGCACCTGGAGCCGGTCCAGCGAGCCGGGGCTGCGCCGGCCCATCCAGTCGCGCAGCTCCAGCAGCGGCCGGATGCCGCGGCGCAGGCCGAACCACAGCAGCAGACCCACCAGTACCAGCAGGGCGAAGTGCCGTGAGACGGCCGTTCCCCAGATCTCCCGCGCCAGTTCGTCGCGGCCTTCCAGCGTCTGCGCCACTTCGATCAGGATCGGGCCGCGCTGCGGCGCCGCCAGCAAGGGCTGCGCGAAGCCGACAGCACGGACCGGCCGCTCGCGCTGGACGGCGTCGAAAAAAACGGCCTCTTCCGGGGCAGGCGGACGGGGCGGCAACGCCAGGTCGTAGTAGCCGGACAGCAGGCGCCCCTCGCTGCCCGAGACACGATAGAAAACCCGGTCGCGGCTGGGCGACGCGAAAAGCTCCAGCGCCGCCGGCGGGATCATCACCTGCACCACGTCTTCTTCCAGATGCACCTGCTCTCCGATCACACGCGCCGCGCCGAGCAGCATCCGCTCCTGCACGATGGTCGCGGTTTCCCTGGCGCTGCGGTATGTCGCCCAGGCGTCCAGCGCCGCTATCAGCGCCAGCGGCCCGAGCAGCCAGAACAGCAATTGCGAGCGCAGGCTATTGAACGCCATGGCTCTTGAGCAGGTAGCCCAGGCCGCGCAGCGTGATGATCGAGGCGTCGCAGCCTTCCATCTTCTTGCGCAGGCGGTGCACGTAGATTTCGATGGCGTCAGGCGACACGTTGTCCTCCAGCGTGTACAGGCTGTCCGCCAGCGCGTGCTTGCTCACGGTGCAGCCCGGCTTCATGAGCAGCGCCTGCAGCACCGCGTGCTCGCGCGGCGTAAGCGACAACGGCGCCTGGCCAACGGAGAACTCGCGGGTGTTGCTGTCGAACGCAAGGTTTCCCATGCGCAGCACCGGGTTGCGGTGATTGGCCCGCCGCCGCAGCAACACCCGGATGCGCGCCTCCAGTTCGGCGACGTCGAAAGGCTTGGCCATGTAGTCGTCGGCGCCGCTGTCCAGGCCGCCGACGCGGCCCTCGAGCGTGTCGCGCGCGGTGAGGATCAGGACCGGGACGTTATCGTCGCGCCGGCGCAGGCGGCGCAGCACCTCCTCGCCGTCCATGCGCGGCAATGCGAGGTCGAGGATGACCAGGTCGTAGCACTGGCTGCGCAGCCGGAGGTTGGCGTCATCGCCGTCGTAGGCGCACTCGACCGCGTAGCGCTCGCGTTGCAGCACCCGCGTCAGCCATTCGGACAGGGGCCGGTTGTCTTCCACCAGAAGGATGCGCATGATCACGCTCTCCTGTTGTGAGGGGAGCGCCCAGCCTACGCCGCCAAGCTGTCAATCCGCTGTGATTGCGCTGACCCGGGAAGTCAGGTTCGCGGCCGTTGATCCAGCACCCGCTTGGCCTTGCCCAGGCTGCGCTCGATGCCGCCCGCCGCGCGCAACTCGATCCGCGCCGAGGTGCCGATGTAGGTCTTGATTTCGTGCGCGAGCCTTTCGGCGGCGCCCTGCGCTTCAGCGGAGTCGTGCGCGAGGTCCTGGCGCGCCTCCACGGCTACCGTCAACGCGTCCAGCGGGCCTTCGCGCGTGAGGATGCACTGGTAGTGCGGCGCCAGTTCCGAGCGTTTCAGGATCAGCTCCTCGATCTGCGTGGGGAACACGTTGACACCGCGCACGATCATCATGTCGTCGCTGCGGCCGGTGATCTTCTCCATGCGGCGCATGGTGCGCGCGGTGCCGGGCAGCAGCCGTGTCAGGTCGCGTGTGCGGTAGCGGATGATCGGCAACGCCTCCTTGGTCAGGCTGGTGAACACCAGTTCGCCGAACTCGCCGTCGGCCACCGGCTGCCCGGATTCCGGGTCGATGATCTCGGGATAGAAATGGTCTTCCCAGATCGTCGGGCCATCCTTGGTCTCGACGCACTCATTGGCCACGCCGGGTCCCATCACTTCCGACAAGCCGTAGATGTCGACGGCTTCAATGCCCATGCGCGCTTCGATCGCGGCGCGCATGTCGTTGGTCCACGGCTCGGCGCCGAAGATTCCCAGCCGCAGGCTGGATTGCGCGGGGTCCAATCCCTGGCGCTCGAATTCGTCGGCGATCGCCAGCATGTAGCTGGGCGTCACCATGATGATGTCGGGCCGGAAATCGTTGATCAGTTGCACCTGGCGCTCGGTCTGGCCGCCGCCGAACGGCACCACCGTCAGGCCCAGTTTCTCGGCGCCATAGTGCGCCCCCAGGCCGCCGGTGAAGAGGCCATAGCCGTAACTGACATGGACCAGGTCGCCGGGCCGCGCGCCGGAAGCGCGGATGCTGCGCGCCATCACGTGGGCCCAGGTGTCGATGTCGTTCTTCGTGTAGCCGACCACCGTCGGCTTGCCGGTGGTGCCGCTGGAAGCGTGGATGCGCGCGCACTGCTCGCGCGGCACCGCGAACATGCCGAACGGATAGCTGTCGCGCAAGTCCTGTTTGGTGGTGAACGGGAATTTCGACAGGTCGGCAAGCGACCGGCAGTCGTCCGGATGCACGCCGGCGGCGTCGAACTTGGCGCGGTACACCGGCGAGTTGTCGTAGCTGTGGCGCAGCGTCGATTGCAGGCGCTTGAGCTGCAATGCGCGCAACTCGTCCAGGCCTGCCTTCTCGATCGGCTCCAGCGGGAAACGCTTCATGCGGCCTCCGGGATCACGGTCCCCTTGATCTGCGTGCTCTTGCCGCGGAACAGCGCCACCACTTCGCCGGCCTGGTTCGTGACCTTCATGTCATAGATGCCGTGCCGCCCCTGCAGCACCTGCTCCACGCCCTCGCAGGTCAGCACGTCGCCAAGCCGGCTGGGCTTGAGGAATTCGATGCTGCAGCCGGCTGCCACCGCGGCGTTGTTGCGGCTGTTGCAGGCGAAGGCGAAGGTCGAGTCGGCCAGCGTGAAGATCAGGCCGCCATGGCAGATTTGGTGGCCGTTGAGCATCGCCTCGCGCACGGCCATGCGCATGACGGCGCGGCCCGGCTCGCAGCTCACCAGCTCCATCTGCATGAAGTCGCGGCTCGCTCGGTCGGCCGCGAACATCGCCTCGCCCACGCGGGCAGCCAGTTCCCGCTCTTGCATCATTCGCCCTTGAATTTCGCGGGCCGTTTTTCGAGGAATGCCATCACGCCCTCGATGTAGTCGTGGGTCTTGCCCAGCTCGGACTGCATTTCGCGTTCGGCGTCCAGCTGCGCATCGAGGTCTTGCGAGGCGGCTTTTCGCAACAGCTGTCGCGTGGCCACCAGCGCCTTCGTGGGCATCGTCGCGAGCCGCTGCGCGAGCTTCATCGCCGCTTCCACGCAATCCTCGCCTTCGGCCGCCACGTCCCAGATCATTCCCCACTCCTTGGCGTCCTTGGCGCCGACCTTGTCGCCCAGCATCGCGGCGCCCATGGCACGCGCCAGCCCGAGTTTCTTGATCAGGAACCAGGTGCCGCCGGCGTCGGGTATCAGGCCGATCTTGCTGAAGGCCTGGATGAAGCTTGCGCTCGACGCGGCGACGGCCAGGTCGCAGGTCATTGCCAGCGAGGCTCCGGCACCGGCGGCGACGCCATTGACCGCTGCCACAGTGGGCACGCGCAACGCTTGCAGCTTTCGCACCGTCGGGTTGAAGGCCTCCTCGATCACCGGACCGGGGTTGGCGCGCTTGACCAGGTCAGGGCCGGGCGCGAAATCGAACTCGGCCAGGTCGGCGCCGGCGCAGAATCCTCGGCCGGCGCCGGTGATGACCACGGCGCGAATCGACTTGTCCGCCTCGACCTGGTCGAGCGCGGCCCACAGTTCCTGGTGCATCTGCCGGGTGAAGCTGTTCAGGGCTTGCGGGCGATTCAAGGTGACCAGGGCCACCGCGCCGCGGGTCTCGTACAGGACGCTTTTTTCTGTCATACGCGCTCCAGTGCTGGGGTCTTGCTGCTGTCTGCTGCACGTTACTCTACCATTTACCGACCGATTGGTCGGTTAATTCGGGCGTTAGATTAGCCGGATATCCAAAAGGAGAAACCACATGGCCTACGAATTCATCGAAGTTCGCACCGACGGCGGCAAGGTCGGCATCGTCACGCTCAACCGCCCGAAGCAGCTGAACGCGCTGAACAACCAGCTGATGGATGAACTCGGCGCGGCCCTGAAGGCGTTCGATGCCGATGAAGCCATCGGCTGCATGATCGTCACCGGCAGCGAAAAGGCCTTCGCCGCCGGCGCCGACATCAGCGCCATGTCGAACTACACCTTCGCCGAGGTCTACAAGGGCGACTACATCACACGCAACTGGGAAACCATCCGGACCATCCGCAAGCCGGTGATCGCCGCCGTCAGCGGCTTCGCGCTGGGCGGCGGCTGCGAGCTGGCGATGATGTGCGACTTCATCATCGCCGCCGACAACGCGAAGTTCGGCCAGCCGGAAATCAAATTGGGCATCATCCCCGGCGCCGGCGGCACCCAACGGCTGCCGCGCGCCGTCGGCAAGGCCAAGGCCATGGACATGGCGCTGACGGCACGCATGATGGACGCGGCCGAAGCCGAGCGCTCGGGCCTGGTCAGCCGCGTGGTCGCGTTGGACAAGTTGATGGACGAGGCGCTGGGGGCGGCCCTCACGATCTGCGACTTCTCGCGCATCGCCGTGATGGCGGCGAAGGAATCGGTGAACCGATCCTTCGAAAGCGGGCTGGCCGACGGCATCATGTTCGAGCGCCGGATGTTCCATTCGATGTTCGCCACCGCCGACCAGAAGGAAGGCATGGACGCCTTCCTCAACAAGCGCCAGGCGCAGTTCAAGCACCAGTAGCCGCTGCCTTATATAATTGAGGGCTCAGGCGCTTTAGCTCAGTCGGTTAGAGCGATGGAATCATAATCCACAGGTCCGCGGTTCGAATCCGTGAAGCGCCACCAGGTTTCCAACGCCTTGCGTTGACAATGAAGGCACTGTCCCGCACAGTGCCTTCGTTCTTTTCACAGCCTCTGGATACACACCATGAATCGCTGGATCAATGTCTCTCTTGCCGGATTCGGCCTGCTGGCCGGCCTTGCCTTCGCGCAGGGCATCATTCGTGACGCCCCCAAGGACGTCGTGCTGGGCCGCCTCATCGTCACCGCGCCGCCGCAGATCACGCTGGACGGCAAACCCGACCAGCTTTCGCCCGGCTCGCGCGTCCGCGACCTCAACAACATGCTGGTGCTGTCCGGCGGCATCGTCGGCAAGAGCTTGCCGGTGGTCTATCGCCGGGACGCGGCGGGCCTGGTGCACGAAGCCTGGATCCTGACCGAGAGCGAATACAGCAAATTGGGCGGGGCGATGGCCGGTGGCGCCTCCGATGGCTACCAGCGCTTCAACGAGCTGCTGATCCTGATCTTCGGCGCGCGCCGCTGACCGGGAGCCGCCATGACCAAGAGAGTCTTCATCAAGACCTTCGGCTGCCAGATGAACGAGTACGACTCGGACAAGATGGCCGACGTGATGCATGCCGCGCAAGGCTACGAGCCGACGCAGGACGTGGACGAGGCCGACCTGATCCTGTTCAACACCTGCTCGGTGCGCGAGAAGGCCCAGGAGAAGGTGTTCAGCGACCTCGGCCGGGTCAAGCACCTGAAAAAAAAGGGCGTGCTGATCGGCGTGGGCGGATGCGTCGCCAGCCAGGAAGGCGCGGCAATCATCGAGCGGGCCCCGTACGTGGACGTGGTGTTCGGCCCGCAGACGCTGCATCGCCTGCCCGAATTGCTGCGCCAGCGCGAGCGGCTACAGCGCCCGCAAGTGGACATCAGCTTTCCCGAGATCGAGAAGTTCGACCACCTGCCGCCGGCGCGAGTGGACGGCGCCACGGCTTTCGTGAGCATCATGGAAGGCTGCTCGAAATACTGCAGCTATTGCGTCGTGCCCTACACGCGCGGCGAGGAGGTCTCGCGGCCGTTCGAGGATGTGCTGGCCGAAGTGGCGGGCCTGGCCGCACAGGGCGTGAAGGAAGTAACGCTGCTGGGGCAGAACGTCAACGCCTACCGCGGCATCATGGGCCACACCGCCGACGTCGCCGACTTCGCGCTGCTGATCGAATACGTGGCCGACATCCCGGGCATCGAGCGCATCCGCTACACCACCAGCCACCCCAACGAGTTCACCCAACGGCTGATCGAGGCCTACGCCAAGGTCCCGAAGCTGGTGAGCCATTTGCACCTGCCGGTGCAGCACGGCAGCGACCGTATCCTGATGGCGATGAAGCGCGGCTACACGGCGATGGAATACAAGAGCACGGTGCGCAAGCTCAAGGCGATCCGGCCCGAGATGGCGTTGTCCAGCGATTTCATCGTCGGCTTCCCGGGCGAGACCGACGAGGATTTCGCCAAGCTGATGAAGCTGATCGACGACGTCGGCTACGACAACAGCTTCAGCTTCATTTTCAGCCCGCGCCCCGGCACCCCCGCCGCCAACCTGCGCGATGAAACGCCGCACGAGGTCAAGCTCAAGCGGCTGCAGCAGGTGCAGGCGGTGATCGAAGGCAACATGCGGCGCATCAGCGAAAGCCGCGTCGGCACGGTGCAGCGGATCCTGGTCGAGGGCCCCTCGCGCAAGGATGTGAACGAGCTGGCGGGCCGCACGGAATGCAACCGGATGCTGAACTTCAAGGGCCCGGCGCGGCTGGTCGGGCAGATGATCGACGTGACTGTGACCGAGGCGAATTCACATTCGCTGCGCGGCGAAGTGTTGATCAGCGAGATAGCTTGAAATTCCCCGCAGGGGCGCGGGTCGACTGGAGCAGCGCGCAAGGCGACCGCATCATGAAGAAAGCCGGGGTTTCCCCGGCTTTCTTCATCTGTTCAAACAACCGGCAACAAAACGCGTAGCGTTTTTTGACGGTTAAAACGGCATCTTCGGCATGCCCTTGCCGCCGCCCATGCGCTTCATCATCTTCATGAGGCCGCCGCCCTTCATCTTCTTCATCATGCCCTGCATCTGGTCGAACTCGTTGAGCAGGCGGTTGACCTCCTGCACCTGAACGCCGGCGCCGGCGGCGATGCGCCGCTTGCGCGTGGCCTTGATCAGCTCGGGCTTGCGGCGCTCCAGCGGCGTCATGCTCTGGATGATGCCTTCCTTGCGCTTGATGTCCTTCTCGGCCCGGTTCATGTCCACCTGCCCGGCCTTGGCCTGCATCGCGGCGGGCATCTTGTCCATCAGGCTCGACAAGCCTCCCATGCTCTTCATCTGCTGAATCTGCGACAGGAAATCGTTCAGGTCGAAGCCGCTGCCGCTCTTGACCTTGGCCGCGAGCTTCTGCGCCGCTTCCATGTCGACGCCGGCCGTGACCTGCTCGACCAGCGCGACGATGTCGCCCATGCCCAGGATGCGGCCGGCGTGACGCTCGGCGTCGAACACCTCCAGCCCGTCGATCTTCTCGCTGACGCCGGCGAACTTGATCGGCGCGCCCGTGATCTGCCGCACCGAGAGCGCCGCGCCGCCGCGCGAGTCGCCATCCATCTTGGTCAGGATGATGCCGGTGAGCGGCAGCGCTTCCTTGAACGCCTTGGCGGTGTTGACCGCGTCCTGCCCCTGCATCGCATCGACCACGAACAGCGTCTCGACCGGGTTGAGCACCGCATGCAGTTCCTTGATCTCGCGCATCAGCGCTTCGTCGATCGCCAGCCGGCCGGCGGTGTCGACCAGCAGCACGTCGAAGTACTGGCGCTTGGCGTAGTCGAGCGCGGCGCGGGCGATGTCCACCGGCTTCTGGTCGGACGTGCTCGGGAACCACTCGGCCCCGGCCTGCTTCGTCACGGTCTTGAGCTGCTCGATCGCCGCCGGGCGGTAGACGTCGCCTGAAACCGTCAGCACTTTCTTCTTGCGCTTCTCGATCAGGTGCTTGGCGAGCTTGGCAGTGGTGGTGGTCTTGCCGGCGCCCTGCAGGCCCGCCATCAGGATCACCGCCGGCGGCTGCGCCTGCAAGTTGATGTCGCTGACGCCCTGGCCCATGGTGGCGGCCAGTTCGCGGTTGACGATTCCCACCAGCGCCTGGCCCGGCGACAGCGAACCCAGCACTTCCTGGCCCAGCGCCTGCTCCTTGACGCGGGCGATGAAGTCACGCACCACCGGCAAGGCCACGTCGGCCTCCAGCAGCGCCATGCGCACCTCGCGCAGCATGTCCTGCACGTTGGCTTCGGTGATGCGGGCCTGGCCGCGGATTTCCTTGGCGAGGCGGGAGAGTTTGTCGGTGAGGGCGGAGGCCATATAGATGCTTGCGCGCGGGCAAGCACGGCTAAACTGTGGAACATGATTCTAGCCAGTGCGTCCCCAGCGAGCGTGGTGCTGACCCTGGCGGCCGCGGCGGCCTATGCGGTACCCGCCGCCGGCGCGGCGCGGCTGTCCGAACGGGCGGCGCGCATGGCCCTGCTGGCTGCATGGCTGCTACATGCCGTCGTGTTGGCGTGGGGCCTGTTGGGCGACCCGCCGCGCTTCGGCTTCGCGCCCGCGCTGTCCGTGACGGCCTGGCTGGTTCTTACCGTCTATGCGGTCGAGCGCCAATTGTTCCCGCAACTGGAAGCGCGCTGGGCCCTGGCCGGCCTGGGTTCAGCCGCGGTATTGCTGGCGCTGGCCTTTCCCGGCAACCAATTGCATGTGAGTGCGTCGCCGTGGCTGCCCTTGCACTGGGCGCTGGGCATCGCCTCGTATGGCCTGTTCGCGGCCGCGGTGGTCCACGCCTGGTTGATGACGCGGGCCGAGCGGCATATTCGCCAGGCCTCCGATCCGCATGCCGGCGTGCCGTTGTTGACGCTGGAGCGGCTCACGTTCCGCTTCGCCACCGCCGGCTTCATCCTGCTGTCGGCAACGCTGTTGGCCGGCCTGCTGTTCAGCGACGCCCTGTATGGCGGTGCAGGCGTGCGCTGGGACCACAAGACCGTGTTCTCGATCCTGGCCTGGGCGGTGTTCGCATTCCTGCTGCTGGGGCGCCTGCGTTTTGGCTGGCGCGGCCGCAAGGCGGTGCGGGTGCTCTACACCGGCTCGCTGCTGCTGCTGCTCGCCTACGCCGGCTCGCGCTTCGTGCTCGAAGTGGTGCTCAGGCGTCCCGCATGAAATACCTGATCCTCCTGCTCGTGGTGCTGGCCGTCGTCTGGTTCTGGCGCGGCAGCCGCCGGGCGGACTCGGCGGCACGCGGCAAGCCGGACACGCCGCAGCAGCAGGACATGGTGCAGTGCCCGGTCTGCTCGGTGCACCTGCCGCGCTCGGATGCGTTGCCCGGTCCGGGCGGCCAGCTGTATTGCTGCGCCGAACATCGCTTGAGCGCCGAGCGATAGGACGGTGACATGTCGGCGTTGCCCTCCGAGATCAGCTTCCAACCCGATCCGGTTGGCCTGACCGCGGATTCCGCATTCGCGCGCCTGTGGCTCGGCTTCATGACCGCGCGCGTCGCGATCGCCGTGGTGCTCCTGTTGCTGCTGTGCGTTCTGTTCACGCTGGTTCCCTCGCTCAACATCGACCGCTGGCTGATCGGGCTGTGCGCCACCTACCTGGCGGCCACACTGGCGGTGCGCATCTTCACCCGGCCCTTGCCGCCCGGGCGCACGTTCGATCCGCAATGGGTTTCCACCATCGGCATCGACCTGCTGGCTTTTTCCACGCTGCAGTTCCTGCAGGCGGGCGGCATCAACTACTCGCCGCTGTTTGCGTTGCCCGTCCTGATGGGCTCGGTGCTCGGCTCCGCGCTGCTGGCGCTGGGCACCGCGGCCGGCGTGGCCTTGCTGCTGCTGACCGATGCCTGGGTGCTGTCGCTGCACGTTCCCGCCGAGACCGCGGCGCGCTTCCTGCAAGCCGGCCTCACGGGCAGCGGCTATTTCGCGCTGGCCTTCCTGGCCAACCAGATGGCGGCGCGGCTGGCGCGCGAGGAGCAGGCGGCGCGCCACGGCCAGCAGGCGGCGCGGATGCAGGCCCAGGTCAATGAACTGGTGATCGAAACGCTGGCCGACGGCGTGCTCGTGATCGACGCGCTGGGCCGGGTCCACACCGCGAACCCGGCGGCCCGCGTGCTGCTGGGGTACCGGCAGGTGGGAACCCAGCCGCCGTTCGAGTTGAGTTCACGCCCTGCGTGGCAGCCGATGATGGCACTGGCGCAACTCACGTTCGAGCAGCGCACCGCCCAGCGCGCCGAGGTCGCGCTCGAGGAAGACGGGGCCAGCGCGCGGCGCATTCACGTGCGAACGCGGCTCACCTCGCACGAACACCAGGCCGAAAGCCTGTGCGTGATGTTCCTGGAAGACCTGCGCGAAATGGAAGCGCGGCTGCGCACCGAAAAACTGGCCGCCATGGGCCGCATGTCGGCCGCCGTGGCGCACGAAATCCGCAACCCGCTGGCCGCCA
>JAQGMS010000196.1 GCA_028292245.1 Ramlibacter sp.
GGCGCCTTCGGCATCCACATGATCGTGCTGGCGGCCGAGCGCGACCTCGGCCTGTCGATGTGCCTGACCACCGGCAATCAGTCCGACGTGGACGTGTCGGAAGCCCTGGCGTACATCGTCGAAGACCCGGACACCGAAGTCGTGGTGGTGGTGGTCGAGGGTGTCGTCAACCCGACGCGGCTGCTGGCCTCGTTCGAGGCCGCGCGCCGCAAGCGCAAGCCCGTCATCGTGCTCAAGCTGGGCCGCTCGGAAGCGGGCGCCAAGGCCGTCGCCTCGCACACCGCCAGCCTGGCGGGCTCCGACGAGATCTTCGACGCCGTGCTGCGCCAGCACCATGTGTACCGCGCCTACTCGATCGACGAGCTGATGGACGTGGCCTACGCCTGCTCCCTCAAGCGTTATCCGAAGAACGACAAGGTGGGCATCATCACCGTGTCGGGCGGCGTCGGCATCCTGATCGCCGACCAGGCCGAGGAAGCCGGGCTGGAAGTCGCCGAGATGCCGGCCGCCGCGCAGGCCGCCATCAAGGAACTGCTGCCGTTCGCCGCCGCGCGCAACCCGGTCGACGTCACCGCGCAGGTCATCACGCATCCGCACCTGGTGGGGCCGATGTTCGAGCACATGCTCACCGGCGGCGGCTACGGCTCGGCCATCGCCTTCTTCACGCACATCGCGCGCAACAAGGACTTGTTCGGCAAGCTGCTGCCGCATTTCGAGGCCGTCGCGGCCAAGCACACCGACCGCTTCCTGGTGCTTTCCACGCTGGCCAACCCGGAGATCCGGCAACAGCTCGAAGCCATGGGCTACGCCATCTTCGAGGACCCGGGCCGTGCGGTGCGCGCGATCCGCGCGCTGGGGCGCTTCCGCGCTTCCTTCGACGCGCCGGTGGCGCTGGCGGCTCCCGCCGTCCCGGCGCAGGCGCTGGCCGTGGAGCGCGGCAAGTCCTACGACGAATTCGAAGCCAAGAAGGTGTTGATGTCGGCCGGCGTCCCGTGCGTGGCGGAACAGGTCGTCACCTCGGCCGATGCCGCCGTGCAGGCGGCTGGCACGATCGGCTATCCGCTGGTGATGAAGATCGTGTCACCGGACATCCTGCACAAGTCCGAGATCGGCGGCGTGCTGGTGAACATCGCGAACGCGGACCAGGTTCGTGCCGGCTATGCGACCTTGCTGGACCGGGCCCGCACCGCCGCCCCCAAAGCCAGGATCACCGGCGTGCTGCTGGCCACGCAGGTGCGCGGCGGTGTGGAGACCATCATCGGTGTGACCCGCGACCCGGTGTTCGGGCCGATCGTCATGTTCGGGCTGGGCGGCATCTTCGTCGAGGTCTTCAAGGACGTATCGTTCCGGCGCGCGCCGTTCGGCCCGGACGAAGCGCGCAGGATGATCGCCGAGGTGAAAGGCGCAGCCCTGCTGAAGGGGCCGCGCGGCACCGCTGTCTCCGACGAGGAAGCGCTGGTGCTGGCGTTGACGCGCGTCTCGGCCTACGCGGCCGCCAACGCCGATACGCTGGAGAGCATCGACATCAACCCCTTCATCGTGCTGCCGCAAGGGCAAGGCGCGATGGCGGTGGATGCGCTGATCTTGCCGGTCTAGCGCGTCCATCCCTCGCACTCGATACCACGCCTCCGCATTTTTGAACGCAGAGGGCGCAGAGATCACGCAGAGGTCGCAGAGAAACAGCCAAGGTCTTGGTCTTTCTCTGCGTTCTTTGCGAATCCTCTGCGCCCTCTGCGTTCAAGAAACCGCCTCTAAATCACCATCGCGTCGCCCGCGCCGTCGATGGCGAGGATCACGCCCGAGATGTAGCTGGCCCGCGCGGAGCTCAGGTACACCACGGCGTCCGCCACTTCCTCGGGCGTCGCGATCCGGCGCAAGGGCACGCCGGCGGCCGACCTCCGCATCGCTTCTTCTTCGGTGATGCCCTGCGCGCGGGCTTCGACGACCATGCCTTGCTTCAGGCGGTCGGTGAGCGTCTGCGTCGGGTTCACCGCGTTGACGCGGATGCCCTGCGGCCCGTAGGCCACGGCCAGGCCCGCGGTGGCGAGCATCAGCGCCGCGTTGGCCGCGCCGCCGGCCAGGTGGGTGGTGCGCGGAACCTTGCCGCCGGCGCCGATGACGTTCACGACGACACCGCTGCCCCGCGCGGCCATCCGCTTGATCAGCGGATCGGTCACGTTGACGTAGGTCTGGAACTTGGCGTTCATCGCGGCCTGCCATGCGGCCGGGTCGAGATCGGCAAAGTGATGCCGCGCCGCCGCGCCGGCCGAATTCACCAGCACGTCGATGGGGCCCTGCTCGGCTTCGACCTGCTCCACCATGGCGGCTGCGGCAGCGGCCTGTTCGACGTCGGCCAGGTACGCCCGGATCGAACCCAACCCGGCCAGGGCCGCCAGCGCCGCATCGCGCGAAGCCGCGCTTCGCCCGCAGATGCTCACGCGCGCGCCCTCCCGCAGGAACAGCCGCGCGCAGGCCAGGCCGATGCCGCGCGTGCCGCCGGTAATGAGAACGTGTTTGCCCTTGAGTTCGAGGTCCATGGGTTATCCCTAGCTTGGTTGAGCCGCTTTCAAGCACGCCCAAAAACAATCAATTGTCACGCCAGTCGCGTCGGAACACAGTCAAGAACGTCATAAAAGGAGACATCCATGGTTCTTTCCATCCAGAGGCTGCTGGCGGCATCCCTCATCGCCGCCTGCGCGGGCGCGCTCGCCCAACCGGCCGGGATCTCCGACCGGGCCATCCGCATCGGTGTCATCAACGACCGGTCCGGCCCCTACATGGACGCCACCGGCGAAGGCTCGGTGGTCGCCGCGCGGCTGGCGGCGGAAGAATTCAAGAACAGCATCAACGGCGCGCCGATCGAGATCCTGTTCGGCGATCACCTGAACAAGCCCGACGTCGGCTCCGCCATGGCGCGCAAGTGGTTCGACAACGACAAGGTCGACGTGATCGTCGACATCGGCCCGTCCAACGTCGGCTTCGCCATCGTCAGCCTGGGCAACGAACGCGGCAAGATGGTGCTGACCAACTCGGCCTCGTCCGACTTCACCGGCAAGGCCTGCACCAAGTATTCGGCGCAGTGGAACTACAACACCTTCTCCAATTCCAAGGCCATGGCCGCGGCCGCCGTGAAGGAGGGCCTGGACACCTGGTTCCTGATCGTCGCCGACTACAGCTTCGGGCATTCCATGTCGGCGGACCTGCGGCGCGAACTCGCGCCGCGCGGCGCCAAGATCCTGGGTGAAGTGAAGGTGCCGCTCAACACGCCGGACTTCACTTCCTACCTGCTGCAGGCGCAGGCTTCCGGCGCCAAGGCGATCGGGCTGGCGATTGCCGGGCAGGACGTCGTCACCACGGTGAAGCAGGCGGCCGAACTCAACATCCAGAAGAAGCAGACGCTGGTGGGCCTGACGGTCAATGTCTCCGAAATCGAGGCGCTCGGCCTGGAGACCGCGCAGGGCCTGCTGGTGGTGTCCACCTTCGAATGGAACCGCAACAAGGTGACGCGCGACTGGACCAAGCGCTTCACCGACAAGTTCACCAAGTTGCCGACCGCCAACCAGGCCGCCGTCTACTCGCAGGTCAAGCATTACCTGCGCGCGGTGCAAGCCACCGGCACCGACGAACCCGGCGCCGTGATGGCGAAGATGCGCGAACTGCCGGTGCAGGACGCGTTCGCCGAGAACGGCCGCCTGCGCGAGGATGGCCAGATGCTGCACGACATCTACGTCGCGCGGACCAAGAAGCCTTCCGAATCCACCGCCAAGGGCGACTACTTCCAGGTGATCCAGGTCGTCCCGGGCGAGCAGGCTTTCGCGTCGCTGGCCGACACGGCCTGCCCGCTGGTCAAGAAGTGACGCGCTCGCCGCGAGGCGGGTGCTGAACGATGAGTGAAGAGTTCGCCCTCACGGCCGAGGGCCTGACCAAGGACTTCAAGGGCTTCCGGGCCCTGGACAACGTATCGCTCAAGGTGCGCCGCGGTCACATCCACGGCCTGATCGGGCCGAACGGGGCGGGCAAGACGACCTGCTTCAACCTGTTCACCAAGTTCCTGCGGCCGACGTCGGGCGTCATCCGCTTCCACGGGCTGGACATCACGGGCATGGACCCGGCCGACATCGCGCGGCGCGGGCTGGTGCGCTCGTTCCAGATTTCGGCCACCTTCGCCAAGCTCAGCGTGCTGCAGAACGTGCGCGTCGCCCTGCAGCGAAAGCGCCGCGGCGATTCGTTCGATTTCTGGCGGCACCGCGACGCGCTGCGCGCCCTCGACGCCGAGGCCATGGCGCTGCTGGAGAAGGTGGGCCTCGCGTCCATGGCGCAACTGCCGGCCGCGCAGTTGTCGTATGGCCGCAAGCGGGCGCTGGAGATCGCGACGACCCTGGCGCTGGAGCCGCAGGTGCTGCTGCTCGATGAACCCACGGCCGGCATGGCGCAGGACGACGTGGAGCGCACCACCAGCCTGATCCGCGAAATCTCGCGCGGTCGCACGGTGCTGATGGTCGAGCACAACCTGTCCGTCGTGTCCACGCTCTGCGACCGGCTCACCGTGCTCACGCTGGGCAAGGTGCTGGTGGAAGGCAACTACGCCGAAGTATCGAAGGACCCGCGCGTCGTCGAAGCCTACCTGGGAGGCAACGATGACGACTGAGCAGGTCCTGCATGTGCGCGACCTGCACGGCTGGTATGGCGAGAGCCATGTGCTGCACGGCATCGACTTCAGCGCCGGCCGCGGCGAGGTGGTGGCGCTGCTGGGCCGCAACGGCGCCGGCAAGTCGACCACGCTGCGCGCCATCATCGGCATCCTGGCGCGCCGCAAGGGTTCGATCCGGGTGCGCGGGCAGGAGACCATCGATCTGCCGGCGCGCGAAATCGGCCGCATGGGTGTGGGCTATGTGCCGGAAGAGCGCGGCATCTTCGGCACGCTCACCGTCAGGGAAAACCTGCTGCTGCCACCGATCTTGCGGCCCGGCGGCTTTGCGCTGGACGAGATCTACCAGATGTTTCCCAACCTGAAGACGCGGCTGTCCAGCCCGGGCGGGCGCCTGTCGGGCGGCGAGCAGCAGATGCTGGCCATCGCAAGAATCATCCGCACCGGCGCAGATTGCCTGCTGCTGGACGAGCCGACCGAGGGGCTGGCGCCGGTCATCGTCGCGCAAATCGGCCGCACGGTGGAACTGCTGAAGGAAAGAGGCTGCACGGTGATCCTGGTGGAACAGAATCTCAAGTTCGCAACCAAAGTGGCGGACCGCCACTACGTGATCGAGCAGGGCCGCGTGGTCGATGAATTCGACCGGGCCGGCGCGACCGAACACTCCGGCCGCCTGCGCGGCTACCTGGGAGTCTGATCATGATGACGATCCTGGGCGTCCCCTTGAGCGTTTTGCCGGGCCAATTGATGTTCGGCCTGGTCAACGGCTCCTTCTATGCGATCCTGAGCCTCGGGCTCGCGGTCATCTTCGGCCTGCTGCACGTCATCAATTTCGCGCATGGCGCGCAATACATGATGGGCGCGTTCGTGGCGTGGATGGCGCTGACCTATTTCCAGGTCGACTTCTGGTGGGCGCTGCTGGTGGCGCCGCTCGCGGTCGGCATCCTCGCCGTCGCGCTGGAGAAACTCCTGATCTCGCGGATCGCGGGGCTCGACCCGTTGTACAGCCTGCTGCTGACCTTCGGCATCGGCCTGATGATCCAGGGGCCGTTCCGCGAAATCTACGGCTCGACCGGCCACCGCTATTCGGTGCCCGCCGCCCTGGCCGGCGGACAGGACCTGGGCTTCGCCTTCGTGCCCAACTACCGCTTGTGGGTGATCGCGGCCTCGCTGACGGTGTGCCTGCTCACCTGGTTCGTGATCGAGAAGACCAAGTTGGGCTCCTACCTGCGCGCGGCCACCGAGAATCGCGAGCTGGTCGAAACCTTCGGCATCAACGTCCCGAGGATGGTCACGCTCACCTACGGATTCGGCGCCGCCCTGGCCGCCTTTGCCGGCGTGCTGGCAGCGCCGATCTATTCGGTCAACCCGAACATGGGCGCCGACACGATCGCTGTGATCTTCGCCGTGGTGGTGATCGGCGGCATGGGCTCGATCTCGGGCGCCATCGTCACCGGCTTCAGCCTGGGCATCCTGGAGGCGCTGACGAAGGTCTTCTATCCAGCCGCCTCGTCCACCGTGATCTTCGTGATGATGGTGATCGTGCTGCTGCTCAAGCCCGCCGGCCTGTTCGGGAGGGCCCCGTGAGCCGGCGCCCGTGGCTGCTGTTCGCCGTGCTGGCGCTGGTGCTGGCGGCCGCGCCGTTCGTCGTGTATCCCATCTTCCTGATGAAGCTGCTGTGCTTCGCGCTGTTCGCGCTGGCCTTCAACCTGCTGCTCGGCTACGGCGGCCTGCTCTCGTTCGGGCATGCGGCGTACTTCGGGCTGGCTTCCTACGTCGCCGCGCATGCCGCGAAGAACTGGGGCTTGACGCCCGAACTGGCGATCGCCGCGGGCGCGCTGGCCGCGGGAGGCCTGGGCGCCGCCTTCGGCGCGATCGCCATCCGGCGCCAGGGCATCTATTTCTCGATGATCACGCTGGCGCTGGCGCAGATGGTCTATTTCACTTCGGTGCAATGGACCGGCTTCACCGGCGGCGACGACGGCATCCAGAACGTGCCGCGCGGCCGCCTGCTGGGCCTGCTGCCGCTGGACAACGACGTGGTGCTCTACACGTTTCTTTGCGCCGTGTTCCTGGGATGCTTCGCGCTGATCGTGCGGATCGTCAATTCGCCCTTCGGCCAGGTGCTCGAAGCGATCCGCGACAACGAGCCGCGGGCGATCTCGCTGGGCTACCGCGTCAACCGGTACAAGCTGGCGCTGTTCACGATGTCCGCCGTGCTGGCGGGCGTGGCGGGCGGGCTGAAGGCGATCGTGTTCCAGGTCGCCTCCCTCACCGACGTGCACTGGTCCACTTCGGGCGAGGTGGTGCTGATGACGCTGGTGGGCGGCATGGGCACGCTCACCGGCCCGATCGTCGGCGCCACCGTGATGGTGGCGATCGAGAGTTACCTGTCGGTGCTGGGCGGCTGGATCACCGTCCTGCAAGGCGCGATCTTCGCGGCCTGCGTGCTGGCCTTCCGCGAAGGGATCGTCGGCTATCTCGCCAAGCTCCAGGTCTTCCGGCGCTTTCGCCAGGACGGTTAGGGTCTGCGCGGCAGAAGTCGACCGTCACGCGGCAAGGCTACGCACCGGTTGGCTGCGCCGCGCAATCAGGGCCAAGGCGAGGCGCAGGTGGTCGGTTTGCGGCCGCGCGCGCGAAGCGCGCGGACCACTCCGGAGTGCGAGGCGCCCCCACGCCGAGTCAGAAGGCCGCAAATCCGTCCACCGGAGCCGGTTCGGCGCTTTAGCGCCGAACGCCTGGACCGCGCGGCGCAGCCAACCGGTGCGCAGCCTTGCCGCGATGACTTCTCGCCTTGTTTGCGCGGGCCCTACTCGGTGCCCGCGTTGTAGTGCTCGCCGTACTGCGTGCGAAGCTCGCGCTTGTTGAGTTTGCCCACCGCCGTGTGCGGTAACTGCGGCACGAAGACGACCTGGTCGGGAATCCACCAGTTCGCGACCTTGCCCTTGAAGTGCTCCAGCAGCGCGGCGGAGTCGGCGTCGGCCTGGTCGCGCAGCACCACCAGCAACAACGGGCGCTCCACCCACTTGGAATGGGCCGCCGCGATGACCGCGGCCTCGGCCACCGCCGGATGGCTCGATGCGATGTCCTCCAGCGCGATCGAGCTGATCCACTCGCCGCCGGACTTGATCAGGTCCTTGGTTCGGTCCACCAGTTGCACGAATCCGTTTTCGTCGATCGTCGCCACGTCGCCGGTCGCGAACCAGTTGTCGGGATCGGCGGCTCCTTCCTCGCCCTGGCGGTAGTACTGGCGCGTCATGTACGCGCCCCTGGCCAGCAGCGCGCCGAAAGCCTTGCCGTCGCGCGGCAGCTCCACGCCGTTCTCATCGACGATCTTGATGTCCGAGCCGAAGAACGGCCGGCCCTGGCGCAGCATCACCTCGAGCAGGGCATCACCCTGCAAGTCCTTGGTCGCGGCGACCGGGGCGTTGTACGCCGTCACCGGTCCGCACTCCGTCATGCCCCATGCGTGCTCGACGCGCACACCGTATTCGCGGAACGTCTCGACCAGTTGCCGCGTGATCGCAGAGCCGCCGGACAGCACGCGCTTGAGCGTCGAGAGCTTTCCGCCGGCCGATTTGAGGTGGTCGAGGAACCCGGTCCAGATCGTCGGCACACCGAAGGCGAACGTGACCCGCTCGCTCTCGATCATGCGGTACAGGCTGGGGCCATCCAGGAACCGGCCCGGCAGGATCAGCGACGCGCCCACCATCGGCACGCTGTAGGGAAGCGTCCAGGCCGTGGCGTGATACATCGACGCGCAAGGCAGGATGCGGTCGACCGCGCGCAGGCCGAACACATCGGCGCTGTTGACGGCGTAGCTTTGCAGCAGGCTTGCGCGATGGCTGTACAGCACGCCTTTCGGGCGGCCGGTGGTGCCGGAGGTGTAGGTGAGCACGCTGCCCGATTCCTCGTCGAATTCAGGCCACACGTAGCTTTCGTCGGCCGCGGCGATCAGGTCCTCATAGCAGTGCACGCGCATGCCGGCCGGCAAGCCGAGCTCGACCGGCTTGTCGCTCATCACCACCACGTCGCGCACCGTCGCCGCCACCTCGTTGGCGATGCCTCGCAGCAGCGGCACCAGCGACGGGTCCACGAACAGCACCTTGCTTTGCGCGTGGTTGATGATGTAGGCCACGTCTTCGGGCGCCAACCGCACGTTCACGGTGTTCAGGATCGCCCCGGTTCCGGAAACGCCGTAGTACAGCTCGAAATGCCGATAGTCGTTCCAGGCGAGCGT
The DNA here is from genome assembly GCA_028292245.1 of Ramlibacter sp. Lineage (GTDB taxonomy): Bacteria > Pseudomonadota > Gammaproteobacteria > Burkholderiales > Burkholderiaceae_C > Ramlibacter. The sequence continues at coordinate 8,889 of JAQGMS010000196.1, forward strand.
TCCCACGCGGTCGCCAAAGCCCACCTTGAGCGTCTGCATCACCCGCGCCAGGCGGCGGCACCTGCGCTCGAGCTCGACGTAGGTCGCGCGATGGACGCTGCCGTCCGACATGAACGAAACCACTTCGGAATGCCCGTGCTGGCGCGCCGCGTGGCGGATCACCGATGACAGCATCAGCTTGTGCGATTGCATGAGACCCAGCATGTCTTGTCCGATCTAGAGTTTTCGAGCCTGCTCGAACTTGGCCATTTCGTTTTGCGACTGCGCCACGCCGGCCTCCGGCACCTGGCTCGCCTGGCGGTCGGCAATCGCGGCGAACTGCGCCTGCACCGCTTCGGCCGCCGATGGACCGGTCCCGACATGGACGCCACCGGTCAACACGATCTGCGCGCTGGCGAAGGTCCCTGCCCCGGCGCAGAGGATGGCGCGCGTCGGCGCATCCTCGCTCGCCAGGAACAACAGGCCCGGCGTCACGGCGCCCGGCGCCAGCGCTTCCATCATCGCCGGCGGGATCAATCCTTCGGTCATCGCGGTTGCGGCCGTCGGAGCCAGGCAATTGACGCGGATGTTGTTCTTGGCGCCTTCGATGGAGAGTGTCTGCATCAGGCCCACCAGCGCCATCTTGGCCGCGCCGTAGTTGGCCTGCCCGAAGTTGCCCCACAGGCCCGACGACGACGTGGTCATCACGATGCGGCCGTAGTTGCGGGCCTTCATGCCGTCCCACACGGCCTTGGTGCAATGAAAGGCGCCCATCAGGTGCACGTCGAGCACCGACTTGAAATCGTCGGCTTCCATTTTCGCGAACGACTTGTCGCGCAGGAAACCGGCGTTGTTGACCAGGATGTCGATGCCGCCGAATCGCGCGACCGCGGCGTCGACCATTTGCTTGACCGCTTGCGGATCGGTCACCGAAGCGTCGAACCCCATGGCCGTTCCGCCGGCCGCTTCGATCTCGCGCGCCACTTCGGCCGCGGGCGACGGCCCGCCCGCGCGCGGCATGTCGTTGACGACCACCTTCGCGCCCCGCGCCGCCAGGGCCAATGCGTGCTGGCGCCCGAGACCCGCGCCCGCCCCGGTGACGAGCGCCACCCGGCCTGTGAAGTCGATCATGGCCTCTTCTCCATCAGGAAGATCAGCGTCTGGGCCACCAGCGCGGGGGTTTTGCTGCCCTCCAGTTCGAGCGTGTTGTTCAGGGTGATGAGCTTTCCTTGCGGCTTGAAAGCGACTTCCAGCACCGACAGGGCCAGGCGCACGCGCGCGCCGGCCGGCACGGGCGCGAGGAAGCGCACGCGGTTCAAGCCGTAGTTGGCGACGCCGCGCGCGTCGTCGGGCACCATGCCGATCTCGTTGCCCAGCGCGGCCAGCAGCGACAGCGACAGGTAGCCGTGGGCTATCGCCGCGCCGAACGGGCTTTCGCGCCGCGCGCGTTCCGGGTCGGTGTGGTACCAGAAGCGATCGCCCGTGCAGGCGGCGAATGCGTGAATCATCGACTGCGGCACTTCCATCCAGCCGCTGATGCCGATTTCACGGCCGACAAATTCCTCGACATTCTGGTAGCTGTAGACGGTCGTCATACGTTCCCTTGTGTGCCAGGATTCAATCGAGCCCGGCCTGGCTTCGCGCCGGAAAGACGGGCGCGCGTTTTTCGGCAAAAGCGTTCACGCCTTCGGTGAACTCGGCCCGGCCCACGAGTTCACGCTGCCGCGCGCATTCGTAGTCCAGTTGGGCGGCCAGCGTGTTGGAAGCAGCCGCGTCGATCGCGCGCCTGGCTTCCAGCGCGGCGTGGGCCGGCAGCCTGGCGAGCTGGCGAGCGGCCTGCATCGCACGGCCCATGAGGTCCCCATCATTCACGCACTCGGCGACAAGTCCCCAGGCGGCCGCCTCTTCCGCCGAAATCCGGTCGTGCATGAGGCAGATGCGCAACGCGCGCGCCCGGCCGAGGGCGCGCTCCAGGAACCAGGTGGTCCCCAGGTCGGGCACCACGCCGAGCCGGGTCAGGAAGGGCAGGTAGAAATAGGAGGATCGTGCCGCCAGCACGATGTCCGCTGCCAGCGCGATGCCGACTCCGGCACCGGCAGCCGGGCCATTCACGGCGCTCACGATCGGAACCGGCAATTCGCGCAGCCCGAGGATGAAGGGCTGCGTGACGCGCACCATCGCATCCGCCACCTGGTCGCCCCGCGCGGCCGGCGACATCGGTCCTGCGTTGATGGTCGCCAGGTCGGCACCGGAACAGAAGGCGCGGCCCTCGCCGGTCAGGACGAGCGCGCGAATCGACGTGTCGGCCCGCACCCGCTCGATGATGCCGGCCAGGCCTTGCTGCATCTGGGGCGACAGGGGATTGAGGTGCTCCGGATCGTTGAATGCGGCCGTGGCGATTCCATCGTCACAGGTGATGCGGATGAATTCGTTGTCCATGCCGTTCGTCCGCTACAGCTTTTCGATGATGGTGACGTTGGCCATGCCGCCGCCTTCGCACATCGTCTGCAGCGCATAGCGCCCGCCGCGCTGGTGCAGCGCGTTTACCAGGGTGGTCATGAGCTTGGTGCCGGAGGCCCCGAGCGGATGCCCAAGCGCGATTGCGCCGCCATGGACGTTGAGCCTTTTCGGGTCGGCCCCCGTGGCCTGCAGCCAAGCCACCGGGATGGAGGCGAACGCTTCGTTCACCTCGAACAAGTCGATGTCGCCAATGGCAAGGCCGGCCTTCTTCAGCGCGCGCGCCGTCGCCGGAATCGGCGCCTCCAGCATGATCACCGGGTCGTGCCCCATCACGCTCATGTGATGGATGCGTGCCAGCGGCTTGAGGTTGAAGGTCTTCACCGCCTGTTCGCTCGCGACCATGACACCCGATGCGCCGTCGCAGATCTGGCTGGCGGTTGCCGCTGTGAGGCAACCACCCTCCTGCAGCAGCTTCACTCCCTGGATGCCTTCCAGCGTCGCCTCGAAGCGGATGCCCTCGTCCACCTGGTGCATCTCACCGGTGCCGCTGCCGTCGGCGAGCCGCACTTCCACCGGCACGATCTCGCCGGCGAAGTGGCCCTCGCGGCTCGCGCGGATGGCGCGCTGGTGGCTCTCGAAGGCAAAACGGTCCAGCTCGTCGCGCTTCAGCCCATATTTGGCGGCCACCATTTCCGCGCCCTTGAACTGGCTGAACTCTTCGCCGGGATACTTGGCCTTCATGCGCGGCCCGATGTAGTAGCCCATGCCCGCCTTCAGCGGCACGGTCGCCGTCATGCCCATGGGCACGCGCGTCATGTGTTCGACGCCGGCCGCGATCACCACGTCCATGCTGCCCGACATCACCGCCTGCGCGGCGAAGTGCAGGGCCTGCTGCGACGAGCCGCATTGCCGGTCGACCGACGTCGCCGGCACCGACTCGGGCAAGCCCGAAGACAGCACGCAGTTGCGGGCGATGTTGATCGCCTGCTCGCCGGCCTGGCTGACGCAGCCCATGATCACGTCTTCGATCGCGGCCGGATCGACGCCGGAGCGCGCCACCAGCGCGTCGAGCAGGAAGCCGCCCAGGTCCGCCGGATGCCAGCCGGCAAGGCGGCCGCCCTTGCGGCCTCCCGCCGTTCTGGCTGTCGCCACTAGATATGCCTGTGCCATGAATGTCCTTGGCGGGCGGCTCAGCGCCCGGTAAATCGGGGTTTGCGTTTCTCGAGGAAGGCCGATACGCCTTCCCTGAAATCGGAGGTGTGCGCGGCACGCTGCTGGAGATCGGCCTCCAAGTCCAGTTGCTGCGCGAGCGTGTTGCTGGCGGATGCCAGCAAGGCCTGCTTGACGAGCGCGAAAGACTGCGTGGGCATCTGCGCCAGCCGCTGCGCGAGCGCGAGCGCCTCGCTGGCCAGCAATTCGTCGTCCACGACGCGCCACACAATGCCCATCGCGAGGGCCTGCTCGGCCGGCACCGGCTCGGCAGTGATCATCATGGCGCGCGCCCGCGAATCGCCGACGGCGCGCGGCAGCAGCCAGGTATTGCCCGCGTCGGGTATCAGGCCGACGCGCGAAAAGGCTTCGGTGAACGATGCCGTCCGGCCCGCGATGACGACGTCGGCCGCCAGCGCCAGGCCGACGCCCGCGCCCGCTGCCGCTCCCTGCACCGCGCACAGCACCGGCTTGGGCATGCTGCGCATCAGGGTGATGACACGGTTCATGCCGCTGCGAAGGTCTTCAGCGAAGGACGCGACATCGGCGTCCTTCAATGCCTTGAGGTCGCCCCCGGCCGAGAAGGCGCGGCCGGCCGCGGCAACGACGACGCAACGCACGCTTTCATCGGCGGCAACCTCCTCCAGCCGCGCCGCGAGTTCGGCCGCCCGCTCCTTGTCCAGGGCGTTCAGCGATGCCGGGCGGTTCAGCGTCAGCCACGCGACGCCGTCCCCCGTCGAAACGAGCAAGGTGGCCTCAGCCATCGACGCCCTCTCCAGATTGCTTGGCGACGCCTTGCGCGAGCAGCCGCGAGATTTCTTCGCTGGAAAATCCCGCCTGCCCAAGAACCGCCACGGTGTCCTGGCCGAGCAGCGGCGCCTGGCACCGCACCGCAGCGGGTGTCGATGAAAAGATGGTGGGGGGCCGGACATAGCGGATGCGGCCCTCGGTCGGGTGGTCCGCCATCTGGAACAGGCCGACGGCTTTGAGGTGCGGGTGCTCGGGCAACTGCTCGATGCCGTAGATCGGCGTGGCCGGGATGTCCAGCCGCTCGCACATTTCCATCATCTGCGCCGTCGTCCGGTCGGCCGCGTACTCCTGCACCTTTGCGTAGAGCGCAACCACGTTCTTGTTGCGCGTGAACGGATCGACGACACCGAGTGCCTCAACCAGCTGCGGCTGGCCGATCTCGTTGAAGAACGAGATCCAGTTGGCCGCCGTATAGGGCAGGGTCGCGACGAATCCATCGAGCGTGCGAACCGGTTTGCGGCCGCCGTCGAGCAGGCGCGCGTAGCCCGCAGGACCCGCCTGCGGCTCGAACGTCAGGCCGCCCAGGTGTTCGGCCAGCACGAACGAAGTGACGGTTTCCAGCATCGGCACTTCGACGTACTGGCCGACCCCGGTGCGCTCCCTGTGAAAGAGCGCCGCCAGCACTGCGTTGACCAGCGCCAGGCCGGCCGTCTTGTCGGCCACCAGGCTGGGCAGGTACTGGCGGTCGGTGTCCGATCCGAACGCCACCATGCCGCTGGCCGCCTGGATGATGTCGTCGAAGGCCGGCTGGTCGCGATACGGGCCATCCTGCCCGAAACCGGTGGCGGCGCAATAGACGATATCGGGTTTGAGCTTGGCGACGGCCTCGTAGCCGAAGCCCAGTTTGTTCAACGCGCTGACGCGCATGTTGTGGATGAAGACATCGACGGTGGGCACCAGCCTGCGCAAGGCTTCGACGCCTTCCGGCCGCTTGAGGTCCAGGGCGATCGACTGCTTGTTGCGATTGATCGCCAGGAAGATCGAGCTCATGCCGCGGTGCAACGACACGCCGTTGGCGCGCATCACGTCACCCTGCACCGGCTCGACCTTGATGATCTCGGCGCCGTAGTCGCCCAGGATCTGGGTGGCCATCGGCCCCAGCACCACGGCGGTGAGGTCCAGGATGCGGACGCCGCTGAGCGGCCCGCCCGATGCGGCCGGCTTCGAACTCATTCCGGCTTGATGCCGGCGTCGGCGGCAACGCTGCGCCAACGCTCGATTTCGGTGGCGATCTGCCGGCGCATTCCCTCGGCGCCGCCGGAGCCGGGCTCCGCGGAAACGCGGCGGAAGAAGGCGCGCGTTTCATCGGTGGCGGTGATCTGGCCCAGCCACTCGCGGTACTGGTTGACGATCGACTGCGGCGTCTTGGCCGGCAACGCCGCGGCGGCCCAGCTCAGCGCGGTGAAGCCGGGATAGCCCGACTCGATGAAGGTGGGCACATCCGGAATCTCGGGCATGCGTTGCTCGCCGCCGGCGGCCAGGATGCGCAATTTGCCGGCCTTGGCCAGCGGGATCGAAGACAGCGGATCGACCAGGCCCACGTCGACGAAGGCGCCCGCCAGCGCGGCGCTGACATCGGCCGAGCCCTTGTAGGGAACGCTGTTCAGGCGGATGCCGGCCATCTTGTAGAAGGCGGCGAGCGAGAGCAGGTACGAAGGCGCGCCGGTGCCGGAGTTGAGTGCGCCGGGCGCAGCCTTTGCCTTGTCCACGAAATCCTTGAGCGTGCGAAATGGCGAGGTCGCGGGCACGGCCAGGACGAAAGCGCCCGCGATCAGCAGGCCCAGCGGGATGAGGTCGTTGACCGGGTCGTAGGGAAGCTGCTTGAACAGCACGACGTTGGTCGTGAAATGCGAAGCGCCGCCGATCAGCACCGTGTAGCCATCCGGCGGCGCGCGCAGCACGTTGCCGATGGCGATGAAGCCGTTGCCGCCCGGCTGGTTTTCCACCACCACCGATTGCTTGGCCAGCTGTCCCAGTTTGTCCGCGTAGTAGCGCGCCGACACGTCGGTGCCGCTGCCCGGGGGAAAGGCGGCGATGAACTTGATGGGCTTGGTGGGAAAGGCGGCCTGCCCGAAAGAAGGCGCCGCAAAGGACGCGAGGCCCAGCGGCAGCGTGGCGATCAGCGAGCGCCGGCGTATGCCGGGCGGATGTTGCGATGTCATGAATGTCTCCTTGTCCTAGAAATCTCGGGCCAATCCCGCTGCGGTGATGTCGGCCCACAGGTGGGCCGCGCCGCGCTCGATCACGAGCTTGCCCAGGCGTCCCGCCCAGAACGCTTCGGTGCCGTTCTCCGCGCGCCACGACCAGAGCCGCCGCGTGAGGAAATGAAGCTGGTATTCCTGGGTGATGCCGATCGCGCCGTGCACTTGATGGGCCGCATTGGCCACCAGGCTGGCCGCGCTTCCGGCGCGAACCTTTGCTACCGCGGCGGCACGAAGCTGCGGCGATGCGGTGCGAAACGCCAGCGCGCACGCGGCCCGCGCGCTGGAGACTTCTCCCGCCGCGATGGCCAAAGCCTGCTGCACCGCCTGGAAGCGGCCGATCGGCTGCCCGAACTGAACGCGGTCCTTGGCGTACTGCACGGCCAGGTCGAGCGCTGCTTCCGCCGCGCCGGTCAGCGCCGCAGCGGCCATCTGCGCGTTGTACAGGTCCAGCAGCAGGCCGCTGTCCGCGAGCGGAACACAGGCATCGCAGCCCACGCCTTCCAGCTTGACGCCGTCCCTGGGCTCGGCGGCGATGTTGGCGTTGGCCGTGATGCCGGCGCCCGCGTCCTTGGCGTTGACGAGGCAGACACGTTCCTCGCCGGGAGCACCGGCGACGACGACGATCGATGCGGCGTGTCGCGCCCAGGGCACGGCGGTTGCGTTGCCGGTCAGGCGCGCTTTGGTTCCCGCGCCTGCCGGTGCGGCTTCGATGCGGCAGGCCACCACGATGCCTTCGGGCTGTGCAATTCCCGCCCGGCCCAGCAGCGCGCGGGCAACCATCACTTCGCGAATCGGCAAGGGCACGCGGTGGTATCCGCTCAGCATCACGAGTTGCAATGCCGCCGCCATGGCTTCGCCGGCATTGCCTTCGGCCTCGCCCAGCAGCATTTCAAAGCCGCTTTCGGCAAACGACGCCCACAGTTTTTCCGGCAACTTGCCCTGGTCCAGGCCGTGCATTTCGGCGGCGCCGCATTGCTCCTTGAAGAGCCGGGCCGCGCCGTCGGCAACCATTCTTTCGAGTTCGTTCATCTCAGGCCCAGGCCCTTCGCGATGATCCCGCGCATGATTTCGCGCGCGCCGCCGCGTATCGAGAATTGCGGCACCGTCTGCACCAGCACGGCCATCACCGCATTCAGGTTGCTGTCCGGCCGGGACAGATCGATCGTGAAAATATCGTGGGCAACCTCGGGAATCTTTTGCTCGAACGTCGTGCCCCGGTCCTTGACGACGGCCGCGGCCAGCGCCGGCGATTCGCCGCGGGCGAGCATCCCGGCGATGCCGAGCGACATCTCGCGCAGGGCCGTCATTTCGGCGACCAGCTTGCCGATCTCGACGGCGGCGCGCTCGTCGCCGGGGTTCGCCGCATCCACCATCTCCAGCAGCAATTGCATGCTGCTCATGTAGCGCTCGGCGCCGCTGCGCTCCAGCGAAAGTTCGCGCGTGACCTGGGCCCAGCCGTCGCCTTCCTTGCCGATCAGCGCTTCGGGCGGCAGCATGACCTGGTCGAAGGTCACCTCGTTGAAATGGTCGCTGCCCATCAGGTTCTTGATCGGACGCACCGTGAGCCCCGGGGTGTCCATCTTCAGCAGGAACTGCGACAGGCCCTGGTGCTTCTTCTCGTGCGACGAGGTGCGGAACAGGCCGATCATGTAGTCGGCTTCATGCGCATATGAGGTCCAGATCTTTCGTCCGTTGAGTTCCCAGCCACTCGCCGTGCGGCGGCCGCTGCTGCGTACCGACGCCAGGTCGGAACCGGCGTCCGGCTCGCTCAGGCCGACGCAAAAGCTGAGCTCGCCGCGCGCCACCCGGGGCAACAGGTCCTGCTTCAGCGCTTCGGTGCCGTACTCGAGCAGCAGCGGCCCGGTCTGGCGGTCCAGCGCCAGGCACGAGGCGATGGGCGCGCCCACGGCAAGCAACTCTTCGTACACCACATAGCGCTCGGCGGTCGTTCTTTCATGGCCGCCATATTGCTTCGGCCAGGTCACGCCGATCCAGCCGCGCGCGCCCAGTTTCAAGGCGAAGTCGCGGCTGAAACTGCCGTTCCAGCTTTCCGCGCGCTTGGTGCGCGGATAGTCGCCCAGCGTTTGCGCAATGAAGTCCCGCACTTCCTGGCGCAAGCCCTCCAGCCCGGGATCGGGTATCGGCGGGACGATATGCAGGGCTTCCATCGCGGGCATCACTCGTCCTTGAAATCGGGTTTGCGCTTTTCGACCATCGCCAGCACGGCTTCGCGATGGGCACTGGAATGCAAAGCCATCGCCTGCTTGGCCGCGGAGGATTCGAGCAGGTCGCGGAATTCGCCGTTGTCCGCCTCGCGGATCAGCTTCTTGGTCAGGCGCACGGCCGTTCCCGGGTTGGCCGCGATGCGGGCCGCCAGGGCGTTGGCCTCTTCCAGCAACTTGTCCGGGTCGACGACGCGCGACACGATGCCCAGGCGAAGCGCTTCCGCCGCGTCGATGGTGTCGCCGGTGAAAGCCAGCTCGCTCGCCTTGCCCCGCCCGATCAACCGGGGCAGCAGCCAGGCGCCACCATCGCCGGCCACCAGGCCGAGCTTGACGAAACTTTCGGCGAAGGAGGCCTGGGTCGAAGCGATGCGCAGGTCGCACATGCACGCCAGGTCCATGCCGGCGCCGATGGCCGGGCCGTTCACCGCGGCGATCACCGGCACCTCGACGTAGTAGAGCGCCAGGGGAATGCGCTGGATCCCATCGAGGAACATCCGGCGGATCTGCGCCGGTGTCTGCTGGCCTTCGGTCACGCCCTTGAGCATGGCCTTGATATCGCCGCCGGCCGAGAAGGCGGGGCCGTTGCCGGTCAGGATGACGGCCCGCACCGACGGGTCGCGGTTGATGCGGTCGCAGGCCGCGACGAACTCTTCAATCGGTTCCGGGCCCGCGAGCGCATTGCGCGCCTCGGGCCGATTCATCGTCAGTGTGACGACGCCGGCGGCCTGCTGGTAGATCAGGAACGACATTCTTCCGCCGTGAAAAAACCGTTTGCGCGATCCAGGTGCGCCTTGCACTCGCGCACCATCCGCTTGATCAGCTCGTCGCAGGTCGGGATGTCGTCGATCAGGCCGACGCACAGGCCGGCGGAGACCACACCGCCGTCGACGTCGCCCGATTCGAGTGCCGCGCGGCCCCGCACACCGGCGACCAGCGGTCGCAGGTCCTCGTACACGCAGCCGCCCGGCCGCCTTTCGAGCGCCACCACTTCTTCGGAGATCGCGTTCTTCAGCACCCGCGCGGTGTTGCGCAGCGTGCGGAACATGAGCCGCGTGTCGCGCTCGGTGGCGGCGACCAGCGCGTCCTTGATGTTCTGGTGGATCGGTGCTTCCTGCGTGGCCTCGAAGCGCGTTCCCATGTTGATGCCGTCCGCGCCCAGGGCCAGCGCCGCTGCCATGCCGTAGCCGTCGGCGATGCCGCCCGAGGCGACGATCGGGATGCGCAGCGCCTTGGCCGCCATCGGGATCAGCACCAGGCCGGGCACGTCGTCCTCGCCGGGATGGCCGGCGCATTCGAAGCCGTCGATCGAGACGACGTCCACGCCGGCGCGTTCCGCCGACATGGCGTGCCGCAGGCTGGTGCACTTGTGAAGGATGTTGATGCCGGCGGCCTTGAAGCGCTCGACGTATTCGCGCGGGTTGTTGCCCGCGGTCTCGACGATCTTCACGCCGCTGGCGATGATGGTGTCGACATAGTCGGCGTACGGCGGCGGCTTGGCGGCCGGCAGGATCGTCAGGTTGACGGCGAAGGGCTTGTCGGTGAGCGAGCGCATGCGCTCGATCGCCGCGGCAAGCGCTTCCCCGGTCGGATAGGTCAGGGCCGTGATGATGCCCAGCCCGCCCGCGTTGGACACGGCGCTGGCCAGTTCAGGTTTGCCCACCCATTGCATGCCGCCCTGGATGATCGGGTAGCGGATGCCCAGCAGTTCGGTGATCCGGGTCTTCAAGATGCCAACTCCCGCAGTGAGCCCGGCGCCCGGGAGCGCCGGTCCTTTGCCTTAGAACGCGTGACGCAGGCCGAAGTCGTAGCCGGTCGAATTCTCATTCGCCCCGGTCACGGCGCCATTCAGGCCCACGGCGGCGCCGCCGCTGTTGTGGACGCGCGCAACGGTCGCATACAGCGCAGTGCGCTTCGACAGATTGTGGATATAGCCGAGTGCGAGCTTGCGCGTGCGCGGCGTGCCGGCAGCATCGGTCTGGTAAGAGGAGTAAGAGCCCCTGGCTTCGCCGACGCCCAGCGGCGCGTTGAAGCCGAGCAGCCAGCCGCGGCCGTCCGGCAGCAAGCCGGACACCTTGTCGTGCGTGATGGAGGCGTTCAGCTTGACCACCTTCATGTCGTAGCTGCCACCCACGCTGGAGGAAGTGATGTCCCCGGTCGCGTATTTCGTGCGGCCCATTGCCACGCCCACGTTGATCGGGCCGGCCGCATAGCCGAGGCGAACACCGTTGCCCGTGCCGTCGTCCGAAGTCGCCGTGCCCGTAACGTTCTCGCCGCGGTAATGCATGAACTGGCCGAAGAAGCCGCCCAGATTGCCGGGAAGGAAGTAGCCGATGCCGTTGGATGCGCGGACGTAGACCACGCCGCCGACGTTGACCGATTGCTCGGTCAGGCCGACGCCGTTGTAGCCGAACGGGTCGTAGCTGGCCACGTTCCAGAAGTTGGGCGTGTAGTCGCGGCCGAGCCGCACTTCGCCCCAGCTGCCGGACAGGCTCACGGTAGAACGGCGGTTGAACGTCAGGCCCTGGCGGCCCGCGACGGCGGCGCCAGCTCCGCTGGGCTGGTTGTTCTGGTTGGTGGCGGCGCCCTGGCCGTCGTCGTTGCTCATGCCGGCTTCCAGCCAGAACGAGGCCGACATGCCGCCGCCGAGGTCTTCCGTGCCGCGAAAGCCCAGGCGCGAGCTGTTGTAGCCCGAGTTCGTCAACTGGGTCTTGCTGGCAACGCTGCCCGAGCCATGGGCCAGGGTTGCGTCCACCACACCGAAGAGCGTCACCGTCGATTGGGCGCTGACAGCGCCCACGGCCGCCAGCAGTCCCAGGGGAACCAAGTATTTCTTCATCCTATGTCTCCGTAGTTGTGGGGTGCGCCCGCGTTCTCCCAGCCGCAGGCCCAGCATCGGTCCAATCACCGCGGCTGACAATTGACATGTTTTCCCCACGCTTTAGGTGGGCTAAACCGTCGGGGGAAACCCGCGTCAGCGGTACCTGCGCTGCAGGCTCTGGGCCACGCACACCGGCTTGGCTTCGCCTTCGCGCTCCACCGTGGTTTCCCAGTTCATCTGCACGCCGTCGCCATCGATCGGCTCGCACTCCAGCAGCTTGAGGCGCGCGCGCAATTTGCTGCCGACGGGAACCGGCGCGGGAAAGCGGACCTTGTTCAGGCCGTAGTTCACGCCCATCCGCGTCTGCTCGATCTTTACACCCATCTGGAAGAACCGTGGCAGCAGCGACAGGGTCAGGAAGCCGTGGGCGATGGTGCCGCCGTAGGGGCCGGCCTTGGCCCGCTCGACGTCCACGTGGATCCACTGGTGGTCGCCCGTCGCTTCGGCGAAGAGGTTGATCTGCTCCTGGGTGATCGTGATCCAGTCCGTCAGCGCGACTTCCTGGCCGACCAGCGGTATCAGTTCATCCAGTGTCTGGAAGGTTCTCATGGTTGTCTTTCGTCTCAGGTGTCGGTGTAGCGGGCTTCGCGGCGTCCCAGGAAAGCGGCCACGGCTTCCCTGTGATCGGCGGTGCCCGTCAGCAGCACCTGCTGGCGGTCCTCGATCACCAGTGCGGCCTCGAGGCTCGGGGCATCCACCAGGATGTTGAGCGACTCCTTGGTCATGCGCAGCCCCATCGGAGCGGCCTTCAACATGTCCCGGGCGTATTCCATGCCGGTCTCCAGGAGAGCGTCCTGCTCCACCACCGCGCAGGCCAGGCCCGCCGCCTGCGCCCGTTCGGCGCCGATGAAGCGGCCGGTGAACGCGACCTCGGTAGCCAGCGAGTGGCCCGCCAGGCGCGTGAGGAAGTAACCCGCGCCCATGTCGCAGCCGCCGAGCCCGGCCCGGATGTAGGCCGCGTTCATGCGCGCGTCGCGCGACAGGATTCGCAGGTCGGACGCCAGCGCCAGCGACATGCCGCCGCCGGCCGCCGACCCGTGCACCAACGCGATGATGGGTTGCGGGCAGCGGCGCATGTTGCGGATCACGCCGGCGCAACTGCGCTGGATGGCCATCTGCCGCTGGGTGCGGCCCGGCCCGTCGGAGCTGAAAGCCTCGCTCTTCAAGTCGGCGCCGGCGCAAAAGGCCCGGCCGCTGCCCTTGAGCAGCACCACGCGCACGTCCTCGCGATCGCACAGGCCGTTGAAGTAGCGGTCCAGCTCGCCCAGCAGCGCGGGGTTGAGCGCGTTGAGCGAGTCGGGGCGGTTCAGGGTGAGTATTTCGACGGCGCCTTGCCGCTCGACGATGATCGTCTTGTTCTCTTGTGTCATTGCACTACTCCATGGTTACCAGGATCTTGCCGAGCGCCTTGCGGTCGGACAGCATTCGAAGGGCCTCGCCGGCTCGCTCCATCGGAAAGCGCTGCGAGATGCGCGGCTTGATCAGCCCCTTGGCGTACAACGCCAGCAGGTCGGCCACGCTTTCGTTGAAATCCTTGCGGTTGCGCATCACCCACTCGCCCCAGAACACGCCGATCACCTGGCAGCCCTTGAGCAGGATCAGGTTCAGCGGCAGCTTGGGAATCCCGGCGGGAAAACCCACCACGAGGTAGCGGCCTTCCCACGCGATGGCGCGCAGCGCCGGCTCCGCGTAGTCGCCGCCGACGGCATCCAGCACCACATCGGCGCCGCGCTTGCCCAGCTTGTCTTTCAGCGCATCGGAGAAAGCCTTGGCGGCTTCCTTGTCGAGGCGTCCGGTCGGATAGACCACGCCGTCGTCGGCTCCGTGCGACCGCGCGTAGCCGACTTTTTCCTGCGAGGAAGCAGCGGCGATCACTCGCGCGCCCCAGGCATGCGCGAGTTCGACCGCGGCCAGCCCGACGCCACCGGCGGCGCCCAGCACCAGCACCGTGTCACCGGCTTTCAGGCCGGCGCGCTGGCGCAAGGCGTAGTGCGCCGTTCCGTAAGTCAGCAACAGCGCCGCGGCATCGTCCAGCGGCATCGCGTCCGGCACGGCGATGCAGCGGTCGGCATCGATCACCAGGCTCTGCACCAGCCCGCCCCACCAGCACCAGCCGATCACGCGGTCGCCGATGCGAAAGTCGTCCACGCCTTCGCCGACGGCATCGACCAGGCCGGCGACCTCACCGCCCGGCGCGAAGGGGCGCTCGGGCTTGAACTGGTAGAGGTCCTGGATGATCAGCGTGTCGGGATAGTTGAGGGCGCAGGCGCTGACGCGGATTCGCACTTGCCCCTTTCCCGGCACGGGATCGGGAAGGTCCTCGATGACCAGCGATTCCGGACCCCCCGCGACCTTGCTCAAGACTGCTTTCATGGACGGCCTTGTCTGGAAATCAGGCGACGACGCCGGCCGCGCGCAGGGAGGCAATCCGGTCCGGCGAATAGCCCAGGGAATCGAGTACGGCGTCGGTGTGCTCGCCATGCCTGGCCGGCGGCCGCGGCTTTGCCGCGGGCGTGCGGGAATAGCGCGGCGCCGGTGCCGGCTGCACCACGCCGCCGACATCGACATAGGCCTGCCGCGCTTTCGCGTGCGGATGTTCGGGCGCCTCCGCCATCGTCAGCACCGGGGCGAAGCACAGGTCGCTGCCTTCCAGGATGGCGCACCATTCATCGCGGGTCTTGCGCAGGAAGATCTCTTCGAAGCGCGCCGCCATCGCCGGCCAGCTCGCTTCATCCATCTGCGGCGGCAGTTCCGCTGCGTCCAGGCCCAACTTGCCCAGCAGTTGCCCGTAGAACTGCGGCTCGAGCGATCCGATCGAGACGAACTTGCCGTCGCTTGTGCGGTATACGTCGTAGAAGTGCGCGCCGCCGTCGATGAAATTCGTGCCGCGTTCGTCATGCCAGAAGCCGCCGGCTTGCAGGCCGCTCACGGACCCGAGCATCAGCGCCGTGCCATCCACCATCGCGGCGTCCACGACCTGGCCCTGGCCGGAGCGCCGGGCCTCGTGCAAGGCGGCCAGCATGCCGAAGGCCATCAGCATTCCGCCGCCGCCCATGTCGCCCACCAGGTTCAACGGCGCCACCGGTTTCTGGCCGCGCCGCCCGATCGCATCGAGCGCGCCGGTCACGGCGATGTAGTTGATGTCGTGCCCCACGGCGCGCGCCAGCGGCCCTTGCTGGCCCCAGCCCGTCATGCGCGCGTAGACCAGACGCGGGTTGACCGCCAGGCACGGCTCGGGGCCGACGCCCAGTTTCTCGGCCACGCCCGGCCTGAACGGCTCCATCAGGATGTCGGCGGTCTTGGCCAGCCGCAGTACGACTTCGACGCCTTCCGGCCGTTGCAGGTTCAGCGCGATCGAGCGACGGTTGCGGTTGTGCACCGCGAATCTGCCTTCCACCAGCGTGTCCAGCGCGGCGGGCTTGAGCCGCTCGACGCGGATCACGTCGGCGCCCATGTCGGCCAGCATCATCGCCGCCAGCGGCGACGGGCCGATGCCGGCCAGCTCGATCACCGTGACATCCTGCAGCGGTCCCATGGAGCTCACGCGGCCTGCCGCCCCTGCGCGGCGATGCGTTCGCGGGCAATGATCTTCTTCATGATCTGCTCGGTGCCGTCGCCCAGTTCCAGCCCCATCACGTCGCGCATGCGCTGCTGGTGCGGCAGGTCGATCGAATAGCCGTAGTGGCCGTGCAGCAGCAGGCAGGTGTGGATGACGTCGAACGAGTGCTTGGGGCCCATCATCTTCACCATCGCGGTTTCGACGGTGTGCTTCTTGCCCTGGTCCGCCAGCGCGAGCGCATGGTAGGAAAGCTGGCGGATGGCGGCGATCTGCGCTTCGCCTTCGGCCAGCGGAAACGTCACGCCCTGGAACTGCGAAATGGTGCCGCCGAACGCCTTGCGCTGCGTGATGTAGCGCCAGGTCTCGTCGATGGAAGCCTGCGCCGCGCCGATGCATTGCAGGCCGATCAGCACGCGGCTGAAGTCCAGCCCCTGCATGACATGGCTGAAGCCCTGGCCTTCATCGCCGAGCATGTTTTCCGCGGGCACTTCCACTTCATCGAAGAACACCGAACCGCGGCCGACGATCTTGGTGCCCACGTCGTCGAACAGCGTGCGCGTGATGCCCTTGGTGTCCGACGGCACCAGGAAAGCCGAGATCCCGCGGTGGCCATCCTCCTTGCTGCCGGTGCGCGCGAACACGACGAAGGCATCGGCCTGCACAGCGCCACTGATCGATGTCTTCTCGCCGGAGATGAGGTAGTGCTTGCCGCGCTTGACGGCCTTGGTGCTGAGGTTGGCCACGTCCGAGCCGCCGCCCGGCTCCGTCAGGGCAATAGCGACCAGCGCTTCGCCGCCGGCAATGCGCGTGACCCAATGCTTCCCGAGTTCGGGGTTGGCGTTGCGCGAGATCACATGGCCCAACAGGCTGCCGAAGACCTGCACGTAGGAGACATTGAAATCCCCATAGGCGATCGCCTCGGTGATCACGCCACACGCGGTGTGGCTCAGCCCCAAGCCGCCCAGGCTTTCGGGCAGTTCGGGCGCGATCAGCCCCAGTTGCCCCATTTCGCGCAGCAGGGCGCGGTCGTATTTTGCGTCGGCCTCGCGTGCCTGGTAACGAGGCGCGAGTTTCTCGCGCGAGAAGCGCTCGGCGGCGTCGCGCAGGGAGGTGAGCAGTTCCGCGTCTTCGGTGATGGGGGTCATGAGGTTGATCCTGAAGCTGTGGCGGCGGCGGCCACCTGCCGCTGCGCTGCGTTGAGCAAGGCCGAGCCGCCGAGGTAGTGGCCGCCGTCGACGACCGCGATGGTGCCGGTGATGAACGAGGCGAGGGGCGAGGCCAGGAACACGGCGGCCTGCCCGATGTCGTCGACGGTGCCAAGCCGTCCCAGCGGCGTGGATTCGAGCACGGCATCCAGCACCGGTCCGCCGGCCAGCTTGGAGGTGCCTTCGGTATCCCCGATGTAGCCGGGCGCAATGCTGTTGGACCGGATGCCGTAGGCGCCCCACTCGAGCGCCAGGTTCTTCATCATGTTGTCGATCCCCGCCTTGGCGGCGCCCGCGTGCAGCTGCAGCGTGTACGGCAGCCAGGACAGGCCGGCCGAAATGAAGATGATCACGCCGCGCGTCTGCTTGAGTTGCTCGAACGCGCCGCGGGCCACGTTGAACGAACCCATCAGGTCGATCTCGACCACGGTCTTGAAGCCGTTGGGAGAAAGCTTTTCGGCCTCGCAAAGGAAGTTGCCGGCCGCGCCCGAGACGACCACGTCGGCGGGCCCGAGTTCCTGGGCCGATTTCGCCAGGGCTGCCGCCACTGCCGCGGGATCGCGGACATCCGCGGCGGCCGTACAGACTTTCGCGCCGAGCTTGCGCAGTTCGGCCGCGGCGGTGTCCAGCTTGCCCTGGTTGCGGCTGCAAATCGCCACGTTGGCGCCCAGCGCGGCGAAATTCTTCGCGATGCCCAGGTTGATGCCGCTACCTCCGCCGGTGATGAATGCGGTCTTGCCCCGGAACAGGTCGGTGGGCAGGAGTTTGTCGATGATCATGCGGGCCTCCAGAGCCTGCAATGGTCATTCGTTCGCGGCCGTCCTGCAATTGAGGAATTTGCGGGCCTGGAAGAATTGGCCTCAACCGAGGCGTCAGAAGCGGTAGGCGAGGCCGGCGGTGAGGTAGTTGGCGGACGAACGCTGCACCAGCGGACTGCGGTCGGCATCGCCGCGCAGGTGCCGGCTCTCCAGGCTGCCGACCACCACCCACTTGGGGGCGAGGTCGACCGACCAGAGCAGCCCGAAACTGGTGTTGACCCAGCCGCTGCCCGGCTGGAACGCCGGCAGGTCCGTCGCCACGGATTGCGCCGGCGTGACGCCGTAAAAGGCCTGCGCCGATTTGGAGTTGGCCCAGATGGCCTGCGTGAACAGGCCGGCGCCGAAGCGGCCGCTCTGCAATATGCCGACGCTGGCGCGCAGGTCGACCTGCGCGCCCAAGTCGGAGTCGAGGTGCTTGCGTGCGCGGGCCAGCAGGGTGACGGGCACGCGGCCGAACTTGTGGTCCCACTCCATCTGCAGGCCGATCGAGCCGCCGCGTTTGACGTTCGCGACGTTGTGGCTTTCCAGGAACCCGGACTCGCTAGTCTGGCGCCCCGGCTCGTATGCGAGTTGCGCGCCGGCGAACAGGCCGGGCGCAAGCTCGCTGCGCGCGCCGGCTTCCAGCACGCCCTGGGTCGAGCGCACGAACCACGGATGGCCGAAGTAGCGGATGACCGGCACGAACTCCGTGCGTCGCGAGTCGGAACCGTCGTAGGCCGGCCGTGAGCGCAGGCCGGGGCCGATCATCGAATCGTTGGTGAGCTCTGCGAATGCGGCGAGGGGAATGATGGCGGCGAAAGCGAGCAGTGTTCTTGTGAATCTCATGCAAGGATTATGGGACTTGCCGAGCAGAACCGGGGGCGCTTTCGCGCATCGCTTGCGTCGCAAACAGCTCATCCGCTGGCAAGGCCATCTCGGCGACCACGCCGCGATCGATCAGCGAGTCGATCTCCGCGGCTTCCAGCCCGTATTCGCCCAGCAACTCGCGCGTGTGCTCGCCCAGCAGCGGCGCCGACCGGTGAACACTGGTGTCGGCTCCGGAGAACCGGATCGGAAGCGGCATGACGCGCGAGCGGCCGGCGATGGGATGCTCCACCTCGACGACGCGGTCTTCGGCAAGCGTCTGTGGATGCGCCAGGGCTTGCGCAATGTTGTGGACGGGGCCGACCGGCACACCGGCAGAATCGAACAGCGCCATCCAGTGCGCCGATGGTTTCTTCACCAGTTCGGCGGAGATCCTGTCGGCCAGGGCGCTGTTGTTCTTCTTGCGCAAACCGGCTGTGACGAAGCGCTCGTCGGTGCACCACTCGGGGTGCTCGAGCAACTTCGCGATGCGTTCCCAGTTGGGCTGGGATGCGCCGCCCAGCGTGACCCATCCGTCCGATGTCTTGAACGCCTGGTAGGGCGACGTCAATGGATGGCCCGATCCGCTCGCGCCGACGATCTGCCCGGTCTGGAAGTACACCGCCGCGAACCAGTACATCTGCTGCAGCGAGGCGTCCAGCAATGACGTCTCGAGTTGCTGGCCAAGACCGGTGCGTTCGCGCTGGAACAACGCGCCCAGAATCCCGACGGCAGCCAGGATGCCGCCGTTGATGTCGGCGACCGAGTTGCCGTTCTTCATCGGTGGGCCGCCCTCCTCTCCGGTCACGCTCATGATGCCCGCGAAACCTTGCGCCATGAGGTCGAACCCGCCCCGGCCCGCCCACGGGCCCTTCGCACCCCAGCCGGAGATCGATGCATAGACAAGGCGCGGGTTGATCGCCGCCAGCTGTTCGTAGCCCAGGCCCATCTTGTCGAGTGCGCCGGGACGGTAGTTTTCAACCACCACATCCGCCTGTGACGCCATCCGCTTGACGAGCGCGCGTCCCTCTTCCTGCTTGAAGTCGACCGCGATCCCGCGCTTGTTGCGGTTGATCATGACGAAAGGTGCATTCAGCAATGCGCCGGGCACACCGAAAGCGCGCAGGTCGTCGCCGCCTTGCACCTTCTCTATCTTTGCCACGTCGGCACCCATGTCCGCGAGCAACATGCCGCACGTCGGGCCCGCCATGAGCCCCGTCAATTCCAGCACCTTGACACCGTCGAGAAGGCTTTGCATCACATACCTCTGAAAGTTGGCTCGCGTTTCTCGTGCCAGGCCGCGACCCCTTCGCGAAAATCCTGCGACCGGGTCGTCTGCACATGGCTGCGTTGCGTTGCGTCCGGGTCGAGCGAATTGCTGCCGATCGCATTGAGCGCGCGCTTCATGCCGGAAACCGCCAGGGGCGCCATGCCCGCCGCGCGTGCCGCGGTTGCCTGCGCGAGTTCAGCCAATTGCTCCGGCTCGACCACCGCGTGCAGGAAACCCATTGCCAGCATCTGTTGCGCGTCGAGCGTTTCGCCCAGGAGGAACAATCTCTTGGCGTTGTCCAGCCCCAGGCGTGAGACGTAGCGCTGCATTCCACTGGTGTAGTACTGCAGCCCGAGACGGGCGGCCGGCATGCGCATGCGCGCAGCGGGCACCCCGTAGCGAAAGTCGCACGCCATGGCCAGATCGATCGAGCCGCCATAGACGCCGCCGTTCAAGGCACACACGGTCACTTGGGGCAGCGCTTCGAATGCATTCACCGCCTGTTCGAACGGACTGGAAACGGATTCGGCCTCATCGCCGCCGGCCGGCCTGTCGCGCAGCGCGGTCAAGTCGTAGCCGGCGCTGAACTGAGGGCCGGCCGCCGTCAGGACAACGGCCCGGACCGAGCGATCGGCGCTGATCGCCGCGCAGTGATCCAGCAGGACGGACACGTCGCCAGCCTCGATGCGGTTGGCTTGCTCGGGCCGGCGCAGCCTGATCGTCGCCACGGCGTTGCGCACTTCCAAGCTGGGGGAGCCGGTAGACATTCGATAAATCCTTTGTATACGATATTCTGCCTTGTGTATGCCACACATGGCTAGTGGTATATACCGATACGCGCCGGCGCCCAGTCCGGCGAACCTAGGGGGGTGCTGCGCAACGCGCAACGAAGGTCAACATGAATCAACCGTTCTCCAGCCCCCGCCGATGGGCCGTCAAAACATTGCTGGCTTGTATTGCCGCTGTCGCCGCCGGCACCGCAGCCGCGGAATATCCAGACAAGCCGATCCGTTTTGTCCTTCCGGTATCGGCCGGCGGCGGGGCCGATGTCACCGCCCGCCACGTGGCCCTGCGATTGGCCAAGCGCCTCGGCCAGCCCATCCTGATCGACAACAAGACCGGTGCCGGCGGAATGCTCGCGGCGGATACGGTGGCCAAGGCGGCGCCGGATGGGTACACCTTCTTCTGGGGGGTCATGCCGGGGTACACGCTGCTGCCGTCGCTGGTGCGGCAGGTTCCCTACGACACCGCCAAAGACCTGATCATGGTCACGACCGTCACCAAGTACCCCACCATCCTGGTCGTCCACAAGGACGTGCCGGCCAGGACGGCCCAGGAACTCGCCGCCCTGCTCAGGGCCAACCCCGAAAAGTATTCGTACGGAACATCGGAAGCCACCGCCCGATTCATCTCGGCCCGCTTCATGCGCAAACTCGGCGTCCAGGGCCGGGTCGTCCACGTGCCCTACAAGGGCGCGCCGCAACAGCTCACCGACACGGCCGCCGGCTTGTTGCAGTTCGGTATCACCAGCATGGGTGCGATCCAGCCCTTTCTTGAAGGCGGCAAGCTGCGCGTGCTGGCGGTGCTGGGCGACAACCGCCTGCCGGGGCTGCCGGGAATCCCCACGCTGGCCGAGGTAGGATTCCCGGACGTTGCCGTTCCGATAGCCAACGCCCTGTTCGCCCCAGCCAATACGCCACGGGTGGTGCTCGAGCGCATGCGGGCGGACGTCAACGCGGTCCTTCACGCCGACGACCCCGACCTGAAGAGCTGGTTGCTGAGCAGCGCGCAGGAGCCCGGTGGCGAGCCCGTCAGTGAAGCGCAGGAGCGCTTCAAGCGCGACTACGAGACGATTTCCAGGGAAGCCAGCGAACTGGGAATCAGGCCGGAATAGAACACCGAGGCAAAGGAATGCTCAGCACCGTCACCCTGCCCGCCGCCAGCCGCTCCGCGGAAATCGCCGCCGAGCTGGAGCACGACATCGAAACGGCGCGCTTGCTGCCGGGTCAGCCCCTGGACGAGCGCGAACTGGCGGAGCGCTTCGGCGTCTCGCGCACGCCGGTGCGTGAAGCCGTGCAGCAACTCACTACCAGGGGGCTGTTGCGGGTCATCCCCCGCCAAGGCATCTTCGTGGCGCGCATGTCGATCGCCGAGTTGCGCGCCATGTTCGAAGTGCTGGCCGAACTGGAAGGCGCCTGTGCCAAGCTGGCGGCCCGCCGGATGGACGACCTGTCGCGCTCGAAGATGCAGGACGCGTGCGCCCGCTGCGTCAAGGCCGCGGCCAGCGAGAACGTGGCGGCATATACCAAGGCCAACGCCGATTTCCACGAAGCACTCTACGGAGGCGCCCACAACATGTTCCTGGCCGAGCAATTGCGCTCCATCCGGCGCCGTACACAGATGTATCGGAGTTCATTCCAGCGGCCCGGGCAGATGCAGCGATCGGCGCAAGACCATCTCCGGGTTGCCAAGGCCGTGCTGGCCGGCGACGCGCTCACGGCGCAGCGAGAAATGGTGGAGCACATCGCGGTGGGCGGGGCCGGCTTTGCAGAGTTTGTGTCGATGCTGCCGCCTGGGATGCTGGCCTCATAGACAAACGGTATCCGATCGATAACAATGCCTCATCCATTGGAGGCCGGCATGAGCGTACACGCAATCTGCATCTCCCGCGCAATCTGGGTCGGCGCTGAAGACATCGCCACCGAGATCGCGAAAGAACTGGGCTTTCGTTATGTCGACGAGGAAATTGTCAACCTCGCCGCCAAGCAACGAAACCTCAGCCCCACCGTGGTCGCGGACGCCGAGCGGCGCAAGTCGCTGCTCGGGCAACTGATCGCGGACATCAGCCGCGGCGGTGTGGGTGAATTGATCAACTACATCCCCAGCCAGGAAGCGCTGCCGACAGGCAACGACGACTTGCGCGTCCTCATACGTGACGCCATCCGCGACACCGCGAGCCAGGGCAACGTCGTCATCGTTGCGCACGCTGCCTCGTATGCGCTGCGTGGCCGCACGGACATCCTGCGCGTCCTCATCACCGGCACGCCGCTGGCGCGAGCCAAGCGCTGGCTGTTGACGAGCGGCGGGAAGAGCCCGGCCGAGGCGGCCGAGACGATCCGCGCCAGCGACGAGGCACGGGCCCATTACCTGAAGCGCTTTTACGGCGTCGATGCGGAACGGCCCGAGGACTACGACATCACGATATCGACCGACAACCTCAGCGCCGCGCAGGCCACCGAACTGATCATCCGGGCCGCCCGCGCCGTGGGCGCGAACTCGCTGGCTGCCGCCTCGGTGAAGACCGGATGGGACCGGGCACCTGCCAGTGCCGGTGGCCCGCCCGCGTAACCGGCGACCTTCGCCCCGCCGCGTCAAGGCGCAATGAAGAAGCTGCGTTTGGGCCCACGCGCGAAAGTCAGCAAGGCGTCGACGAGCTCGAACCCCTTGCTGCTGCGGTGCACCGCGTAGCGCGGGCGGATCTGCGCGCCGAAGCCGGCAAAAAATCGGGCCGCACCCGTGCTGGCGACACCATCGAAATCGAAGATCAGGCCGCGCCGCGACGCCTGTTGCATGCCGTGCCAGATCAGCAGGCTCACCGCTCCGTTGTCCGGGAATCGCGGGTCGCGTGTGGAAAGCAGGTACCAGAGCCGCCGGTCGTCCCAGACATACAGCACCGCGGCCACGATGGCCTTGGCAGCGTTGCGCACGGCAAAGATCCGCGCCTGGCCGCGAACGCTCGCGGCTTCGAAGACCGAGGTGATGAGGGCAAGGTCGAAGTAGCTGTGGCGGCTGTCAAGGTCGAGGTTCTTGCGGTAGAAGCGCTCCAGCTCCCGCGGGTCGCCCACGGTTTCGAGCTGGCTGCGTTCGCCGGCGCGGCGGATGACGTTGCGGGTCTTGTCGCGCATGTTGCCCCACAGGACGTCTTCCGGGGCGGGGTGGATTTCGGCCGAGAACTGCACGAAGGCGTCGAAGCCGTTGGCTTGGAATCCCATCACGTCCGGGGTGTCCGGGTGGCAGGTCTGCGAGAACAATCCCAGCGCCGGCAGCCGCCCGAGCAATTCGTTGAGGATGTCCATGCGGCGCAGCCAGCGCGTGTTGCTGCTGCCTTTGCCTTCATCGAGCGCCGGCCCCAGCAGGTGCGTCAGGGCAGGCATCTCGCTGACCGCGAAGCCGCGCCTGCGTGACTGGAGATAGGGCAGCCAGCCGACGAGCTGGCCATGGTTGCGCAATTCGGCCGCCTGGTAGCGCCCGCCGGTCACGACCTCCAGCCACCAGCGTTCGTGGAAGATGGTCGGAGTCAACGGGCATGCCGGTCTAGGCGCGACCACTGGGCGCATCGGGACGGCGGCGGGCACCGGCCGGGCGATGTGGGCGTGGGGAAGGCGGACGACGGCCATCGCGACAGTTTGGCGCGGCCGAGCAGCGCAAATGTCAGCCGAAACCGATACCTGGTGAAAGCGGCAACCCGGCGGGTGCGTGTCGAGCTCTTCCTGGGCGGCTTTCCTCGGCGGCACGGGTCCCCGCGCACACCGCGATCTGGTCGAGCGTCGCAAGGCGGTGGTTTTTGTAACGGCGCAGCGGCAGCGATGCATTCGAAGTAGCAGTCGAAAAAGCCGCAGTCGTGCGCTCGCGCAAGGAAGAGGTGGCGTCACTCTGAGTAGACCCTGACTCAAGCTTCTACGGACTAGCCCCAATACACAGGCAAGCCGCCGAGCCTAGATTCAACGAGCCCTCCTTCGGGTGAAAACGGAGACAGATATGCGTCGATTTCTACTTCCCTGTATCAGCGCGTTGGCAGTTGTCGCGGCCTGTGGTGGCGGAGGCGATTCCGGCCCCAAGCTCCTGCGACTCACCGAAATTCCCGGCGTGGGCGCAGGCACAAACTTTGCATTTGACCTGGGTGTCGTCGTCGGCAACCGGTACTACTTCACCGACAGAAACAATGCTGCGGTTGATGTTTTCGACACCGCAACCAGTGCGCTGCTGGCCCAGATCAAAGGATCGGGCGCCAACGCCTTCGCCGGCGTGGGGCGCAACAGCGCCGGCGTTGCGGACAATGCGATCTCCGGACCGGACGGGATCAATCCGGTTGGAAATCTCCTCTACGTTGGTGACGTCAACTCGGTGAAGATCGTTGACCCGGCGGCGGGACAGGTGATAAAGACCATCGTTGTCGGCAGCTCCGGCAAACGCGCCGACGAAGGCTGTGTCGATTCGGTTCACGGCCTCTACATGATCTCGACACCTGAAGCCGATACGCCATTCGCGACGTTCATCAACACCGCGACACAGGCGATCGTCGCGCAGGTGACCTTCACCGATGCCAGTGGAGCGCCATCGGCAGGCCTGGAACAGTGCCGCTACGACCCCGCGAGCGACACGTTCTTCGTCAACGACGATGGCACTACCGCGAACCCACATGGGGAACTGGTGGCGATCCCCGGTGCTTCCATCCGCGGCATCGCGCCGGGTGCGACGGTCAACTACACAAGTCTGGCGGGAGTGCGCGGGTACAGTGAAGGCAACTGCGATCCGACGGGATTGGCACTGGGGCCCGGGAACGATATCGCGGTCAACTGCCGTGAAGGCACTACGGGCGCGCCGTTGCTCGTGCAGATCATGGATCGCACGACGGGCAGGATCGTTGCCTCGATCAATGCCGGCGGAGGAGACCAGCTCGAATACGATGCAGCGACCAACCGCTACTACAGCGGCGCAAGTCGCTGGACCGCGTCCGGCAACGCTGCAGTCAACGGCGCCTGTAGCGCAGCGTCTCCTTGCACACCGGTGCTTGCGATCATCGACGCTGCGACTCGGAAACTCGTCGCGCAACTGCAAAGCGGGAACAACGCTCATTCCGTCGCCGTGGATCCGGTCACGTTCCGCGCATTTGTTCCTATCTCGTCCGCCATTTCCCCCAGCGGATGCGCGACTTGCGGTATCGAGCCTGCGGGCCTGCTGACTTTCGCGACGAATTGAGAGCGTGAACGCTTTCGTGGGCATGCCCAGGGTCTCTTGGGGAGGTGGGAGCATGCACAAGCCTTCTCGTTTCAAGCGTCTGAATCCGTGGCCGCAGCGGACAGCCTGGGGATGTCGCGCGTGGACCGCGTCACCTGCATGGGCGGCAATCCTGGGGTGCCCGGCGGCGCCCGGCCGATTCGCCAGTCGCGAGCCGAACTGGCGATGATTAATAGTCCCCGGCCGTTGTCGCCGCCGCTCTTGGCGTTCGGCGATTACAAGGTTGGGGTGAATGAGCGGTTGCTAACTGCAGAGCCGGCGCTGGAATGGTAGGGCGTGTTGGACTTGAACCAACGACCAAAGGATTATGAGTCCTCTGCTCTAACCAACTGAGCTAACGCCCCCCACAGCCGCCAATGCTACCCCGTCCGGGGCTTTGCTCTGGCTAAACTCGGACGCATGCCGCCCAAGTCCAGCAAGACCTCCAGGCCGAACCTGCCCAAGGCGCCGGCGCTCCCCGACCCGCAGCCTGCGTTCGAACGAGCCGTGGCGCTCCACCAGAACGGGCAACTGGCGCAGGCGGGCGCGCTTTATGAAGAGATCGTCCGCGCCTCGCCCAGGCACGTCCCTTCCCTGCAGATGCTCGGGATTGTGGCGACCCAGCAGCGCGATTTCCAGCGCGCGGTCGACCTGTACGACCGGGCCATCGCCCTGCAGCCGGAACTGGTCGAGGCTCATGCCAACCGGGGCATCGCGCTCAAGGAGCTCAAGCGCCTGCCCGACGCGATCGCCAGTTACGACCGGGCCATCGCGCTGCGGCCGCGCTACGCCACGGCGCTATTCAATCGTGGCAACGCGTTGGCGGAGGTCGGCCAATACGCTGCCGCGGTGGAAAGCTACGAACGGGCGATCGCGATCGAACCCGGCAATGCGGAGGCGCTGACCAACATGGGGAATGCGTACACCAACTCCTTGCAGCTGGACGCGGCGATCGCAAGCTATGACCGGGCCATCCGCATCCAGCCGGACTACCCCGACGGTTACTGGAACAAGTCGTGCGCGTTGCTGCTCAAGGGTGAACTCGCCGAGGGTTTTCGTCTTTTCGAGTGGCGTTGGAAAACCGCGAAGGTGCGCATGCAGCCGCGCAATTTCGCCGCTCCCTTGTGGCTGGGCGACGAGCCCCTTGCCGGCCGCACCATCCTGCTGCATGCCGAGCAGGGACTGGGCGACACGATGCAGTTTTGCCGCTACGTCCCGATGGTGGCGGCGCTCGGCGGACGCGTGCTGTTCGAAGTGCCGCGCGCTCTGATGGGATTGCTGCGGACGCTGGACTGCGACGTCGAATGGATCGAGCAGGGCACGCCGCTGCCGCTTTTCGACTGCCACTGCCCGCTCATGTCCCTTCCGCTGGCTCTCAAGACCGACCTGCACAGCGTGCCGCATCCGGCGCCCTATTTGCGCACCAGCCCCGAGCACGTTCGCAAGTGGGCCGCGAAGCTGGGCCCGCGCACCAGGCCGCGGGTCGGTCTCGCATGGAGCGGCAGCCTGAACTACCCTAACGACAGGAATCGCAGCCTCGCGCTGTCGACGCTGGTCTCGCACCTGCCCGGCAGCTGCGACTACTTCAGCCTGCAAAACGCGGTGCGGGACAGCGACAAGCCAACGCTCGAGATGAACCCGCAGATACGGCATTTCGGCAGCGAGACGAACGACTTCACGGATGCCGCCGCGCTGTGCGAGTTGATGGATGTCGTCATCAGCGTGGACACCAGCTTCGCGCACCTGGCCGCCGCCCTGGGCAAGCCGACTTGGGTGCTGCTGCCGTACCGGCCCGATTGGCGATGGATGATCGATACCGCCGGCAGCCCCTGGTATTCGTCGGTGCGCCTCTACCGGCAGGGCCAGGATCGGGACTGGGCCGGGCCGCTGAAAGCGGCGGCCGCGGATCTGGCGAGGCTGTGAACCTTCGCAACGCCTATTTGTTGTGGCTCAGCGCGTTGCTGACCAGCTTGGACGTGATGTCCACGATCTGGATCATGCGGTCGTAGGGCATGCGGGTGGGGCCGATCACGCCCAAGGTGCCCACGACTTGGCCGTCCACCTCGTAGGGCGCGCTGACGATGGACAGCTCCTCGAACGGCACCACCTTGCTTTCGCCGCCGATGAAGATGCGAACGCCGGCGGCCTGGCTGGAAATCTCGAGCAGGCGCATCAACTGCGTCTTCTGCTCGAACAGCTCGAAGGCGCGGCGCAGGTGGCTCATGTCGCTGGAAAAGTCGCTCACGGCCAGCAGGTTGCGCTCACCCGAGATCACCACTTCATCCTGCTGGCTCATGGCATCCGAACTCGCCTGCACCGCGGTCTGCATCAAGGCGCCGATTTCGCCGCGCAGCGCTTCCACCTCGTTCTTCAGGCGCTCGCGCACCTGCTCGATGGCCATGCCGGCGTAGTTGGTGTTCAGGAAATTAGCGGCCTCGATCAATTGCGTCTGGGTGTAGTCGCTCTCGGTGAAGACAACGCGGTTCTGCACGTCGCCGTCGGGCGAGACGATGATGACCAGGTAGCGCTTTTCCGACAGGCGCAGGAATTCGATGTGCCGGAACACCGAGGTGCGGCGCGGCGCCATCACCACCCCGACGAACTGCGACAGGTTGGACAGCAGGTGCGCGGCGTTGGCGATCACCTTTTGCGGCTGGTCGGCCGCCAGGCTGGGCGTCATGAGCTCCTCGCGCTGCGCGGTGAGCATGGTGTCCACAAACAGGCGGTAGCCGCGCGCCGTGGGGATGCGCCCAGCGGAGGTGTGGGGACTGGCGATCAAGCCCAGTTCCTCCAGGTCGGACATCACGTTGCGGATGGTGGCCGGGGACAGCTCCAGCCCCGAAGCGCGCGACAGCGTGCGCGAGCCCACGGGCGTCCCTTCGGCGATATAGCGCTCGACCAGGGCTTTCAACAACAACTTGGCGCGGTCGTCCAGCATCTTTAGCGGCGTTTCTGCAATTTTAATGATGTAATTTGCCGATGAAATCCCATTTCCGCCAGGTAGCGCTGATCGGCAAATACCACGCCGCGGTTTCGGGATCGGCCGCCGGTTCCGCCCGGCCCGCCCTGGACGATATCGCCCAGTTCCTGCATTCCGAAGGTTGCGACGTGGTGGTAGAGCGCGAAACTGCAGCCACTGTTGGAATCACAGGGTACACCACCCTGGACCTGCCGGCCATCGGCGCGCAATGCGACCTGGTGCTGGTGGTGGGCGGCGACGGCACGATGCTGGGCATCGGCCGGCAGCTGGCGGAGTTCGGCGTGCCGCTGATCGGCATCAACCAGGGGCGGCTGGGCTTCATCACCGACATCCCGCTGGACCAGTACCGCGCCACGCTCACGCCCATGCTGCGCGGCGAATACGAGGAAGACCACCGAAGCCTGATGCATGCCCGTGTGATGCGCGACGGGCGCTGCGTGTTCGACGCGCTGGCCATGAACGACGTGGTGGTCAATCGCGGCGCCACCTCCGGCATGGTCGAACTGAAGGTCGAGGTCGACGGGCACTTCGTGGCCAACCAGCGCGCCGACGGCCTGATCGTGGCGTCGCCCACCGGCTCCACCGCCTACGCGCTGTCGGCCGGCGGGCCGCTGCTGCACCCTTCGACGCCCGGCTGGGTGCTGGTGCCGATTGCGCCGCACACCTTGTCCAACCGGCCGATCGTGCTGCCGGATTCGTCCGAGATCGCGATCGAGCTGGTGTCCGGGCGCGACGCCAGCGCCAATTTCGACATGCAGTCGCTGGCATCGCTGTTGAAAGGCGATCGCATCACCGTGCGCCGGTCGCAGCATCGGGTGCGCTTCCTGCACCCGCGCGGCTGGAGCTATTTCGACACCCTGCGGCTGAAGCTGCATTGGAACGAAGGAAACTAGATGAGCCTGAAGAGGATTGCCCTGCGTGACTTCGTCATCGTGCGCGAGCTCGATCTCGACCTGGCGGATGGCTTTGGCGTGCTCACCGGCGAAACCGGGGCGGGCAAATCCATCCTCATCGACGCGCTGCAACTGGCACTGGGGGCCCGCGCTGAAAGCGGCGTGGTGCGCGAAGGCGCGGCGCGCGCCGACATCAGCGCCGAGTTCGACCTGCCGCCGGTGCTGGCGCCCTGGCTGGAAGAAGCCGGCTTCGAGTCGGAGGACACCTTGCTGCTGCGCCGCAGTGTGGACAGCCAGGGCAAGAGCCGCGCCTGGATCAACGGCAGTCCGGCCACCGCCACGCAGTTGCGCGAGCTGGCCGACCAATTGGTGGACATCCACGGCCAGCATGCCTGGCAAAGCCTGACCCGGCCCGACGCGGTGCGCGGCCTGCTGGATGGCTACGCGGGCGTCAACACCCAGGCGCTGCAGCAGCTTTGGCAACGCTGGCGCGCTGCGCAGAAGACATTGGCCGATGCCCGCGCCGCGCAGGACTCGCTGCAGCGCGAACGCGAGCGGCTGGCCTGGCAGATCGGCGAAGTGGAAAAACTCGCGCCCGGCGCCAGCGAGTGGGACGAACTCAACACCAACCACACGCGGCTGGCCAATGCGCAGGCCTTGCTCGAAGCGGCGCAGGGCGCACTGGAATCGCTCGAGGGCGAAGACGGCGGCGCGGCGCGCAGCCTGTCGCAAGCGCAATCGCTGTTGCAAGCACAGGAACATGTGGAGCCGGTGTTCCGCGATCTGGCGCAGGTGCTGGCCTCCAGCCTGGCGCAGGCCGAGGATGCCGCGCATTCCCTGCACGCGTACTTGCGCAAGACCGAACTGGATCCGCAGCGCCTGGCCGAACTGGACGAGCGGATGTCGCTGTGGATGTCGCTGTCGCGCCGCTACAAGCGCACCGCGCCCGAATTGCCGGGGCTGCTGGTCTCGTGGAAGCAGGAGCTGGTCCAGCTCGATGCCGCCGCCGACCTGGCCGCGCTCGAGGCCGCCGAGAAAAAGGAAGGCGAAGCTTTCATGGCCGAGGCGCGTGCCCTGTCGAAGGCCCGCACCAAGGCCGCGCCGCAATTGGCGAAGGCCGTGACGCAGGCCATGCAAGGCTTGGGGATGCAGGGCGGACGCTTCGAAATCGCCCTGTCGAAGGCGGATCAACCGACCCAGGGCGGGCTGGAAGAAGTTTCCTTCCTGGTGGCCGGCCATGCGGGCAGCACGCCGCGCCCTGTCGGGAAGGTGGCGTCGGGCGGCGAGTTGTCGCGCATCGCACTTGCGATCGCCGTCACCACCAGCCGGCTCGGCACCGCCCAGACTCTCATCTTCGACGAGGTGGATGCCGGCGTGGGCGGCGCCGTGGCCGAAACCGTGGGTCGCCTGATGAAGCAATTGGGGCGCGATCGCCAGGTACTGGCCGTCACGCACCTGCCGCAGGTTGCGGCCTGCGCCGATCATCACCTGGTGGTGGCCAAGCGCAGCGACGCGGCGGGCGCCTCCAGCACGGTGGCGGGCGTGCAGGGCGAACAGCGCGTGGCGGAAATCGCGCGCATGCTCGGCGGCGAGCACCTGTCGGGCACCACGCTCGCGCACGCGAAGGAAATGTTGGGAGGCGGCGCTGCGGGAACGCGCGTGAAGTAAGGCCATGGCGCTGGAGATCGTGCTCATCACCGGCATGTCGGGTTCCGGCAAGTCGGTGGCACTGCGCGCGCTGGAGGATGCCGGCTACTACTGCGTCGACAACCTGCCGCCCGAGCTGCTGCTGTCGTTCGTAGCGCTGGAAAAAAAGGCCGGTGCCGAGCGCGTGGCCATCGCGATGGATGTGCGCAGCGCAACCTCGTTGCCGCTGGTGCCCAACCAGCTGCGGGAATTGCGCGATGAAGGCGTGGTGATCCGGCCGCTGTTCCTGGACGCCACGACCGACACGCTGGTGCGGCGCTTTTCAGAAACGCGCCGGCGCCATCCGCTGTCGAACAACCGGCCGCAGGCGCAGCAGAGCGACCTGGCACACGACCGCCAGCATGCACTGGTGGATGCCATCGAGCTGGAGCGCGAGCTGCTGGGCGCCTTGCGCGAACAGGCCCACGTGATCGACACGAGCGTCATCCGGTCGTCGCAACTACAGGCCCATGTCAAGTCGTTGTTGTCGGCGCCGATCAGCCAGCTCACGCTGGTGTTCGAGTCGTTCGCCTTCAAGCGCGGAATCCCCGTGGACGCCGACTATGTGTTCGATGTGCGCATGCTCCCGAATCCGCACTACGACCCGGCGCTGCGCGACCTCACCGGCCGCGACGAGGCTGTCATCGCCTTCCTGCGGCAACATGCCGACGTGGAACAGATGTACGGCCACATCGAGCACTTCCTGAACCACTGGCTGGAGCCGCTGGCGCGCGATCACCGCAGTTATGTCACGGTGGCGATCGGCTGCACCGGCGGGCAGCACCGGTCGGTGTTCCTGGTGGAGCAGCTCGCCGCGTCATTCAGCCTGCGCTGGATCACGCTGAAGCGGCATCGCGAATTGGACGTCGGGTAGGACGTCTCGCCTTTGTCATGCCGGACTTGATCCGGCATCCGTATCACACACTCGCATTGGCCTTTTGAACGCAGAGGGCGCAGAGAATTCGCGGAGGACGCAGAGGAATACAAAAACCTCTTGGCTGTTTTCTCTGCGCCCTCTGCGGAACCTTTGCGTCCTCTGCGTTCAAGAATACGTCGGTGCAGGATCGACTGCGAGGCATGGATACCGAATCAAATCCGGCATGACAGACGGTGTGATGCGCTGGGCTTCAGTCCTGCAAGAGCCGACGGATCGGCGCGGGCAAACCGAGCTGCGGCAGGTCCTCACTCGCAAACCACGCGCCTTGCCCCGCGGCTTGTACCGGGCTGGCCGCGAGTTCCACCGCCACCGGATGCAGGTGCAAGTCCTTGTGTGTCAGCACGTGAAGGAACGGTTCACCGTCATCCAGGCTCTCGCGCGAGCGCTGCGGCAGCGCGGCCTGCAGCGCATCGCGGCTTTCGAATACCGGCAAGCAATAAAGGCCTGCCCAGATACCCGTCAGCGGCCGTTTTTCCAGCCAGACCGAGCCGTCGCGATTGCTTGCGCGCAATAGCCACAGCGCCTCGGAGCTGCGTTTGAGCTTGCGGGTCTTGACCGGATAGTTTTCGGGCGCACCTTCGGCGCGCGCGGCGCACAGTTCCCGCACCGGGCAAAGCAGGCAGTTTGGATTGCGCGGCAGGCAGATCGTCGCGCCCAGGTCCATCAGCCCCTGCGTGTAGCGCGGCATGGACTCCCGCACGGCCCGGCGCGGCAGCAGTTCCTGCGCCAGCGCCCACAGCTCGCGCTCGCTGGACGCCTGCGCCAGGTCGGCGCCGTACCCCAGCACCCGCGTGAGGACGCGCTTGACGTTGCCGTCGAGGATGGCGACGCGTTCGCCGAAGCAGAACGACGCGATCGCCGCCGCCGTGGAGCGGCCTATACCCGGCAAGGTTTGCAGCTCCTGCGCGTTCCGCGGAAATTCTCCGCCATGCAGCGCCACGACGTCGCGCGCGCACTGGTGCATGTTGCGCGCCCGGCTGTAGTAACCCAGGCCGCTCCATAACGCGAGCACGTCGTCCAGTTCGGCGGCGGCCAAGGCGCGCACATCCGGAAAGCGCGCGAGAAAGCGCGCGTAGTAGTCCAGCACCGTCGCCACCTGCGTTTGCTGCAGCATGATTTCGGACAGCCAGACGCGATAGGGATCGCAGGTGTTCTGCCAGGGCAGCGTGTTGCGCCCGTGCGTGCCCTGCCAGCGGATGACGCGGCCGGCAAAGCCCGCCGGCAAAACGCTCATGCTCTTTGCAGCATGGGCTCGGCCGAGGGCGGCTCGGCCACGGGGATATCGACCAGGTGCCCGGTCAGCTCGGTGAGCTTGGCATCCAGCTCGTTCAGCGCCGCTTCATGCGTGTCGATTTCGGCGATGCGGTCGTCCAGGCCGCTGGCGGCCTGCTGGATGCGCTCGATGGCTTCGATGCGGCGCCCGAAATTGCGGCGCCGCTCGCGCAATTGCGCGTCGAGCTGCGCGGCCGCCGACTTGTTCCACAGCTCCACCTCGCCCAGCGCCGATTCGTAGACGACGCGCAGCCGCGTCGCGAGCGCCCGCACCAGGCGGTCGGCGAATTCGGGCTGCGCCAGGCGGAACGCGTTGCCCACGCCCAGGTACTGGTTGTGGCTGCGCTCGACCAGGTCCAGGTCGCGCTCGTAGCGCTGCAGGTCCGGCTCTTTCGGCGCCTGCAGCGAGAAGCCGTATTCGGCGTTCAGCTGGCGGAAGGTGCCCGTCAGCATCGACTGGATTTCTGCGTTGATGCCCTGCGCCTTCTGCAGTCCGGCGCGCAGCTTGTCGAAAGTGGACGCATAGGCCTTCTTCACGCCAAGCTTGATGCCAGGCTGGCGCAGCGCCGTGGTCAGCTCGGACATCTCGGTCTTCAGGGTGCTGGTGCCCAGCAGCGTGAACACCTCGCGCAGCAATTTCAGGTGGACCGAGCGCACGGCGTGGATGCGCGCGCCGCTCACGTCGAAGTCACCCTGCTCCTGCTCGATGCGCGAGCGCATGTGCTTGATGACCGAGGTGTTCTTGCCGCGCAGCCCCTTGAGCTCGAGCATCTGCTCGGCCAGGTCGCGCCGGCGGATGTGGATCGCCCGGCCGGCTTCGACACGCAGGTCGGCGATGCCGCCCGACACGGCTGAGCGCAGGATTTTCTGGCGCTGGCCCATCACGCCCTGGCTCAACGCGCGTTCGAGCACCGGCAACTGGCTGGCCTGCAAAAGGTCGGCGTCGTCGTTGACCTTCGCGACCAGGCCCTTCTGCGCGGAAACGGGAATCACCTGCTCGCGCGGCACGCCGAGGATCTCCGCCGACGTCGTGCGCTGGCGTTCGATCTGTGCGTGGATCTGCACAGGCGTGGAGAGCGAGTCCCACATCGTGTCGATCTTGTTCAGGACCACCAGGCGCGAGTCGATGTTCTCGGCCTCGGTGATCAGGTGTTCGCGCCAGATGGCGAGGTCGGACTTGGTCACGCCGGTGTCGGCGGCCAGGATGAAGACCACCGCGTGAGCCTGCGGAATCAGGTTGACGGTCAGCTCGGGCTCCGCGCCGATCGCATTCAGGCCCGGCGTGTCCAGGATCACCAGGCCCTGCTTGAGCAGCGGATGCGCGATGTTGATGAGGGCGTGGCGCCAGCGCGGCACTTCCACCTTGCCTTCGGAATTCACCATCGGGTTGTCCGAGGGAGCGTCGTCGTGCCAGAAGCCCAGGGCCTTGGCCTCTTCCTTGGTCACGTGCCGCACTTCCGCGACTTTTTCGAAAGCCTTGGCAAGCTGCGCCGGATCGTTCACGTCCAGGTCGATGCGGGTCCACTTCTCGGGCACCGCACGCCATTCCATCAAGGCCTGCGGCTGCAGCCGCGTCTCGATCGGCAGCAGGCGCAGGCACGGCGGCACGTCGCTGTCGTAACCCAGCTCGGTCGGGCACATCGTCGTGCGCCCGGCGCTGGCGGGCATGATGCGGCGCTTGTAGCCGGCGAAGAAGATCGCGTTGATCAGCTCCGACTTGCCGCGCGAAAATTCCGCGACGAAGGCCACCATGACCTTGTCCGAGCGCATCTGCGTCTCGAGCCTGCGGAGCCGCTCTTCGACGGCGGCATCGAGCAAGTCGTGGTCCTTCAGCCATTCGGACAGCAATTTCAGCCGCAGCGCGAACTCGCGCCGCCAGTTGCCGTGCTGGTCGAATTGCTCGTTGAAGGAAGTGCCCACTGTGTCCCCGAAGTGGCTTTGAATATAGCATCCCGCCCTCTCGGCGCCCTCAGGATTTCTGGCAATGCGGGCAGAAATAAGTGGCGCGCTGGCCCTGGCGAATACTTTTGACGGGGGTGCCGCAGACACGGCACGGCTGCCCCGCGCGGTCGTACACCATCGCCTCCAGCTGGAAGTAACCGGCCTGGCCGTCGGCGTTGGAAAAATCGCGCAGCGTGCTGCCGCCCTTGGCGACCGCGCGCGCCAGCACATCGCGAACGGCGAGCCGTAATTTTTCCGCGCGCGGGCGGCTGATGCGCGAAGCGCGCAGCGTGGGCCGGATGCCGGCCATGAACAGCGCTTCGGATGCGTAGATGTTGCCGACACCGACCACCAGATCACCGGCCAGCAGCACCTGTTTGACCGGCGCGTGGCGGCGCTTGAGCCCTGCATGGAACGCGTCGAGGCCGAAGGCTTCGGTCAGCGGCTCCACGCCCAGGCCGCCCAAGAGCTTGACGGCTTCAGCCGAATCCTCCGAATGCGCATACACGACGGCACCAAAACGGCGCGGATCGTTCAGTCGCAGCACGCCGCGGGTGGTTGCCAAGTCGAAATGGTCGTGAACTCCGGCTGCCGGTTGGCGCGCGGCAAAGCTGAGGCTGCCCGACATGCCCAGGTGTAACAGCAGCAGCCCTTCGTCCAGGTCCAGCAGCAGGTACTTGCCGCGGCGCCGGACGGCTTGCACCACGCGCCCGGCCAGCCCATTCGCGGGCAGCCCGGCCGGCCATCGCAAGGGCTTGCCCAACCGCACCGATTCGATCCGCGCGCCGGCGATGCGATCGGCGAAGCTCAAGCGTGTGACTTCGACTTCTGGCAGTTCGGGCATGGATTATTATGGTTCGATGAAGCGATTCCCCCTTGCGGCCGGCGCGTTGCTGCTGGCTTTTGCCCAGGCCGCGCCTGCGCAATCCACGCCAACCGTTGTCGAAACCGAAACACCTGCGGAGCCCACCGCGCTGGACGCCGAACTTTTCTACCAATTGCTGCTGGGCGAACTCAATGCGCGCGGCACCGAGCCGGGCGCCGGCTATTCGTTGATCCTGGATGCCGCGCGCAAGACCAACGACCCCGCGCTCTACCAGCGCGCCGTCGACGTCGCCTTCCAGGCGCGTTCGGGTGACTCGGCGCTGCAAGCTGCCCGCGCCTGGAAGCAGGCGTATCCCACCTCGCGCGAGGCCAACCGGTACGTGCTGCAGATCCTGGTCGCGCTCAATCGCGTGGCGGACAGCACCGAGCCGCTGAAGACCGATCTGGCGCTGGCCGACCCGAAAGACCGCAGTGCCGTGCTGGCAGTGATCCCGCGCACTTATTCGCGCGTGACCGACAAGAAGCTGGCAGCCGGCGTCGTCGAGCAGGCGCTGGCCGATTACCTCGCACAACCGGCCACGGCCGCACCCGCATGGACTGCCGTCGGACGGTTGCGGCTGGCCGCCGGTGACAGCGCCGGCGCCCTGGAAGCCGCGCGGCGCGGACAGGCGCTGACGCCGACGGCGGAAGGCCCCGCGCTGCTGGCGCTGGAACTGATGGACCCCAAGCTGCCGCAAGCCGAGCCGATCGTGCGCCGCTACATGGAGGGCAAGCCCCTGCCCGAATTGCGCATGGGCTACGCCCGCGCGCTGCTGGATGCCCAGCGCTATGGCGAGGCCGCGCAACAGCTGCAAGTGGTCACGGCGGAAAAGCCCGACTACCCGGAGGCGTGGCTGGTCCAAGGCACCTTGCAGTTGCAGGACAACCACGACGCCGCGGCCGAGGCGTCGCTCAGGCGCTATATCGAATTGGCACAGGCGCAGCGCAGCGGCGACGAGCGCGCCCGCGGCCTGGCGCAGGCCTATATGTCCTTGTCGAAGATCGCCGAGAAGCGCAAGGACTACGCCATGGCCGGGGCCTGGCTGGATCGCATCGAAAACCAGCAGGACCTGGTCGCCGCGCAGAACCGGCGGGCGTCCATCCTTGCGCGCCAGGGCAAATTGGAAGAAGCGCGCAAGCTGCTGCGCTCGCTGCCCGAGCGCAATCCCGAGGATGCGCGCATCAAATTGAGCGCTGAAGTGCAATTGCTGCGTGACAACAAGCAGTACAAGGCGGCTTACGACCTGCTGGCCCAGGCCACCGCCAAGCCGCCGCTGGACGCCGACCTGCTGTATGACCAGGCCATGCTGGCCGAAAAGATGGGCAACCTGCCCGAGATGGAGCGGCTGCTGCGCCAGGTGATCGCGGCCAAGCCCGAGTACCACTCCGCTTACAACGCACTGGGCTATTCGTTCGCGGAACGCAATGTCCGGCTGCCCGAAGCCAAGGAGTTGATCCAGAAGGCGCTGACGTTCGCGCCGGACGACCCGTTCATCAGCGACAGCCTGGCCTGGGTCGAATTCCGTATGGGCAACCGGGCCGAAGCTCTGCGCATCCTGGACACGGCCTACAAGGCGCGCCCCGATGCCGACATCGCCGCGCACCTGGGGGAAGTTCTCTGGAGCCTGGGCCAGCGCGACCGGGCGCAGACCATCTGGAAAGAGGGCCTGCTGCTCAACAGTGACAACGAAACCCTGCAGGAAACCTTGAAACGCCTGCGCGTGAAGCCATGACCCGCTGGCTGCTGGCCCTGTTGCTGGCTTTCCTGGCTGCGGGGTGCGCCAGCCCGCCGCGCGCCACGCCCACGGCCGACGGTGCAGCCGGTCCCTGGAGCGGGCGCATGGCGTTGCAGGTGGAAGGCAACCAGAGCCAGTCCTTTTCCGCCGGGTTCGAGCTCAAAGGCAACGCGCAGGCGGGCGAGTTGACGCTGTCCAGTCCCCTGGGCGGCACCTTGGCGGTGCTGGCATGGGCTCCGGGCTCGGCGACGCTTCGCTCCGGTGGGCAGACGCGGGAGTTCGAATCGGTGGACGCGCTGGTGGCCCACGCCACCGGCTCCGCCATCCCGGTCGCCGCGCTGTTCGACTGGCTGCGCGGCACACCCACGGCCGTGGCGGGCTGGCAAGCCGATCTTTCCCTCCTGGGGCAGGGCCGCCTGGCCGCTCGGCGTACCGAGCCGCCTCCGGTTGCCGATCTGCGGGTCGCGCTGGACCGGTAGCGGCGTCATGAAGGCGTTGTACGACGTCCCGGCGCCGGCCAAGCTGAACCTCTTTTTGCATGTCACCGGGCAGCGGGCCGACGGGCTGCACCTGCTGCAGTCGGCCTTCATGCTGATCGACTGGTGCGACACGCTGCATTTCGAGCTGCGCCCCGGCGGCGCCCTCAGCCGCGAAGACCTGGCCCGGCCGCTGCCGCCGGACGACTTGGTCCTGCGCGCCGCGCGCGCGCTTCAGGCGGCCTCGGGTACAGGCCATGGCGCGCACATCTCGATTGAAAAGCGGCTGCCGGAACAGGCTGGCATGGGTGGCGGCTCGTCCGACGCGGCCAGCTGCCTGCTGGCTCTCAACCGGCTTTGGGGCGTGGGATTGCCCCTCTCGGCGTTGGCCAGGATCGGCCTGGAACTGGGCGCCGATGTGCCCTTTTTCCTGGGCGGACGCAATGCGTGGGTCGAGGGCATCGGGGAGCGATTGACGCCGGTGGACCTGCCGCCGGCCCGGTTTGCCGTGGTCAAGCCCGCCCAGGGGCTGGCCACCGGCCCGGTCTTCAGTGACGCGCAGCTGAACCGCAGCAGTGAGCCTGCTATAATTTCAGGCTTTGCTGCAAACCCGTACGGCTTTGGCCACAACGACTTGCAAGAGGTGGCGCAGAGGCTTTGTCCCGGCGTCACGCAGGCCCTTCAATGGCTGGGCTCGCAAGGCTTGGAAGGGCGGATGACGGGGTCTGGCAGTGCGGTTTTTGCACGGATGCCCGATGATCGGGCCCTCCGGGCGGCACTTGCCAACCCGCCAGCGGGTTGGCAAGTGCGGATATGCGGTAATTTGGTGGCTCATCCTCTGGTGGGATGGGCACCCAGCGACGTTTCGGTGGGCGGCTGATTTCAGCGGTCAACCCGTGTAGGGGAGTCGCCAAGCTGGTTAAGGCACTGGATTTTGATTCCAGCATGCGAAGGTTCGAATCCTTCCTCCCCTGCCAAATACGCTAGGCGTAAAGGCAAGTTTTATTAATCGCTGGGGCCGTGATGCAGGTTGTTCCACATCCCGATTTCATGGTGTTCACAGGGAACGCCAATCCCGCGCTGGCCGCGGAGATCGCCGGCCACCTGGGCATTTCGCTCGGTGCCGCGAGCGTGGGGCGCTTTTCCGACGGTGAAGTCACCGTCGAGATCACGACCAACGTGCGGGCCCGGGACGTTTTCGTGGTGCAGTCCACCTGCGCCCCGACCAACGAGAATCTGATGGAATTGCTGATCATGGTCGATGCGCTCAAGCGCGCCTCGGCCGAGCGGATCAGCGCGGTGATCCCGTATTTCGGGTACGCCCGCCAGGATCGCCGGCCGCGCTCGTCGCGCGTCCCGATCTCGGCGAAGGTGGTGGCCAACCTGCTGCAGACCGTGGGTGTGTCGCGGGTGTTGACGATGGATTTGCATGCCGACCAGATCCAGGGATTTTTCGACATCCCGGTGGACAACATCTACGCGTCGCCGGTGCTGCTGGCGGACGTGCGGTCCAAGAAGTACGACGACCTGATCGTGGTTTCGCCGGACGTCGGCGGCGTGGTGCGGGCCCGGGCCCTGGCCAAGCAACTGGACACCGACCTGGCGATCATCGACAAGCGGCGCCCGCGGGCGAACGTGAGCGAAGTGATGCACGTGATCGGCGAGATCGACGGGCGCAACTGCGTGATCATGGACGACATGATCGACACCGCCGGCACGCTGGTGAAGGCGGCCGAGGTGCTCAAGGAGCGCGGCGCCAAGAAGGTTTATGCGTATTGCACGCACCCGATCTTTTCGGGACCGGCGATCGAGCGGATCGCCAAGGGCTCGGCCCTGGACGAAGTGGTGGTGACCAACACCATCCCGCTGTCCGACGCCGCGCGCGCATGCAAGAAGATCCGCCAGCTCACCGTGGCCCCGCTGATCGCGGAAACGATCCAGCGGATCGCCAAGGGTGAGTCGGTGATGAGTTTGTTCTCGGACCAGGAAAATCTCTTTTAAGAGATTTATTCAAAACCTTTCAAGGTTTGGAAAACCTGTTCTGAGGCAATGAGCGGGCGGCGCTTGACGGCGCGGCCCTTTTTAAACCGGAGCCCGCTGGTCGCGGCAGGCTCCTTTTGGAGTGAATCATGAAATTCGTCGCTTTTGAGCGCGCAAAGCAGGGTACGGGTGCGAGCCGCCGTCTCCGCAATACGGGCAAGACCCCGGGTATCGTTTACGGGGGCGATGGCCAGCCGCAACTGATCGAGCTCGATCACAACGCGCTGTGGCACGCCCTGAAGAAGGAAACCTTCCATTCCACCATCCTGGACATGGAACTGGCCGGCAAGGAAGCCAAGGTGCTGCTGCGCGACGTCCAGTACCACCCGTACAAGCAGCAGGTCACGCACATCGACTTCCAGCGCGTCGACGCCAAGACCAAGTTGCACATGAAGGTGCCGCTGCACTACGTGAAGGCCGAGGAATCGCAGGCCGTCAAGTTCGAAAGCTGCGTCGTGAACCACGTGATGTCGGAGCTCGACATCTCCTGCCTGCCGGCCGACCTGCCCGAATACATCGAGGTGGACCTGTCCGGCATGAAGAAGGGCATGTCCCTGCACCTGAACGACATCCAGCTGCCCAAGGGCGTCACGCCCGTGACGCGCGGCAAGCCGAATCCGGTGCTGGTGTCGGTGGTGATGATCGGCGGCGAAGAGGTTGCCGAACCCGGCGCCGAAGCTGCTGCAGCTGCCGCCGTTCCCGCTGCTGCGGACGCCAAGGCGCCCGCTGGCGGCAAGGGCGACGCCAAGGGTGGCGACAAGGGCGATGCGAAGGGCGACAAGGGCGGCGACGCCAAGGCCGCCCCGGCCGCCAAGGCGCCGGCTGCCAAGAAGAAGTAAATTCTTCACAGCGCTCGCGGTAAACGGCCCACTTCGGTGGGCCGTTTTTTTGTTTGTGGCATCCGATAATCCAAACCCATGATCAAACTCTTCGCAGGCCTGGGCAATCCCGGTCCCGAGTACGAAGCCACCCGGCACAACGTGGGGTTCTGGTGGGTCGACGCGCTTGCGCGCGAGCTCAAGGTGAACCTGGTGGCGGACAAGGGGTACCACGGGCAGCTTGCGCGCACGATGCTGCATGGCCAGACCGTCTGGCTGCTCAAGCCGCAGACCTTCATGAACCTGTCGGGCAAGTCGGTGGCCGCGCTGGCCCGTTTCTTCAAGCTGGCACCCGAGGAAATCCTGGTCGTGCACGACGAGCTCGACGTCGTGCCGGGCCAGGCCAAGCTCAAGTTCGGCGGCAGCCACGCGGGGCACAACGGCTTGCGCGACATCCACGCGCAATTGGGCACCGGCGACTACTGGCGGCTGCGGCTGGGCATCGGGCATCCGGGCGTGAAGTCCGAGGTCATCGACTGGGTGCTGAAGAAGCCGGCGCCCGAACAGCGAACCGCGATCGAGGAGTGCATCACCCGCACGCTCAAGGCCGTGCCCGCGCTGCTGGCCGGCGAGATGGAGAAGGCCACCTTGCTGGTGCACACCAGCAAGCCGCCGCGGCCCAAGCCGCCGCGCCCCGAAGGGATCTGACACTGCGAACCAAGAGGAGGAGAACCATGAGAAACAACATCCACACCGTACTTTCCTGCGCGCTCTTCGCGCTGGGGATGGGAAGCGCCGCCGCCGAGGACGTCTACCGCTGCGGCGACAGCTACAGCCAGACGCCCTGCCCGGGCTGCAAGGTGGTGCAAGTCGAAGACGCGCGCAGCGCGAGCCAGCGGTCGCAGACCAGCCAGGCGGCCCATCGCGATGCCAAGTCGGCGGATGCGATGGAAAAGGCCCGCCTGA
>JAQGMS010000062.1 GCA_028292245.1 Ramlibacter sp.
GGGGTCTTCGGCGGCATGGGTCCATCGGCGACCGTGGACTTCATGGACAAGCTCGTGCAATTGACCCCGGCCAAGCGAGACCAGGAACACCTGCCGGTCATCATCGCCAGCCTGCCGCACATCCCCGA
Organism: Ramlibacter sp.; assembly: GCA_028292245.1. Lineage (GTDB taxonomy): Bacteria > Pseudomonadota > Gammaproteobacteria > Burkholderiales > Burkholderiaceae_C > Ramlibacter. The sequence continues at coordinate 129 of JAQGMS010000062.1, forward strand.
CCGGTCGCGCTCGATCCTCGGGACGGGGCCCGACCCCCTGCCGCAACTGCTCAAGGGGATCGAATTCCTCAATGATGTGGGCGTCGGCGTCATCGCCATTCCCTGCAATTCCTCGCATCACTGGTACCGGCAGATGAGCGCTGCGAGCCGCGTGCCGATCCTGCACATCGCCCGCAGCTGCGTCGCCGCCATCGAACAGGGCGGCGCGCAGCGGGTCGCGATCTTCGCCACGCGCGGCGCGCTGGCCTCGGGCTTCTACCAGCACGAGCTGCAGGAGCGCGGCATCGGTTACCTGGTGCCCGACCCGCGGGACACCCAGGTGCGGGTCGACGATTGCATTCGCGAAGTCAAGGCGGGCGATTTCACGGCCGCCGGGGCCAGCCTCGGCAAGGCTTTCCAGCTGGCGCAGGAGCAAGGTGCGACCGCCGTGATCATGGGCTGCACCGAAATCCCGATCGCCGCCCGGCACACGCCATCGCAGGGCCTGCGCCTGGTGGACAGCTCGCTCGAGCTGGCGCGGGCCAGTGTCAACTACGCGCTGGAGCGCGGCTGGAACAAAGCGGGATGGGAGTGCTGAAAAGACTCTCTTCCAGCCCGCCGGCGCTGCTGGTCTGCCTGGTGGCCGGCGGGTTGGTCGGGCGCTTCTTCCCGGACTTGGGCGCGGTTGCCGCCGTGCTGGGGCAGGTCTATCTCGGCGTGATAGGAATGGCTGCCCTGCCGCTGCTCGTGGTTGCGACGTTCTTCGGGCTGCGCCAGACGCTGGCCCTGCCGCAGCCGGGCCGGCGGGTTCTGATGATCGCGGCGCTCGCGATGCTGCTGGTGGCCGTGTGCGCGGGCGTGGGCACGCTGGCCGGCGTCCTGGTGCAGCCGGGGGCCAGCGTCGATCGTGGAACGCGCGAATACCTGGGCGCGATGGTGCAGCGGGCCGGCGGGGCCGCCGGCGATACCGAAATCGCGCTCGACGCGACCAGCGATCCGAACCAGGACAAGGCGCTCGACCCGAACTGGGCGGCCGACCTGGTCCCCGACAACTTCTTTCGGGTGCTGGCCGAGGGAAAGTCGTTGGGGATTCTGCTGTGCACCATCCCGTTCGGTTTGGCCTTCGCGGCGCTGGGCAAAGGCCGGAACACCGCGCTGACCGGCGTCTTCGAGACCATCTACCGCGCGCTGGAAACCATCATCTCCCGCGTCAACCTGTTCATCCCGGTGCTGGTGTTCAGCATGTCGGCGTACTTCGTCGCCAAGACCGAGCCGCGCACGATTGCGGCAATGAGCAGTTTTGTCGGCTGGTTCCTGATCCTGGCGCTGTCGCTTTCGGCCGTGGCCGTGGCCGTCATCCGGCGGCAATGCAAGTTGCCGGTTTCCCAGGTGCTGCAGGCGCTGAAGGCGCCGGCGCTGATCAGCCTGACATCGGCCAGCACCACGGCCAGCATTCCCGACACCATCGAAGCGATGAGCAGCAAGCTCGGATTCAGCCGCGGCATCGTGGAGCTGGTGACGCCGATGTCGTCGGTGTTCCTGCGCGGTGGCTCGGCGCTTTACTACGCGCTGGTTGCGCTGTTCGTGGCGAATCTTTACGGCCGCACATTGGCACCGGACGAACTGGCGCTCACCTGCGCGGGTGCTTTCCTGGCGGCGTTCGCCTCGGCGGGCAACAACAGCGCGGCCAACGTGGCCTATGCCGGCGTGGTGCTGGCGATGCTGCAGCTGCCGGCGGAAGCGGCGCTGGCGCTCTTCATCGCCGTGGACCTGATCTGCGAAGGGCCGCGCAACCTGTTGACCTTGCTGTGCGCCTGCCTGCTTTCGGCGCTGGTTTCGCGCGGCCTGCCTTCCGAGCGGGTGGCAGCCGGGGAAGCCACGGCCGCCACCGCGCCAAAGCCGGTACGCTTCGCGTTCACCCGCGCCGACCTGGCGCTGGGCGTCGGCTGCTGCCTGGTGGTCGCGGTATTGCTGGTGGTCTTGGGTATCGGCGTGGGCATGAAAACGGACGCGCGCGAGCCCTACCGGCTTGCGGTGCCCGGGCCGGACAATGCGGGCTTTTCCAAATGACTCTGATCAGACGAACATTCCTCGCCAAATGCGCGGCCCTGGGCTTGGCCACCGTTTCGCTGGCCGGCTGCAGCACGGTGACCGGCGCGGTGAAAGGCGCAGTGAGCAAGGCCATGAATTTCGTGACCTTCAAGGGCACGCGCCTGGCGTGGAAGCAGGTCGTGATCGCGGCGGCCGACGGTGCCAACCTGAACAGCCCGGTTGCCGTCGACATCGTGCTGGTGATCGAGGAGCCCGAGCTGGAAAAGCTGGCCGCATTGCCGGCATCCAAGTGGTTCCAGGTGCGCGCCGACATGCTGCGCACATTTCCCGGTACCTACATCTACAAGAGTTGGGAAGTGGCCCCGGGCCAGACCCTGCGGCTGCGCGGCGAGGACTTCGGCTCCCCAAGTGTTGTAGGCGTGTTTGTTTTTGCCGATTACCTGACCCCGGGCGAGCACCGAATGAGGGTGGAACAGCTCGAAGACGGGATAATCGTGGAATTGGGTGCCAGGGGATTTTCTGTGTCGCCTTTCAAGGCGAATTAATTGCGCGGAGGCAGCTTGTACCAGCATGAGCCCAGACAGTGGCGCCGGGAGTGCCGGCATGGTTAAGCCGCTTGACGTGCCGGACCGTGTCGTCTGGCACGAGGGCATGCTGCTGGCGCCCCAGCATTTCCAGCAGGCCGACGCCCGCCTCGATGCGCTGGTCGCCTGGCAGTCGCTGGCCGCCAATCCGTTCGGCTGGGGCGTGCGGGCGCTGGCCATCGACACCGCACTGCTGAATGCGGGCATCTTCCGGGTTCTCGCACTCGAAGCGATCCTCCCGGACGGCACCGCCATCAGGTATTCCGCCCAGCAGCCCGCACACGGCACGCTGGAATTGAGCCTCGCCCCGCATGCCGAGGCCCTGGCCGACCGGCCGATGAACGTCTACCTCACGCTGCCCGTGGCGCGCAGCGCCCGCGACAAGGGCGTGCCCGCGCGTTTTCGTTCGGTTGAATCGACCCCGGTGGAAGACGAAGTGTCCGAAGCCGTGCCTGCCGACGTGCCACGCTTGGTCCCCAATCTCGCCATCGCAGTGGGCGCGGTACCGTCCGGATTGCACGTCCACCTTCGGCTGGGCACGGTGCTCAAGGACAACGAGTTGATCCGGATGGGACCGGAGCTGCCGCCGCTGCTCGAAATGCCCAGGGACAACGCCCTGTGGGAGCGCATCGCCGGCCTGGCCGGGCAGCTGCGGGCCAAGGCGGCCTTCCTGGCCAAGCAGACCGCGGTGCCCTCTTCCAAGTCGGAAGACCGGCTGGCCTATCTCGAACACAAGGATCGATTGCGCAGCCTGCTGGCCGGGTTGCCGCCGATCGAGGCGGTGCTGCGCACGCCGCAGCTGCACCCCTATGCGCTTTACCTGGCCCTGTGCGGGCTGCTCGGGCCGCTCTCGATGCTGCGTCCCGGCGCGCTGCCGCCGGTGCCGCCGGTCTATGACCACGCCGAGCCGGTGGCCACGCTCAGCCCGCTGCTCGACGCCCTCGACGACGGGCTGCGCGAGGTCAGCCAGGACTACCGCGAACTCAAGTTCGAGTTCCGCCACGGCGCGTTCGAGATGGTCCTGCAGCCCGAATGGCTGGACAAGCGGCTGGTGGTGGGCCTGCGCGGCCAGCCCGAGAAAGACCTGATCGCCTGGATGGAGGGCGCCATCGTCGGCTCCCAATCCGCCTATGCCTCGCTGCGCGAGCGCCGCGTGCTGGGCGCCACCCGCGGCCCGATCGAGGCCGCCGACGAGCTCGGTGTGCGATCTAGCACGGGCTACACGCTTTTCGCGATCCAGACAAATCCCAACCTGACATTGCCGGCCCAGCCTCTCATAATCAGCAATTCCACGGAGAGCGCCGTGGCGCAGCGCCCGCAGGAGCTGGTGCTGTTCGTGAAGGGCTAAGGAAGTACACATGGCTCGCCAAACCCCTGAGAGATCGGACGACGACCATCTCGTCAGGCAGTTCCGCGCCTTCTACGACGAGGTGTCGAAGGCGCAGACCCGCGCGATCGAGATGCGCGAGATCGACCCCGAGGCCGCCTCGCAGGACCTGGAGCGGCACCTCGAGAACCTGATCGAGTTGCAGACGCTCGAGTCCAAGCGCGAGGGCAGCCGCTTCGAGCTGGAAAGCATCGCGGACGCGCGCTACCTGAAGGCGGCGCTCGCCGACGAGATGCTGCTCAACTCCGACTGGATCGGCCGCGACACCTGGACGTCCCACCTGCTGGAGGCGTCGCTGTTTCGCACCAGCATCGCCGGCGACCGCGTGTTCGAGCGCATCGAGGACGTCCTGTCCTCGCGCGAACCGTCGCGGCGCGACATCGCGAGGCTGTATCTGTTCGCGCTGGCGCTGGGCTATCAGGGCCGCTACCGCGGCACCAACGAAACCGCGCGGCTGGCGGGCCTGCGCGAGGAGCTGTTCCAGTTCGTCTACCAGCGCCCGGCGGAACTGTCGGGGCGCGACCGGGTCCTGTCGGACCGGCCCTATGCGAGCACGCTGTCGCACATCGCGCCGCGCAAGCTGCCGACGCTGAGCCGGTGGACCGTCGGATTCCTCCTGAGCCTGGTCGCGTTGCTCGCCATCTCGGAAATGCTGTGGGTCTGGCAGTCCTGGCCGGTGCGCCAGGTGCTGCAGACCGGCAGGCTCAGCGCACC
>JAQGMS010000217.1 GCA_028292245.1 Ramlibacter sp.
GGCGCAAGACGCTGGACTACGCCATGCGCCACTTCAAGGACGAAAGCTTCATCGGCCAGTACCTGTCGCCGCGCATGATGCGCGAGTTCCGGCTGTTCTCGGTGGTGGACGACGCCACGCAGAAGGATCTGGAGGTTGCCGCGATCCACGACGATGCCGGCTACCGCCGCGTGCGCGAAGCGCTGTCGCGCCAGCACGACCTCAACTGGCGCGAGCCCAATATCCAGGTCTGGAACGTGAACGCGCGCGGCGACCGGTCACTGACGCTGCGCCATGTGCGCCACAACGACAGGCCGCTGGGCAACGGCGCCGAGGAAGTCGTGAAGCACGTGGCCCGGCTCTGGGGCTTCCGCGTTCGGCTGGAAAGCGTCGATAGCCACGACCGGGTGCTGCAGCATTGGGAAGTGACGCCGGTGCCGCAGCACCACTGACACCACGGATCGGGCCGGTGTCAGCGCTTGTTGACCGTGATCTGCGAGGCCGCGTTCTGGCCGCTGTCGTAGACGATGGCGGGGCCGGAGATATTGCCCACCGTGAAAACCGTGATCGGGGTGCTGTTGGCGATGACGGCGCTGGAGATGACGCAGCTCCCCTTGCTGGCCGTGACGCAGCTGCCCGCGCCGCCGGGGGCGAAGGTTCCGCTGACGGTTGCATTGGCCATGACCGCATTCGTACTGACGTTGCGCACCGTCACGGTGACCTCGGCGCGCCAGTCGCGGCTGACCTTCAACGCTTTGCCCACCAGCGACTTGATGGCGGCCACCGCCGGGGGAGCCTCGGTCGGCGCACCGGTCGCCAGGGAATACAGCAGGCGATTGGGCGAGCCGCTGCCGATCGAGCTCAGCTTGTTGACCGAGGCCTGGGCCACCAGGTAGGAGGCAACCGCCGCCGGCGACGCCGTGGGGTTGCCTTGGAGCGCCAAGGCGGCCACACCCGCGACGTGGGGCGAGGCCATCGAAGTGCCGCTGATGGTGTTGGTGGCGCTGGCGCTGGTGTTCCAGGCCGAGGTGATGTTCGCCCCCGGCGCGAAAATGTCCACGCAGCTGCCGAAATTCGAGAATGAAGCCCGGGCGTCCGCACTGGTGGTGGCGCCCACCGTGATGGCCGTTGGTTCGCCGGCGGGAGAAGCGTTGCAAGCGGTCCGGTTGTCGTTGCCCGCCGCGACTACCATCGTGACGCCGCGGGCGACGGCGGCCGCAACGGCGGCATTGACCGAGGCGGAAACCCCCCCACCCAGCGACATGTTGGCGACGGCGGGGCGAAGCGGGCTGTTCGCCACCCAATCGATTCCGGCGATGACGCCGCTCCAGCTGCCCGAGCCGTTGCAATCGAGGACGCGGACCGGGATCAGCGACACCTGTCGGGCGACACCCCAGGTCGAGCCGCCGACGGTGCCGGCGACATGGGTGCCGTGTCCGGCGCAATCATTGGTGCCGTTGGCGTCCGGCACCGAGCTGAAGCCCGGCAGGATCCGGCCCGTGAATTCGGTGTGGTCCGCCCGGATGCCGGTATCGATGATGAAGGCATGGACGCCCGCACCCGTGGCGCCGTAGTGGTACAGCCCATCGAGCGGCCGGTCGGCCTGGTCGATGCGATCCAGGCCCCAGGTGGCGGGGCTTTGCACGTCGTTCGCCGAAACGGTCTGGTCCTGCTCGATGTAGTCGACCGATGGATCGTTGCGCAGGCTCTGCACCGCCGCATCCGACATGCTGGCCGCGAAGCCCTTGATAGCGCGGGAGAACGTGTGGTGGCGCCTGCCGCCTGACCGGCGCACGGCCCTTTCCGCTTCGCCCTCTGCGTCGACTACTGCATCCTTGAACACCACGATGTAGCGCCCGGGGATTGGCTGGGACTGGAAATTGGGGTTCGCGCGGCCATCGGCGGTTTGGGCCGAAATGCCCGTTGCGGACAGCGCGGCGAAAGCGGCGCACGCCACCAGCTTCAGGAGGCGGGCCGGCAAGGAGGAGGTCATATCGCGTTCTCGTGGGGGAAAAGGGGCTCCCGCGATGAAACAACAAAAAGCCCCGTTACACAATCGCTTTCGCGCCGAAAGCAGCTGGAACCGTGAAAACATCACCGTCATCGCGTCGCGAGGCTCCCACACAGGGAGCGCTCGTGGCATGGGATATGCGTAGTGGGGAATGCGGCGAACGCCGCAACGGGAGAAAAATAAATGGCGATCCACCAGCTCCTTTTCTGGTTCGCCGTCCTGCTGCTCTGCATCGGAGTGGGCGTGGGCGGCATGTACTGGTTCCATGCGCGCCGAAGCGCCGAAAACGACGCACAAGAATGGAAAGCGCAGCAGCCCGCGCACCGCCCCGGGACGCCGTAGTGCGAGCCACTCAGGCGGTACGCACCACGCTGATGTGTTCCGTTCCGCTTTCGGGCAGCCAGATTTCGCCGGGGCGGCCCAGGATCTGGCGGATGTTCGCGCCGTCGCGCGGGAACGGGTAGCGGTCGAACTTCTCGGTACGCGGATCGAAAGCGAACATCGCGTTGCCGCCCCAGTCGCTGACCCACACGATGTCGCGCTCATCGACATAGACGGCATAGGCCCTGGGCTGCGGGCCCGGCAATTTCCACTGGCGCCAGGTCTTTGCCCGGGGGTCGTGCATCGACAGGTTGCCGCTGTTCCACTCGCTGACCCAGATGCGGCCCCTGCTGTCGCTCCAGACCCGCCGCGCGCCCTGGTTGCGCGTCGGTGGTTCGACCACGGTGGAGTCGCCGGTCTGGCGGTCGATGCGGGCGATGAACGAGCCGGCCAGCGAACACCACCAGATGTCCCCCGATGGCGTGGCGCAGATGCCGTAGGGGCCGGGCCCGCGCGGGGCTTCCTTCACGCTCACCTGGCCGGTCTTCACCGCGACCTTGCCGACGTAGCCGTTCTGTCCGGTGAACCAGAGGTCGCCATCGCCGTCGAAGGCCGGTGTATTGAGGTTGGTATTGGGAGTGCCCGTCGGCAGGCGAAACGCGTGCACTTTGCGGTCGGGCCAGCCCACGCGCACGATCGCGTTCTGTCCGCCATCGGTGACCCACGCGGCCTTGTCCGGTCCCTGGATGACGCCGTGCGGCGCCGACCCGGTGCCCAGCGCGATCAGTTCGGTGCGGCCTGTCTTCGGATCGAACCAGCCCAGGTGCCCGCTGGCCTGGGCCGTGAACCAGACGCCGCCGTCGGGCGCCGGTGCCAGGTCGTGGATGCCGGTGCGGCGCTGCGTTCCCAGCGGCCAGGATTCCATCTTGCCGGGCTGGGCCAGCGCGCGGGGGGCAACCCCCGCGACTGCGAACGCGCCGGCCGCGCCCAGGGCCGCACGTCGGGTGATGGGGAACATATGCACCTCGCCGGGAGTTGGCAGGCGCTAATTCTCCCCCCAAACCTCGCGCGCTGTCTCGATGACCAGCCGCAACTTGTTGCGCTGGGCTTCCACGGCGATGTTGTTGCCGTGCACGGTGCTGGAGAAGCCGCACTGCGGCGACAGCGCCAACTGCTCCAGGGGTGCGTATTTCGCCGCTTCGTCGATGCGCCGCTTGAGGGCATCCTTGCTCTCCATCTCGCCGAACTTGGTGGTCACCAGGCCAAGCACGACCATCTTGCCCTTGGGCAGGTAGCGCAGCGGTCGGAAGTCGCCGGAGCGGTCGTCGTCGTATTCCAGGAAATAGGCGTCCAGGTCCATCTCCTCGAGCAGGGCCTCGGCCACCGGTTCGTAGTTGCCGGCGGCCGCATGGGTGCTCTTGAAATTGCCGCGGCACAGGTGCATGGCCAGCAGCATGCCGGCGGGCTTTTGCGCCACCACCTTGTTGATGAATTTCGCGTAGCGGTGCGGCAGCTCGTTCGGGTCGTCGCCGCGCTGGCGGGCCGCCTCCCGCATCTTCTCGTCGCACAGGTAGGCCATGTTGGTGTCGTCCATCTGCACGTAGGTGCAGCCGGCGGCCGCCAGCGACCGCAGTTCGTCCCCGTAAGCCTTGGCCACGTCGTCGTAGAACTGCGGCTCCAGCTCCGGGTATGCCTCCTTGCTGATGCCCGCGCGGCCGCCGCGAAAGTGCAGCATCGTGGGGGAGGGAATGCAGACCTTGGGCGTGTGGCCCGCGCTCACCTGGCTCTCGAGGTACTGGAAGTCGGCCAGCTGGATGTCCTTGGTGTGGCGGACCTTGTCGATCACCCGCATCACCGGCGGCGCCAGCTCCTCGGTCCCGTCGGGCCTGCGGATCGTGACCGGGATATCGGTCTTCACGCCGCCGATCTGTTCCAGGAAGTCGATGTGGAAATAGGTGCGGCGGAACTCGCCGTCCGTGATGCTCTTCAGGCCGACGTCCTCCTGGAACTTGACGATCTCCGCGATCGCCTTGTCCTCCACGGCGCGCAGTTGCTCGGGCGTGATGTCCCCGCGGGCTTTCTGCTCACGCGCTTCCAGCAGGTACTTGGGACGCAGGAAGCTGCCGACGTGGTCGTATCGGGCGGGTAGCTGGGTCATGGCGTGTTCCTCATGTGATGTTGTCGTGAACTACAGGTCCAGGACCAGCATGCCGCCCTTCGCCCGCGAGCAGCAAGGCGTGAACTGGTCGTTCTTCGCTTTTTCTTCGTCGGTGAAATACATGTCGCGGTGGTCGGGCTCACCCTCGAGCACCCGGGTGATGCAGGTGCCGCACACGCCTTGTTCGCACGACGTCAGGATCTCGATGCCGTGTCCTTGCAGCGCATGCACCACGCTCGTGTCCGCCGGCACCGCGTAGGTCTTGCCGGTGCTGGCGATCTTGACCTCGAACGCCCGGTCGGCCGAAGTGTCCTGCGGGGCGGCGGCGAAATACTCCAGGTGGACATGCGAGGACGGCCAGCCCATGCCTTGCGCCACCGTTACCACGTGGTTGATGAATCCCGCGGGCCCGCAGACATAGATGTGGGTGCCGGCGTCCCAGGCCCCCAGCGCCTCGGGCACATTGAGCACCTGGGCCGCGGCGCCGTCGTCGTAGTGGAAATGCACCTTGTCCGCGAACGCGGAAACGGCGATCTCCTTGCGGAACGCGGTGCGCTCTTCTGAACGCGTGGAGTAGTGCATCGCGAAGTCCGCGCCGACGGCGGCGAGCCGCTGCGCCATGCACAGCAGCGGCGTCACGCCGATGCCGCCCGCGAACAGCAGGCTGCGCGCAGCATGCTGCAGGGGGAAGTGGTTGCGCGGCTCACTGATGTGGATCACGTCGCCTTCGTTCAGGGCGTCGTGCATCGCCACCGAACCGCCGCGCGACGCGGCATCGCGCAGCACGGCGATGCGATAGCGATGCTGCTCGCCCGAGTCGTTGCACAGCGAGTACTGGCGCGTCAGCCCGCCGGGCACCTGCACATCGATGTGCGAACCGGCGCTGAAAGGCGGCAGTGGGGCGCCATCGACGCGCGCCAGTTCGAAGCTCGCGATGCCCTCGGCCTCGCGGGTCTTGCGCACTACCTTGACTGCAAGTTTTTCCATGGGTCAGGCCGTCGCCTGTTGCGGCTGCTCCAGCGCGACCAGCTTGTCCAGGATACGGCGCGACTGCACGCCGCCGGCGTCGATGTTGAGCATCAGCAATTTGCGGCCCGGATGCAGCAGCAGGTTCTTCTGCTGCGCTTCCAGCACGGCGGTGTCCTCGGAAAATACCTTGGCCTGGCCGTCCCGGATCTGCGCCGTCAGCGCGCGGTCTTTCGGGTTGAAGTTGCGCGCCATGCCCCAGAAGTACCACATCGAGGTTTCGGTTTCCGGCGTGAGGAAGTCGACCACCACGCTATGCACCTTGTGCTTGGGGTCGGCGTTGTAGCCGCCCTTGCCGGCGTGCGCCACCCCGACCTCGATCATGATGTGGCTGGGCGGCGTGAAGCGGCAGACCTGCCAGCGGTCGACCGGCACGTCGTCGGCCAGGTTGTTGCCCCGCAGATTGGCGCGCCAGAACGGCGGCGCCATCACGTTTTCCATGAACCGGCTGGTCACGACCGTTTCTCCTTCGGTCTTGGTCGCCACCGGTGCTTCATCGATTTCCTTCTGGCCGATGCTGGTGGTGTGCACGTAGGTTTCGTGCGTGAGGTCCATCAGGTTGTCCACCATCAGCCGGTAGTCGCAATTGACGTGGTACAGGCCACCGGCGTAGGCCCAGTCGGGGCTGTCCGCCCATTCGAGGTGATGGATCTTCGACTCGTCGGCCGATTGCGGGTCGCCGGGCCAGACCCAGATGAAACCGTACCGCTCGACCACCGGGTAGCTGCGGATGCGAGGGAAGCCCTGCACCCGCTGCCCGGGCATGGCGACGGTCTTGCCGTCGCAGCCCATCACCAGGCCGTGGTAGCCGCAAACCAGCTTGCCTTCACACACTTGCCCGAGAGAAAGCTGGGCGCCGCGGTGCGGGCAGAAGTCCTCCAGCGCAGCGACCCGGCCGTCGCCGCCCCGGTAGAAAACGATCTTTTCACCGCAGATTTGTCGTCCCAGCGGCTTGTCGTCGATTTCGTTGGGCGTGCAGGCCACGTACCAGGCGTTCTTCGGGAACATGTTTGCCTCGAGCGATAGGAAAGCTGAATTGTATACAGGATGGGCGAATAATTGGGAACGAGCCCGCGCTTGGATCCGGAATTTCAGAGCAACCTGCTCTGAATTCTGCGATTGCCTGCTATATTGGCGAACATCCATTGTATACATAAATGCGAGAAATGAACGCTCCCGCCGCAATGCCCGAAGGGTCCGACGCCGGCTCTTCGCAGGCCGTCAAGGCCCAATTGCGGCTGCGCGAAATGATCCTGGCGGGCGAGCTTCCCAGTGGCGGCCGCATCGCCGAACTGACGCTGGTCGAGAAGTTGGGCGTGTCGCGCACACCGATCCGCGCGGCACTCGTGCGCCTGGAGCAGGAGGGCCTGCTGCAGGCGTTGCCCGGAGGCGGTTTCGCGGTGCGGATGTTTTCCGAAAGCGATGCGTCGGATGCGATCGAGCTGCGCGGCATGGTCGAAGGACTGGCCGCCAGGCTGGCCGCGGAACGCGGGGCGCCGGCGGCCGCACTGGCCGAAGCGAAAGCATGCTTGGCGAGCATCGATGGCGTGCTCGCGCGCCCGGCGCTCGATGACGACGCGTTCCTGCGCTACGTCGAACTCAACCAGCAGTTCCACAACCTCTTGAGCGACATGGCCGGCAGCGCCGTGATCGGGCGCGAACTCGACCACGTGGTCAACCTGCCGTTCGCATCGCCATCGGCATTCGTGGTGCTGCAGGCCAATT
>JAQGMS010000063.1 GCA_028292245.1 Ramlibacter sp.
ACCAGCGCGGCCAAGGCCAGCGCATACAGGGTTGCCGAAGAAGCATTGCTCATGGGTGGGAAGTCTGTCCCGGCCCCACGGCGGCGCATGTAGGCCGAAACCGCGAAAATGGCCGCATGACCCAAGAACTCTTCCGCGCCGACGCCTACCTGAAGGAATGCACGGGCACCGTCGCCTCCATCGGCGAAACGGGCATCGTGCTGGACCGCACCGTGTTCTATCCGCTGGGCGGTGGCCAGGCTGGCGACAGCGGTGTGCTGGTGCTCGCTGACGGCCGTGAACTGGCGATCGCCGACACCCGCAAGGGTAAGGATGCGGAGGGCCGGCCGACCCATGAGATATGCCATCTGCCCGCCGCCGGCCAGGAAGCCTTGCTTGCCGAACTGAAGGCGGGCGATGCCGTCACCGCCCGCGTGGACTGGGCGCGCCGCCACCGGCTGATGCGGTTCCACACCACCACCCACTTGCTGTGCAACCTGGTGCCGCAATTGGTCAATGGCTGCTCGATCACGCCCGACTATGCGCGGCTGGACTTCAACATGACCGACCCGCTGGACAAGGAAGCGCTGACCCAAGGTATCGCGCGCCTGGTCGCGGCCGCCCACCCGGTTGCTGTCGGCTCGATCACCGACGAGGAACTGGATGCCAACCCGGCGCTGGTGAAAAGCATGTCGGTGCAGCCGCCGCGCGGCACCGGACGCATCCGGACGATCAGGATCGGGACCGACGAGCAGATCGATTTCCAGCCCTGCGGCGGCACCCATGTGGCCAACACCGCCGAGATCGGCGCCGTGGTCGTCACGAAGATAGAAAAGAAGAGCGCGACGACGCGGCGCGTGGTCCTGGGCTTTGCCTGACGGAACTTCGCACCAACAGATGAGCTCCGACACCGCAATGATTCCTGCCCGCCTCCTGTCCGCCTTCGTCTTGGTGGCTTCCTTCGTTTTGCCGTCGGTGGCCTGCGCCCAGGCGAGCGCCAAGAGCGTGGTCACGTCCGAGCGCGTGCGGGCCGAATTGATGGCGCATGCGCCGGAAGGGCTGGCGCCGGGCAAGCAGGTCTGGGTCGGGCTGCAACTGGCGCACCAGCCGGAATGGCACACCTACTGGAAGAATTCCGGCGATTCCGGCTTGCCGACGCAACTGGAATGGACCCTGCCGGCGGGCGTGACCGCCGGCGACATCGCCTGGCCGGTGCCCAGGAAGATCCCGATCGGCAACCTTGCCAATTACGGCTACGAAGGCACGGTGTTGCTGCCAGTACCGCTGACCATCGGCGCCGGCTTCAAGCCTTCGCTGCTGGGCGGCGACATGGAGGTCAAGCTGAAGGCGCAGTGGCTGGTCTGCAAGAAGGAATGCATCCCGGAGGACGGCGAGTTCACGCTGAAGATTCCGGCGCGCAGCACGACGGCGTTGAACAGCGCGGCGTTCCAGGCGGCATTCGCGGCGCAGCCCAAACCGGTGCTGCAAAACACGGGTGTCATTACCGAGAGCAATGCGCGGATCGCACAGGACGCGCTCGAGCTGAACGTGCAAGGCCTGCCGGTGGCCTTGCGCGGCAAGACGCTGGAGTTCTTTCCGGAGACGCCGGAAGTGATCGAGACCGCCGGCAAGTGGACGCAGGCCTGGAACGGCGCGGCCTGGACCGCGCGCGTCCCGCTTTCGGCGCAGCGCAGTGGCAGCCCCTCGGTGATGCCGGTGGTGTTGGTGGCCGACGGCCAAGGCTGGCGGGCAGAACTCAAGGTGCTTGGCACTTGGCCGGCCGTTGCCGCCGCGGCGGGCGTGTCCCCGGCCCTGGAGGCGGCACTGCGCGGCAATTCGGGCGGCAGCCCGCCGCCCTCGGCGCCCTCGCTGACCCTGGCCGCCGCGCTGCTGGGCGCCCTGCTCGGCGGCCTGATCCTGAATTTGATGCCTTGCGTCTTTCCGATCCTGGCGATCAAGGTGGTGAGCTTCACGCGCCATGCCGATGACCGGCGCGGCCATCGCGTGAGCGGCGTCGCCTATACCGCCGGCGTGGTCGTCTCGTTCCTGGCGCTGGGCGCGCTGATGCTGGCACTGCGCGCTGCCGGCGAGCAACTGGGTTGGGGCTTCCAGTTGCAGTCGCCCGCGGTGGTGGCGGTGCTCGCCGCGCTGTTCACGCTGATCGGCTTGAACCTGGCGGGCCTGTTCGAATTCGGCGCGTTCCTGCCCTCGGGCGTGGCCTCGCTGGAAGCGCGCCATCCGGTCACCAACGCGTTCCTGTCCGGCGTGCTGGCGGTGGCGATCGCGTCGCCCTGCACCGCGCCGTTCATGGGCGCCTCGCTGGGTTTTGCGATCGGGCTGCCGGCGCTGGAGGCGCTCCTGGTGTTCGCCGCGATCGGCGTCGGCATGGCGCTGCCGTACCTGGCCGCCAGCTGGTTCCCGGTCGTCGCGCGGCTGCTGCCGCGGCCCGGCGCCTGGATGGACACGTTCCGCAAACTGATGGCCTTCCCGATGTTCGCCACGGTGGCCTGGCTGGTCTGGGTGATCGGCCAGCAAAGCGGTATCGACGGCGCAGGCGCGCTGCTGGTGCTGCTGGTGGCGATGAGCATGGTGGTGTGGGCTTTCACGCTGCGCGGCCGTGCCCGCACGATCGTGGCCACGATATCGCTGGCCTGCCTGGGCTTGCTCGCGTGGGCGGCCGGTCCCAACATCACGAAGCTGCCCGCGCAGCAGTCCGCCGTCAACGACGGCAGCGGCTGGCAAGCCTGGGAGCCGGGCCGCGTCGATCAATTGGTCGCGTCGGGGCAACCGGTGTTCGTCGACTTCACGGCGGCGTGGTGCGTCACCTGCCAGTACAACAAGAAGACCACGCTGTCGCATCAGGATGTGCTTGCCGACCTGGCGGCAAAGAACGTAGCCTTGTTGCGCGCCGACTGGACCCGCCGCGACCCTGCGATCACCGCGGCCTTGGGCCAACTCGGCCGCAACGGCGTGCCGGTCTATGTGTTCTACAAGCAGGGACGCGCGCCGGTCGTGCTGTCCGAAGTGCTGGGGGTGGAGGAAGTGCGTTCCGCGATTGCCAGGCTGTAGCTTTCAGGAGATTGCCATGTTGCGCCGTGTTTTTCTTGTCCTTTCCCTTGTTGCAGCCGGCTATGCCCACGCCGCGCCTTCCGTCGGCCAGGCCGCGCCGGACTTCACGCTCCAGGACGCCTCGGGCAAGACCGTGAAACTGAGCGACTACCGCGGCAAGCACGTGGTGCTGGAGTGGACCAACCCGGGCTGCCCTTATGTGCGGAAGCACTACAACAGCGGCAACATGCCGGCCACGCAAAAGGACGCGACCGACAAGGGCGTGGTCTGGCTGTCGATCAACTCCACCGAGAAATCGTCGTGGGAATACATGGAGCCGGCCAAGCTGGTGGCCTGGCAGAAGGAACGCAAGTCGCATCCCACCGCGGTGCTGGTCGACGAAGAAGGCGTGGCCGGCAAGGCCTACGGCGCGCGCACCACGCCGCACATGTACATCGTGGATCCGCAAGGCCGCCTGATCTACGCCGGCGGCATCGACAGCATCGCGTCCAGCAACCCCGACGACATCAAGAAGGCCGTCAACTACGTGCGCCAAGGCCTGGACGAAGCACTGGCCGGCAAGCCGCTGACGGCAGCCGTGACGCGGCCCTACGGGTGCTCGGTGAAGTACAAGAGCTAGCGCCCTCGTACACTGCGGCGCATGAACACCATCAGCGAGCTGCGCCACATCCTGGGCACCTGCAAGACCATCGCGGTGGTGGGACTCTCGCCGCAGTGGCACCGGCCGAGTTTCTTCGCGGCAAAGTACATGCAAGGGCACGGTTACCGCATCGTGCCGGTGAATCCGACGGCCACCGAGATCCTGGGCGAGCGCTGCTATCCGAGCGTGACGGCGGCGGCCCAGGCGCTGGCTGCGCAAGGCGTGAAGATCGACCTGGTCGATTGCTTTCGCAAGAGCGAGGACATCGCGCCGATCGCCGATGAAGCGATCGCCGTCGGCGCCCGATGCCTGTGGATGCAGATCGGCGTGATCGACGAGGCATCCGCCGCCAAGGCGCGCGCCGCCGGCCTGGCCGTCGTGATGGACCGCTGCGTGAAGATCGAGCATGCGCGCCTGTTCGGCGGCCTGGGTTGGGCTGGAGTGAACACCAAGGTCATTTCCGCGCGCCGTCCACAGAACCTCCCGTACTGAAATGACCCAGGACCGCGACTACGGCTTCGGCACCCGCGCCATCCACGCCGGCGCCGTGCCCGACCCGGTGACCGGTGCGCGCGCCACGCCGATCCACCAGACCACCAGCTTCGTCTTCGATTCCGCCGAGCACGCGGCCAGCCTGTTCAACCTGCAGACCTTCGGCAACGTTTACAGCCGCATCAGCAATCCGACAGTGGCGGTGCTGGAAGAGCGGGTCGCCTCGCTCGAAGGCGGACGCGCGGCGCTGGCCTGCGCCACCGGCATGGCCGCGCAGATGACGGCGCTGTTGGCCATCCTGAAGAACGGCGACCACATCGTGGCGGCCTCCACGCTTTACGGCGGCAGCGTCGGGCAACTCGGCATCGGCTTCTCGCGGCTGGGCATCGAGACCACATTCGTCGATCCGGAAGACCCGGAGAATTTCCGCAAGGCGATCCGCCCCAATACCCGTGCCGTTTACGGTGAGACGCTCGGCAACCCCTTGGTGAATGTGCTGGATATCGAAGCTGTCGCGAAGGTCGCGCACGAGCACGGCCTGCCGCTGGTCATCGACAACACGGTGCCCAGCCCCTACCTGTGCAACCCGTTCGCGTTCGGCGCCGACATCGTGGTGCACAGCGCGACCAAGTACCTCGGCGGCCACGGCACGACGATGGCGGGCGTGGTCGTCGAGTCGGGCAAGTTCGACTGGGGCTCGCCGCTGTCCAGGGACAAGTTTCCCGAGATGCTGGAGCCCAGCCGCGCCTACCACGGCGTGAAGTTCTACGAGACCTTCGGCGACTTCGGCTACACCATGAAGGCGCGGATGGAAGTGAACCGCACCTTCGGCGCTTCGCT
>JAQGMS010000246.1 GCA_028292245.1 Ramlibacter sp.
TATTGCTGCGAAGCCTTCCGGGAGCAGTAAGCCCGGATGAAATCCTGAAACGACTCTTCTCCTCCTCCCTCCCTCCCTCCTTCGTTTTGGGGCGCTTCGCGGCAACTTTGTTCAGATGAGAAAAGCCCGGCAGAGCCGGGCTTTTCTCATGGGGCCGGCGCGCCTTAAGCGGGCCGGCTGTCGATGAAGCTCTGTCGCTGCATCAGCTTTTCGTGCAACTTGCCGAGGTTGGGATAGCTGCCACGCCAGTCGATGTCGGAAAAACGGAAGTCCAGGTAGCCCAGCGCGCAACCCACGGCGATGTCGGCCAGGCTCAGGTAGATGCCCGCGCAGAACGGCTTTTCACCCAGCCCCTGGCTCATTGCCTTCAAGCTTGCCTGCACCTTGGACTGTTGCCGGTCGATCCAGGCCGGGCTGCGCTGCGCCTTGGTGCGCCCGCCCCAGTTGGCCTCCAGCCGCGCGAGGATCAGCGCGTCCAGCACGCCGTCGGCCAGCGCCTCCCAGGTCTTCACCTCGGCGCGCTCCCGGCCGACCGCCGGGATCAATTTGCCCACCGGCGACAGCGTGTCCAGGTATTCCACGATCACGCGCGAATCGAACAGTGCCTCGCCGCCTTCCATCACCAGGCAGGGCACCTTGCCCAGCGGATTGGACTGGCCGATCGTGCTGTCGGCCGCCCACACGTCCTCGGTCACAAAATCGTAGTCCAGCTTTTTCTCGGCCATGACGATGCGCACCTTGCGCACGTAAGGGCTGGCGTTGGATCCGATCAGTTTCATGGAATGCTCTCTTGCTGGATGTTCGAGTTATCGAGGTTCATTCATTTTACCGAGCGACTGCTCCCAGCCCGGGCAGCCGCCCGGCATGCCGCGTAACCGCCCTTTTTTTGTGCGCGCGCCCCGGCATTTGTGGCAGCCGCACGACACGGCGCCGGCCACCGGAGCGGCACGGGGCCACGCCTACAATCAGCCGGATGACGCTTGCACAGGCCTTGCCGAAATGACGCTTTCCACGATCTCCGCGCTGTCGCCGCTGGACGGCCGCTACGCGGGCCGCCTCGCGCCGCTGCGCCCGCTGATGAGCGAACAGGGCTACATGCACAAGCGGGTGCAAGTCGAAATCTGCTGGTTCATCGCGCTGTCCGACGCCGGCTTCGCGCAGTTCAAGGCGCTCAGCCCCGGTGCGCGCACCTACCTGCTGGGCCTGGTGAAGAATTTCTCCGAGGCCGACGGCATGGCCATCAAGGAGATCGAGAAAACCACCAACCACGACGTCAAGGCCGTGGAGTACTGGATCAAGTCGAAGTTCGAAGCCCGGCCCGAATTGAAGACGGCCAGCGAGTACGTGCACTTCGGCTGCACCAGCGAGGACATCAACAACACCAGCCACGCGCTGCAGCTCAAGGGCGGGCGCGACCAGGTGATCCTGCCTGCCCTCGACGCCGTGATCGCCAGGATGCGCGAAATGGCGCACGCCCATGCCGACGTGCCGATGCTCAGCCGCACGCACGGGCAGACCGCGAGCCCGACCACCGTCGGCAAGGAAGTGGCGAACGTGGTGGTGCGGCTGGTGGCGGCCCGCGAGAAAATCGCGGCCGTCAAGCTGCTGGCCAAGATGAACGGGGCAGTGGGCAACTACAACGCGCACCTGTCGGCCTGGCCCGATTTCGACTGGGAAGCCTTCAGCCGCAAGCTGGTGGAGACGCCCGAGCCGCTCGGCCTGGGCCTCACGTTCCAGCCTTACAGCACGCAGATCGAGCCGCACGACTACATGGCCGAACTGTTCGACGCCGTGGCCCGCGCCAACACCATCCTGGTCGACTGGTCGCGCGACGTCTGGGGCTACGTAAGCCTGGGTTACTTCAAGCAACGGCTGCGCGAGGGCGAGATCGGTTCGTCGACCATGCCGCACAAGGTCAACCCGATCGACTTCGAAAACGCCGAAGGCAACCTGGGCCTGGCCAACGCGATGCTGCGCCATCTCTCCGAGAAGCTGCCGATCTCGCGCTGGCAGCGCGACCTGACCGATTCCACCGTGCTGCGCAACATGGGTGTCGCGCTGGGCTATGCGCTGCTGGCGTATCACTCGCTGGGCATCGGCTTGTCCAAGCTCGAACTCAACGAGGAGGCACTGGCCGCCGACCTCGATTCTTCCTGGGAAGTGCTGGCCGAGCCGATCCAGACCGTGATGCGCCGGTTCGGCGTGCAGGGCGCGTACGAGCAGCTCAAGGAAGTGACGCGCGGCAAGAGCGTGCGGCCGCAAGACCTGCACGCGCTGATCCGCTCGCTGGAAATCCCCGCTGCCGAAAAGGAGCGGCTGCTGGCCCTGACCCCCGCTTCCTATATAGGCAAGGCCGCCGAACTCGCGCGACGGGTCTGACCCTTGGCCCTCAAGTCCACCATCTTCAAGGCGAGCCTCGCGATCGCCGACATCGACCACGCCTACTATGCGGACCACCCGCTGACGCTGGCGCGCCATCCCAGCGAAACCGACGAGCGCATGATGATCCGGCTGGTCGCGCTGGCGCTCAACGCCCATCGCGTGCAGACCGAATGCGGCGGCGACGCGACGCTGGCGTTCGGCGCGGGACTGTCGAACCCGGACGACCCGGACGTTTCCCTGCGCGACTTCACCGGCCACACGCGGCTGTGGATCGAAGTCGGCCAGCCCGAGGACAAGCCGCTGGCCAAGGCCTGCGGTCGCGCCGACAAGGTCAGCGTGTATTGTTTCGCCCATGCCGCCGAGATCTGGTGGCGCGGCATCGAGAACAAGGTCGCGCGGCTGCAAAATCTGAGCGTGTTCCGGGTGCCGGCCGCCGCCTCGCAGTCGCTGGCCGCGCTGGCGCAGCGCAGCATGCAGTTGCAGGCCACGATCCAGGAAGGCACGCTGATGCTCGGCGACGGCAGCACCCATGTCGACATCGAGCCGCTGCGCTGGAAATAGGAATCACGAGGAGCGTCCATGGCCAAGCGCGAAGACCGCACGATCTGCCCGGTGATCATGGCCGGGGGTGGCGGCACACGCCTGTGGCCGCTGTCGCGTTCCGGCCACCCCAAGCAGTTCCTCGCGCCCTCGGGCGGCAAGCACACGCTGTTCCAGGAATCGCTGGCCCGGCTGCAGGGCCTTGCCGGCGGCGGCTGGCGGCTGGCACCGCCGGTGGTGATCACCAACGAGGACTACCGCTTCCTGGTGCTGGACCAATTGGCCGCCATCGAATGCGAAGCGGGCGCCGTGGTGCTGGAGCCGATGGGACGCAACACCGCGCCGGCCCTGACGCTGGCGGCCTTGCATGCGGGCGAGGCCCATGCCGACCCGGTGCTGGTGGTGTGCCCGGCCGACCACGGCGTGGGCGACGTCGCGGCGATGACGGCGGCGCTCCAGGCCGCAGTGGCGCAGGCCGCCAGCGGCTCGGTGGTGGTGCTCGGCGTGCCGGCGTCGCGGCCGGAGACCGGCTTCGGCTACATCCGCAGCGCGCCGGCGAACGGCGCGCGGCAGGTGCTCGAGTTCGTGGAGAAGCCCGACCTCGCGACAGCACAGCGCTATGTCGCCTCGGGCGAATATCACTGGAACAGTGGCATCTTCGTGCTGAAGGCATCCACCTGGCTGGCCGCGCTGCAACGCTTCCGGCCGGACATCGCCGCCGCGACCCGCACCGCCTGGGATGCGCGCACCGCCGACGCGGGTTTCGTGCGACCGGGCAAGGCGCAATTCGCCCAGGTGCCGGCTGAATCGATCGACTATGCGGTGATGGAACACTGCCCCGGCAGCGAGTTCGACATCCGCATGGTGCCGCTGGATGCGCGCTGGAGCGACCTCGGCGCCTGGGACGCGGTCTGGCAGGCGCGCGCCCACGACGACGCCGGCAACACAGTGGAAGGCGACGCCGTGCTGCACAGCAGCCACAACACGATGGTCCATGCCACCAGCCGGCTGGTCGCGGTGATCGGGATGAACGACACCGTGGTGGTGGAAACGCCCGACGCCGTGCTGGTGATGAATCGCGATTCCAGCCAGGACGTCAAGGAACTCGTGGCCGGCCTCACCGCGCGCGACCGGGCCGAGCCGCTGCTGCCGCGCAAGGTGCCGCGGCCCTGGGGCTGGTTCGACAGCATCGACGCCGGGCCGCGCTTCCAGGTCAAGCGCATCATGGTCAAGCCCGGTGCATCGCTGAGCCTGCAGATGCACCACCACCGCGCCGAGCACTGGATCGTGGTGTCCGGCACCGCCAAGGTGACGCGCGGCGACGACACCTTCCTGCTTGCCGAAAACGAGAGCACATACATACCGATGGGGCAGAAGCACCGGTTGTCCAATCCCGGCAAGGTGCCGCTGGAAATCATCGAGGTCCAGTCCGGCGGCTACCTCGGCGAAGACGACATCGTGCGCTTCGACGACACCTACGGTCGGCAGTAGCCGGCGCCACTCACCCGGGCATCGGGCGGTCGCAGTTCCAGCACTGCTCGAAGCCGCCCTCCACCGTTTCCCCGCACAGGCACAGCCAGCGCCGCTGCGGCCGGTGCAGCAGGTCGCGCAAGAAGGTGCGGGCCTGCGCCTCCTGTTCGTCGTGGATGAGCCAGACTTCCGGCAGGCATTGGTCCGGGGGAATTTCGCCGGCGGCCGCGCCCAGGTAATAGCGCTGCATCGAGGCGGCAATGCCGGCCTGGCGCAACGCATCGACCCAGAATGCGGCGATCGCGATGTTGGGCGCCTGGGTCAGCCGCAGCATGGCACGGCTCAGGTTGCCGGCGCCGCCGGCTCGTCGGAAGGCGGCGCACCCGCGCGTTCGGAATACTTGTTGAAGCGCCAGGCGTCGCCCTGCAGCGTGATGCGCCGCCAGGTGCGGCGTTTTTCCGCCGGGCTCATCTCGGTCCAGCGCTGCACCTCCTCGAAGGTGCGCCCGCACCCCTTGCAATCCGCGTCGCCCTGGCTGGTCGAGCAGATCGCGATGCAGGGCGTGTCCGGCATGGTGTCGTACCAGGCTTTCCAGGCGGCGTAGGCGGCCGGCGGAAAGCCTTTTTCCTCGGCTTCGTCCTCGTGATAGAAGATCAGCAGGGCATAGACCTCGGCCAGCGCGCGCAGCTCGGGCGCCAGCGTCACCCCGTCCGGCGACGGCTTTTTCTCGCGCCAGAAATTGATGGCGGCTTCGATATCGGTGATGTGGATTCCGGCCATGTGACGAGGGGCAAGGGGAAGGCATGATAGCGCCGCGGCGCATGAAACGCGCCGCCTGTGCTCTAATCGAGTCACGAAGGGGAGTAGCTCCCGCTTGTTGCAGCACAGGGAGGTGGCCGGAAGTTTCGGGCATCGCACGCAGCAGGTATCGGCAAGTCGTCAACACGAAGAATTTCTTCCGGCTTGTCGGGCACATATCGCATGACACCATGCCGAGCAAGACCTTCGATTCGTAACCTGGAACAGGTTCGTCTCGAAGCGCGCTTGTGATTCACGGCAATCACGGCTTCATTGACTGCACCTGTTTCCGGTTGTTGATCGACGCAACTCGGAGATTTGTCATGGAGTTTTTATCTGCCCCCTGGTGGTCGGCGCTGCTGGCCATCGTTCTCATCGACCTCGTGCTCGCCGGCGACAACGCCATCGTGATCGCCCTGGCCGCGCGCAGCCTGCCCCGGCATCTGCAGCGCAAAGCCATCGTCTGGGGGACCGTCGGCGCGATCGTCGTGCGCTCGGCCATGACCATCGGCGTGGTCTGGCTGCTCAAGATTCCCGGCCTGATGCTGGTCGGTGGGCTGGGCCTGGTCTGGATCGCCTACAAGTTGCTGGCCGACCAGGGCGGCGGCGGCCACGACGGGCCGGTGGCCAGCACGTTCTGGGGCGCGATGAAGACCATCGTGGTCGCGGACGCGCTGATGGGCGTCGACAACGTGCTGGGTGTCGCGGGCGCGGCGCACGGCTCGTTCGACCTGGTGGTGATCGGCCTGCTGGTGAGCGTGCCGATCGTCGTGTTCGGCAGCACGCTGGTGCTCAAGCTGGTGGAGCGCTTTCCTCTGGTGATTCACGCCGGCGCGGCCGTGCTGGCTTATACCGCCGCGCGAATGATCGTCGACGAACCGCTGCTGGACAGCCTGTTCGACCACCGGGCTGCCCGCTGGGCCACCTACGCAGCAGCGGTCGCGGGCGTGCTCGCGGCAGGCTGGTGGGCCACGCGGCGGCGTGACGGCGATGGTGACAGCGGCGATGACGGTGAGGGCGGCGGCGGCAAACGCGCCGGGCAGGCCACCTGAAGCGCGACAGTTTTTTTGCCAATCAATACGAAGGAGTTCCCCATGGACAAGATCATCGTGTACCTGGACGACGCGGACTACGCGCGGCAACAACTGGCGCCCATGAAGGGCAGCGTACCGGCCGGCGGCAAGGCGCAGGCCACGCACTGGGTGCTGGTCGCCTGCCCGCCGCGGATGACCCGGCGGATCAGCAAATGGGTCAGCCACAGCGCCCGCGAAAAATGGCGCGCCAAGTGGTCCGACAAGCTGTTCGGCCAGGTCGTGCCCGCCCTTCTGGCCGGAGGCGACAAGGTCACCACCTTGCTGGCCAGCGGCTCACTGGTCGAGCTGACGGCGAGACTGGCGGCCGAGCACGGCGCGTCACGCGTGCTCGACGCTCGCCGGCCCCGGTTCGGCGAGGACCTGCAGCCGGTGACGGCCGACCAGCCGGCGCCGACCGGCGGCCGTTGGGAAGTGCCGGGCGCCGTGGTCGGCATGGGCGCGTTGCTGGTGCTGGCGGCCGAGTAACCAGCAGCCTCGGCGCGAATCTGCACGGGCCGGTGTATGCTTGCCGGCCATGATCAAGCTTCTCGTCAAATGGCTGCTCAGCGCGACGGCACTGCTGTTCGTCGCCTATATCTACAGCGGCGTGGAGGTCAAGACCTTCACCGCCGCGTTGATCGCGGCCTTCGTGATCGGGCTGCTCAACACCGTCGTGCGGCCGATCCTGGTGGTGCTGACGCTGCCGGTCACGGTGATCACGCTCGGGCTGTTCCTCTTCGTCATCAATGCACTGATGTTCTGGGCCGCCGCCTCACTGCTCGACGGCTTCCACGTGCGCGACTTCGTCGCCGCCCTGATCGGCTCGCTGATCTACTCGCTGCTGGGCGTGGTGATCGAATCAGCGCTCGAGAGCCTGTTCGCGAAGAAGTGATTCCACCTGCCGCGCGCGGGTGTCGATGATCGAGGCCTCGATGTGGTCGCCGCCGGCGCCCGACTTGCGCGCCAGATCCTGCGCCGCCTTGAAGCGATCCCGGGCCGCCTGGTAGTCCAGGTGCGCGACTTGCGCCTCGGCATCGGCGCGGATCGCGCGCAAGGTCTGGCCCTGCGCCGTGTAAGCCGCCGCCAGCAGCTGCCAGGCCTGCGCGTCGCGCGGATGCAGCGCCACCCAGGTCTGCAACCGCTGCGCCGCTTCCACGGCGCGGCCGCCCTGGATGCGCGCTTGCGACATCAGGATGAGTTCGGGCCGGCCGGTGGCCGTGGCCGGCACCATGCCGGCCGCACGCGCAGGATCGCCGGCCGCCAGCGCGACTTCGGCCCCGAGCAAAGCCGCCTGGAGCGCCGCCGGTGCATCGCCCGCAACGAGTTCACCGAGCCGGGCGGCGAGCCGGGCCGCGTTCGCGAATTCGCGCAATTTGGCGCTGGCAAGCGCGGCAGCGTACAGGATGCCGGCCTGCCGCGCGCGATCCGCGGCTGCGGCCTGCGTCCCTTCGGCCTCGGCAGCGTAAGCGCGCAGGTTGTCGACGCCCGGATTGGACAGGACTCGCGATCGGCCCACCATCATGGCGTGCACGAGATCCGGCGACGGTGCGGCGCCGCTGCGCGCGATCAGCTGCTGGCGCGACTGCGCTTCGGCGATGCGCTCGGTGGTCATCGGGTGGGTGCGCAGGTACGGGTAGTTGCCGTTGTCGTTCAGGCGCGCGGCTTGCTGCAGTTTCTCGAACATGGTGACGAAGCCCTGCGGCTCGAAGCCGGCCTGCGTCATCACTCCGAAGCCGATGCGGTCCGCCTCGCGCTCCATGTCGCGCGAGAAATTCAGCGAATTCTGCATCGCCATCGCCTGGCCGCCGACGATCGCCGCGTTGGCCGCGTCGCCGCTCTTGCCCGCGATCAGCGCGCCCAGCACCATCGCGGCCACCATCCAGGGCATCTGCCGTTTTTCCTGCGTCATCAGGCGCGAGATGTGGCGCTGGGTCACGTGGCTGAGTTCGTGACCCAGCACCGCGGCCAGCTCGTCGCGCGAGGCCGTGACGTTGATGAGGCCCAATTGCACCCCCATCCAGCCACCGGGCAGGGCGAATGCGTTAATCACGCGGTCCTTGCCGAGCAGCACCGTCCATGCGAAGCGGTCGTCGAGCTCGGCGGTCAGTTCGCCCCGTGCGCGTGCGGCGGCCAGCAGCCGGGTCCAGATTTCCAGCACGTACTCGTCGAGCACCGGATCGTCGATGTAGTCGGGATCGCGGTACAGCTCGCGCGCGATGCGCTCGCCCAATTTGCGCTCGGCGCTGGAAGTCATCTCGCTGGTGTCGCCCAGCGTCGGCAATTGCGCCTGGGCCGGCAGCAACAGCAGCAGGCAGCCGGCGGCCAGCCAGGGCGTGAGGAAGTGGCGTTTCAAAATGGATCCAGTGGCAGGAAGGCGACCACGTCGGCGGAAACCGGGTCGACGAAAGCGGTCCAGAAAGCCTTGCGCCCGACCATCGGCACGTACGCCATCGCATCAGGATTGCGTCCCGCCGCCTTGAGGACGGAATCGATCTCGCCGGCGCTCCCGGGAAAGCGCAGCTTCAACTGGCTGACCGGCTTGGCCACCCGCAGCACCCGCGCCTTGGCGTCCTCGTACGGTTCCCAGAGTTCGGGCCGCGCGCCGATCTGCACGCCCTTGAGGGCTTCCATCGTGGCCTGGAAACTCTCACCCGGGTCGCGAAAGGGCCGCACCGCCAGCAAGGTCGGACCGAGCAAAGGCATGGCCTTGACCCCGGCCGGTTCGCGTCCGAGCAGTTCCTCCGGCACGTCGACGCCGTGCACCACGCGGAACCGGTCGAGCTCGAACACCAGGTGCACCGGCCGCGCGATCGCGACGCTCCAGACGCCATAGGCCAGGGCCGCCACCTGCAGCGCGGCGACCATCGCGAGGTCGCGCCGCAATTCGCGCCAGGGCTTGCGCCGGTCGAACACCGCGAAGGTGATCAGCGGACCGATGATCACGTCCACGGCAACCACCAGCGCGAACAGGTCGCGGCCGCCGGATATTTCGCGGTACGGATACGGATACCAGAGGCCGAACACCAACAGCCCGGCCAGCGCGGCGACTCCGACGCTGGCGCCGAAATGGATGCCCGAGGCCCGCAGCCGTTCTTTCCACTGAATCATGTGCGTATGATGCTAGAAGAACGTGAACCGGGGGTAAATGGTGTTTACCGCGCGCGTTACAAGGACCGCATGAGCTCGCTGACGCATTTCGACGCACAGGGTCAGGCCCACATGGTGGACGTGGGCGGCAAGGCGGCGACCCGGCGCGTCGCCGTCGCCGGCGGGCGCATCGAAATGCTGGCCGCGACACTGGCCATCATCGAAGCGGGCACCGCCAAGAAGGGCGACGTGCTGGGCATCGCGCGCATCGCCGGCATCCAGGCGGCCAAGAAGACCAGCGAGCTGATTCCGTTGTGCCATCCGCTCGCGCTGACGCATGTGGCGCTTGAGTTCGCGGTGGTGCATGGGCAGGCGGGTGGCCAGCCCGCCATCGCCTGCACCGCGACCACCGAGACCGTCGGCCCGACCGGCGTCGAGATGGAAGCACTTACCGCCGTTCAAGTTGCGCTCCTCACCATCTACGACATGTGCAAGGCAGTGGACCGCGGCATGGTGATCACCGGCGTGCGGCTGCTGGAAAAGCAGGGCGGCAAGTCCGGGCACTACGTCGCCGGCTGACCCGGCGGCGGCGCGGCGCCGCGCTCCGGCCTGGTCTTCGACCATTTTTCATACGCTTCCGGAAAGGCCGCGCGGTAACGTGCCAGGTCCGGCAGCACCTCGTCCTGCCGCCCGAGCACTGTCGCGCTCTCGATCAGTTTTTCGACCACCCGCGGTTCAGGTGAGTAGTGCAGCAGCGCGCGGGCGTTGTCGAACATCCACTGCGCGTTTTCATGCGTCAACGGCGCGATGGTCAATTCGGCGAAGCGCGCCTGATTGCGAAACAGCCATGAGTCCCGGATCAGCGGGATCGGATCGTCGCGGTACGCCGCCATCCGCGTTTCGGGCGGCAGATAGATCTGGCTGACGCGGCGGTAGTCCCAGGCGGCATAGGCGGTGGCGGCAGCCACGCATGCGGCCACCAACCAAGACGCTGCGCGCGCGCGCAGCGGGGAGCTGCCGTTCTGTTGCGGCGATTCGATTGACGCTCGCGACAACAGGCCCAGGCACAAGCCGAATGCGATCTGGAAGGGTCCGTACCAAAGCGGGTACTCCAGCAGGCTGTGCATGGCGATCATCGCCAGCACGGCCCAGGCCATTTGCCGGGCCGGATCGGACTCGCGCCAGGGCCGCGCGCGAAGCACCGCCCAGAGCAAGCCTCCGCATACCAGCACGGCGGCCGGGATGCCCAGTTCCACCGCCAAGTGCAACGGCAGGTTGTGCGCGTTGTCGAGGATGTCGCAAAAGCGCGCGCCATCGTAGAGCGTGGTGAAGTGGGCGTAGTCGAGCTCGCCCCAGCCCCAGCCCAGCCAAGGCTTTTGCGCGACCAGGTGCGCGACGTTGGACCACAGCACCGTGCGGCTGCTGCAGGCATCGACCGCAGCCACCCGCTCCCACAGGCGGTTGCCCGCCACGCCGGTCGACACTTCGAGCAGCCACGGCAGCAACAGTGCCGCCACGACATAAGCCACGAAGCCGGCGAGCCAAAGCATCGCGCGTTGCCGGCGCGGCCCCGTCCACGCGCACGCCAGCAGGCCCAGCAGGAGCATCTGCGCCAGGCCGGTCCGCGAGGTGGTCGAAGCGTCGCCCATGGCCAGCCATGCCATCGCCGCGAACGCAGGCCAACGACCCAGCCGCCCTGGATAGAGCCACAACAGCGACGCCATGCCGATCACCGTCAGCGAGGCGAACTGGTTGCGCTGGCGCAGGTTCGCGAAAGCCTCGCCGACCGTCGTGGTGCTGACCCACGGCGTGAACGCGTCGGCCACGCCGAAATACTGCAGCAGCGCGATCACCGTGCTGGCGAGGGCAGCCGCCAGCCAGGCCCACGCGAGCATGTCGACGAAGCCCGCGTCTCGCGTGGCGCCGGCGCCGAGCGCGGCGCCCATGAAGACCAGCAGGCAGGCGCCGGCCACGCCGAGCGTTTCCGGCGAGATCCCGCTGCGGGCCATCGTCCATGCGGCGAAGGCGGCGAGCGCGATGGCGATGGCACGATGGGGCGCGAGCGGCCGCGCGAGGCCGTACGCCACGGCGCCGCAGAGCGCGCTCACCAGCCAGGGCTCGACCGAGGACGACGGCCCGCTGGCCCGCGCATTCAGCCACGGCAGCAGCAGCAGCGCGAACACAGCCCAATGGCTCGCACGCAAGCCCGCGGCGGTGTTCACGCCTTGCTGCGGCGATTGCAACGGCACGCCGGCTTCAGTCACGGCTGGACGGATCGGCCGCGAGGTTGTCCACGCCGCGCGGGTCACGTTGCCAGTGGGCCCAGCCGCGCTCGGCGCATTCGCTGAATTCGCGGCTGAACCGCTCTTCGCTGAAGCCTTCGGCCCACTCGCGGCAGGCAGCCGGGTCGAAGACCGGGCCCGCGGCCTCGAACGCCTCGACCGCCTGCACGATGCTGGCCGCCGTCTGCTCGGGAAAGAACAAGCCGGTGGGCCGCTCGCTGCGACCCAGGCCGCGCACCGTCTCGAGCGAACCGCCGGCCCCATAGGCGATGACAGGCGTGCCGCAGGCCTGCGCTTCCACCGGCGAGATGCCGAAGTCCTCGTGCGCCGCGAAGAGGAACGCGCGCGCCGCCTTCAGGTGGTCGCGCACCGCCTCGTCCGGCAGGCGGCCCAGCAGGGTCACGTTGGGCGGGCAGCGGGCCCGCAACCGCGCCATCTCGGGCCCATCGCCGACGACGAGCAGCTTGCGCGAGGGCATCGCCCGAAAGGCTTCGACGATGATGTCGATGCGCTTGTACGAGACCAGCCGCGAAACGGTGACGTAGTGATCTTCCTTTTGCGCCTGCACTGAATAGAGGTGCGTGCGCACCGGCGGATACACCACCAGCGCGGGGCGCCGGTAGCAGCGCCAGATGCGGTCGCGCACGTGCTTCGAGATCGCGATGAAGAGGTCGACGTTGTTGGCGGTCTGGCGGTCCCAGCGGCGCAGCCGATGGAACAGGTAACGCGCCAGCAGCGACTTCACGCCACGGTCCAGGCCGTAGTCGCGCAGGTACTGCTGGTGCAGGTCCCATGCGTAACGCATCGGCGAATAGACGTAGCTCAGGTGGAACTGGTCGGCCCGCGTGAGCACGCCCTTGGCGAACGCATGCGAGCTGGAGATGATCATCTGGGCGTCACCCACGTCGTGGGTTTCGACGGCCAGCGCGGTGACGGGCAGGTAGTTCCAGAAGCGCGTCGCGATCCAGGGCGCGCGCTGCAGGAAGGTCGTGCTGATGTCCTTGCCGCGCCCGAGCCGGATGCGGTCCGCCGGCGAAAGGAAGTCGATCGTGGCGTAGGCGCGCGCCTGCGGATACGCGGCCAGGATCAGCCGCAGGCAGTCTTCCGAGCCGCCCCAGTCCGTGAGCCATTCATGGACGCAGGCGATGCGGCGCGCGCCCGCGCCTTCACTCACGCTCGACCCGCCTCATGTCGGCATCGACCATCATCGCGATGAGTTCTTCGAGGGTGGTCGTGGCGCTCCAGCCGAGTTTCGCCTTGGCCTTCGCGGGATTGCCGAGGAGCACGTCCACTTCGGCCGGCCGCAGCAGCTGCGGGTCGACCTCGACGTGGTCTTCGTAGTTCAGGCCCAGGTGCGAAAAAGCGAGGCTGCACATTTCACGGACAGTCGCGGTCCGGCCGGTGGCCACCACGAAATCATCGCCCTCCTCCTGCTGCAGCATCAGCCACATGGCCTGCACGAAATCACCCGCGAAACCCCAGTCGCGCCGGGCGTCGATGTTGCCGAGCCTGAGTTTCTTCTGCTTGCCCTGCCTGATGCGCGA
>JAQGMS010000363.1 GCA_028292245.1 Ramlibacter sp.
TGCAGGATCGAGGCGCCCGACAGACTCTTGATCAGTTCGACAGCAAGATGGCTGAAGGCGCCGCTCCCGCCCGACGCATAGGTGAGCGTACCCGGCTTCTCCTTCGCGAGCACGATGAGCTCGCGCAGATTGGCGGCCGGGACGGATGGGTGCACGACCAGCATCGCCGGGCCGAACGCGAACGGCGTTACCGCGATCAGGTCGCGCAGGGGATCGTAAGGCAGCTTCGAGTACAAGCTCGTGTTGATGGTGAAGCCCGACGAGACCAGAACCATCGTGTGCCCGTCAGGCGCAGCGCGCGCCGTCAGCTCGGTCCCTACGATCGTGTTCGCGCCAGGACGATTGTCGATGATGACCTGCTGCCCCCAGAGCTCAGAGAGCGCAGCGGCAATGACACGCGCGAGCTCGTCACCCGGACCGCCCGCGCCGAACGCGACGATCCACCGCACCGGCTTGTGCGGGAAAGGCTGAGCCCACGGCTCGGCCGTGCTGCCCAGCGCCAACACGCAGGTGAGGACCATTGATCCGATGATTCGCATCGTCACCTCCGGATGAAACCGTCGTGAGAACGCTCGCAGCGGCGTACGCCACGGCTCATTGTTGCCGCGTGCAGCGCGCAGCCGGTCTGTCGATCGCGCAGGTGCTCAGGGCTGCTCGGTACCGCGGATGCCCGCGTCCTTCGTGAGCTTCGACCACTTGTCCCATTCCGCCTTGATGATGTTCGCGAACTCTTCCGGATCGCGAGTGCGCATGGGATCGGTACCGTCCGCAGTGAGCCGCGATATGACGTCCGGCGCATCGAGCGCCTGCGTGACCTGCGCATGCAGGCGCTCGATGACGTCTCTGGATGTACCCGCCGGCGCCACCAGACCGTAGAAGACGTAGACCTCGAATCCCGGCAAGCCGGACTCCGACACCGTCGGCACCTCGCGCAGCACGGGCGACCGGTTCAGGCTCGTGACGGCCAGCGCGCGCAGTCGCCCCGACTTCACCGGTGCGAGCGCGGGCAGGATGTTGCTGAACATCAGATCCGTTTCGCCGCTGATCAGCGCGATCGTCCCAGGTCCGCTTCCCTTGTAGGCGATGTGCGTCGTTTTCACCCGCGCGGCAAAGTTGAACAGTTCCGCGGCCAGATGGGCCGGCGCACCGATTCCGGAAGACGCGTAGTTCAGACCGCCCGGCCGTGATCGCGCCAGTGCAATGAGCTCCCTGACGGATGTGGCCGGGATCGACGGGTGTACGACAAGCACCGTGAACGCAGAAGCGAACGGTGCGATCGGCGCAAATCCCGACAGCGGATCGTAGGCGAGCTTCCCGAGCAGAGCAGGCGCCCACACGAGTGTGCTCGTGGTTCCGAGCAGTAGCGTGTAACCATCGGGCGCGGACTTGGCGACTGCTTCGGCGCCGATGCGCCCGCCTGCGCCTGCACGGTTGTCGATGATGACCGGCTGCCCCATTCCTGCCGTGATGCGTTGGCCGATCGCGCGGCCCATGATGTCCGCGCCTCCGCCGGGCGCGAAAGGCACGACGAGGTGGATGGGACGGCCCGGATACGCAGGCTCCGCCGCCGATACTGTGCCGGCCAGACATGCCGACATGACCGCTGCGCCGCAGAAGCCGCGGACGTTCATATCACGCGCCGGGCTCTCAGCTCGTCGAGCCGCGCGACGGGGTAACCGATCGCCTTCAAGATTTCATCGGTGTGCTCGCCCAGCGACGGCGGCGGCGTCTTCGCTGTCAGCTCGCACGACGAGAGCTTGAACGGGACGAGCGGCACCGTCACCCGTCCGGCGCCCGGAACGTCCTCGAACGTGTGAAAGAGCTTGCGGCTGTCGAGATACGATTCCGAAACCGCCTCGGGTATGGTGCGCACGCGCATCGCAGGGACCCCCAGCTCGTTCAGGATGTCCTCCCATTCTGACGCCTTCTTCGTCAGAAACGTTTTCGCGATCTCCTGGCGCAGCGCGAGTCCATTCTCGCTTCGCAACTCGTGCGTCGTGAAGCGCGGATCGGCTGCGAGGTCGTCGCGCCCGAGCCCGCGCCAGAGATTCGTGGCGTGGTGCTCCTGCATCGCCGCGATATACAGCTGTCCCTCTTGGGTCTCGAAAGCTGCATTGGTCGGGATCGAGGCGTAGCTGTTGCCGTGCGCGCGCGGCTTCGCGCCCGCCGTCATCACGTCGGTCACCACCGAGCCCATCAGGACGAAAGCCGTGTCGAGCATGGACACGTCGACGTGCTGACCGACGCCGGTGCGCTCACGCTGAAACAGCGCCGAAGCGATGGCGAACGCGGCCGCAAGCCCGGTTCCATAGTCCACCACCGGCGGCCCGACCTTCAGCGGCGACGTCTCCGCAGTGCCGTTGATGCTCATCATGCCGCTCGCCGCCTGAACCACGGGGTCGTATGCGGGGTGGCGCTTCTTGGGTCCGGTCGCACCGTACGCCGTGAGCGAGCAGTACACGATGCGCGGGTTGATGCGCGAGATGTCCTCATAGCCGAGACCGTAGCGCGCCATCGTGCCGGTCCGCAGGTTCTGGACGATCACGTCGGCGCTTTGCGCGAGCTTTCTGAAGATCTCCTGCCCTTCCTCGGTCCGCAGGTTGAGCGTCATGGCCCGCTTGTTCGAGTTCTGCGACAGGAAGTTCGACGACATCCCGCTCTTCGCGAGGTCCTTGTTGTAGCTGTGCCCGTAGCGCGCTGCGTCGCCGACGCCTGGATCTTCGATCTTGATCACGTTCGCGCCCAGCAGCGCCAACTGGCCGCTTGCGAAAGGACTGGCCAGGATGCGTGAGACGTCGAGAACGGTGATGCCGCTGAAGGGAAGTGCGTCGCTCATGGGATTCCTCAGGGTTGTTCGAGGCACGAGTCAGTCCACGCGGATGTGCGCAGACCTGACTACCTTGCCCCATTTCTGGATGTCTTCTTTGACGAAAGCGGAAAACGCCGCGCTGTCCACTCCGCCGGGCTCCACGCCGAGGCCTGCGAGCGTGCGCACGACGTCCGGCCGGCCCAGGACTTTGGCTACGGCCTTTTGCAGGGCCGTCACGACGGCCGGCGGCGTTCGCGCCGGCGCGAATAAACCCGTCCACGACGAGACGGTCAGGCCCGGATAGCCTTCCTCGACGAGCGTCGGCAGCTCAGGCGCGAGGCTCAACCGCGCA
>JAQGMS010000484.1 GCA_028292245.1 Ramlibacter sp.
GCGCGGATCAGGTCTTCAAGTTTGCGTCGCGCCTCTTTGGCCGCTTCGTCCGGCGCTTGCGGCTGATCGCCCTTGTTGATCTTCAGTTCCAGCGGCTTCTGTTCGCCCGGCGGATTGTTGCCGGAAAGCCTGACATAGCCGATCTGGCTGATCGAACTGCCGGCGGGAATTCGTTCAAAACCGCCTTCGCGCAGGATCGCGGCTTCCAGCGTCAGCTGGGGCGACAGGCCCATCCGCACCTGCTTGCCGGTCGGCGGCTGCCCGGTCTTGTAGTCGAGGATCGCGTAGCTTCCATCGGGACGGCGCTCGATGCGGTCGGCGCGGGCCGACAGGATGAAGGTACGGTCGTTGTCGAGCCGTATCGGGATCTCGCCGCGGATTTCGGCGTCGATGGCGGCGACATTGCCCCGCCGCGCGATTTCCCAATCGGCAAACCATCCGGCGATGCGCTGGAACCGCGGCCACCACAATGCGCGCGCTTCCGGCCGCTCCATCAGCGGCGCGAAATACTTCTCGCCGATGCCGCGCAAGGCGCGAGCGGGATCATCGGGAAGGGCGGTGGCGTAGGTTTGCGTGAATTCGCCGAGCGCGTCGTGGATCGCCGAGCCGCGGTCGGCCGCCGACAGCGGCATGTCGACGGGATCGAGCGGCGAAAGCTTTAGAATGAATTTCGCGTAGATCGTATAGGGATCGCGCAGCCAGTCCTCGATCGCCGTCACCGACAACTTCAGCGGGCGTGTGGCGCGCGGCGGCGTCGGCGCCGGCTGATGAACCGGCTTAACTTCGTTGGGCCGATCGAGCTCATCGGCGAAGCGAACGTATTTCTCGCCCAATGCCCTGGCGGCGTTCCAGCGCGCTTCGCCAGCGACCGCTTCGAGCCGGTGCAGGAAACGCGAGGCCACCGCAGGCGCGCCGCCGACCTTGGCGGCATGACTGAGGATGACCTCGTCGGCCCCAAGCAATTGCGCAAAATCGTGCGCGGCAAGGCCGATGCGCCGCTCCGGCAGATCTAGCCCGAGTTGATGCCGCATCGGGCGGCTCAGCCACGGATCCACGCGAGGCGCCGGCGGCCACACGCCTTCGACCAATCCGCCCAGAATGACGCGGTCGGATTGCGTCAGCCGCGCTTCGAGCTGGCCATAGATGTGCAGTTGCGCGATCGCGGATTCCGGCCGCCGCGCGACGCGGTCGGCAAAGGCGGTCTGGAATACTTCCGGGTAATCGCCGAGCTGGACCATCAGGCCGCTGGCGACGATCGCGTCGCCTTCCAACCTGCCGAGCAGATCGTCGAACGCGCCAGCAAGCGCCGATCCCTGAGGGCCTTCGAACGCCAGGCCTGCGCCGTGCGCGTCGCGCGATAATTCCATCAGCGCCTTGCGATGACATTGCGCCAGCTCGGCAAAATCATAGGATTTTGACGACGAAAGATTTTCGAGCGGCGAAAGCGCTGTCTGCAGCGCCGCGATCAACTGCTGCGCTCGATCGACGTCGCGGTCGCTGAGCCTGGTCCGTGGCTCGGCTGAATGCAGCGAGGACGGTTCGCGGCGCCGCAGTTTCGCAAGCTCAACCCGAAATCGCTCAAAATCCCGCGCCAGGCCCGCGCTTCCCGCCTGTGGCCGGGTACCGCGCAACAGCGCCAGTTCGAGCACCTCGACCGCGCCTTGCCATTCGCCTGGCGCGCCGCCCAGCCGGCACAGCGGATGCTTTAGCAGCGCCAATAGCGTCGGCGGCTCCAGTCCGTTCGCGGCCGCCTCAGCGGCCAGCCGGGCGAAGATGCCGGCCGCTGTATCCATCAGGGCGTCGCCGCCGGAATCGTCGAAGGCCAGATTCCAGCGGCCGAGCGCCGCCATCACCCGGCGCGCCAGGGCGCGATCCGGCGTCACCAGCGCTGCCGACTTGCCGAGATGCCGCGCCTCGCGCATCGCCACCGCGATGGCGAGCGCCTCCATCTCGGGGTTGGCGGCCTCGATGACGGCAAGATCGGTCATGCCGCCGGAAATCTTCTCGACGATCTCGGGCTCCGCCAGCCGCCCATGCCACTGCGCCGTCGCGTTGGATGGCCGCATCGCCTCGGAGACCAGCACATCGCGCCCCCGCAGCGCCGGTGTGCCGAGGATTTCGACGTCACGCCGCTGGATGCCAAACTTGTCCAGCAGCGCGTGCATCGCGAATTGCGGATGGTTCGACGCCGGATGGGCAGTGAACTTGTCCTTGATGTCCTTGACGCCGCCGATCAGCTGCCATGCCGCCTCGTCGAGATCGGTATCGAGTCCGGGCAGCACCACCGCGCCATGCGCCAGGGCCGCAACCGCCTGAAGGAATTTTGCGGTCGCCGGCATCGAACCGGTCGAGCCTGCCGCGATCACAGGGCCGTCAGGATGCGCCGACAGCCGTTTGGCTTCCGCCTCGATCAGGAGATCGCGCCGGGCCGCCGGCTCGATCTTGCCGATTTCGCTGAGGTGCGCGGGCCATGCTTTGCGCGCGATCTGCAGGAATTCAAAGGAGTGTTGCCAATATTGGTCGAGCTGGTCCGGCACCAGCTTGTCGAGCGCATCCCAGCCGACGCCACGGGTGACCATGTCGTCCATTAGCCGCGCCAGATCGCCGGCCAGCGCCAGCGTCGATGCCGGACCGCCGACCACCAGCGGCGCCAACACCGGTCCCTTGGCCCACGCGGCCACCAGCCTCGCCAGCGTCAGCCTGCGATCGAGTTCGCCGAGTTTTGCCGGAATGTCCAATGGCGTCGCGCCGCCATATTGCTCGGCCTCATCAGCGAAGGCGAGCTCGTCCTCGTCGATGTCGCCGAGGGCGACGATGCGCGGCAACACCACCGCGTCGGCCTTCAACTCATCGAGAAAAACTTCGCGCGCCATGCGCCCGGCGCGCCGAGTCGGCAGATAGAGCGTCGCTGCTGCCAGACGCTCCGGCTGCGCGCGCGCCTCAAAACCGTCGACCAGCCGGCCGTCGACCAGGGCCGCGATGACGCTACGCAGGAACGGCGCGGATACGGGAACGCTGAAAACGCGCATGGGCTGCCTGATTCGGGATCGGGC
>JAQGMS010000279.1 GCA_028292245.1 Ramlibacter sp.
GGCCCCGGCTCGATCGCGGCGACGCAGCTGCGCGCGATGTGCAGGATCGGCACGCCGCTCTTCGCGACCATCTGGCCGTACCAGTGGTGCGACGAGTTGCAGGGGATGGCGATCACGCCGACGCCTGCGGTATTGAGGAAGTCGATGCCCTTGAGCAGTTGCGGCAACGGGTCGGGGCCGGTGCCCAGGATCGAGCGTGACCGGTCGGGAATATGCGGCAGGCTGGCGACGATGACCGGCAGGTGTTCCTGGTCCCGCTTGGCCGGGGTCAATTGCACGAGCTTGTCCATGAAGTCCACGGTCGCCGATGGACCCATGCCGCCGAAGACCCCGATGCGTGACATGCCGGTGCCGCCCGTCAGATTTTCAACGGCCGCGGACAGATCAGCGACACCGCCGCGGTGTTGCCGATCACCAGAACCAGTGTGCGCAGCATGTCGCAGATCGGGTCCACCGCGAGGAACAGGATGAACGCCGCCTCGAAGGGCAAGCCGAGGTAGGTGCAAGTCATCCCGACCAGCGAGACGGTCACCAGCCCGGTCATGCCGGCGGACGCGAAGCCGGCCAGCACGGATGCGGACAGCACCAACCCGATATCCATCGGCGTCAGCGCGCGCCCGTACAGCTGGGCGATGAACAGCGTGGCGCAGACGTAGTACACCACCGGCCCGACCCGCAGGAGAGACACGCTCAGCGGCACCAGCAGCTCCACGCGCGACCGCGCAAACCCGAGCCGGTCGGCCAGGCTTTCGATCATCACCGGCATGCAGGTGGCGCTGCTGCGGGTCGCGAGCGCCAAGGCAAATGGGCCGCGCAGCGCGTTGAGCGTCTGCCCGAAGGAGTTGTTGGAACGGCGCCAGATGATGACGGCGGCGATCACCAGGACGATGATCGACGCGATGAAGAAGGCGACGACGAACTGGATCATCGCCTGCAGCGGGCCGATGCCGGTCTTGCCCAGTTGGGCGGCGCTCATGCAGAACAGCACCAGCGGCAGCGGGTAGCTGAGCCAGCGCATCAAGGTCTGGCAGGAGTGGTAGATGGTCTCCAGCGAATGGGTGAGGCCCTCGGAGATGCGCGAGGGAACGTGCCCCACGGCCAGGCCGAACAGCATCGCGAACACCAGCGCCTTGAGCGTGTCGCCGTTGGCAAGCGCCGAGAAGATGTTGGTCGGCACCAGGCTGACCAGCACTTCGGTGAAGGTGACGCTTTTCTTGACCGCGTCGGTCCCCTGCAGGCTCATCGCAGTGTCGCTGGAGCTCAAATCGTTGCCCACGATCTGCCCGAAGGTGGCCATGGTGGCGCTGGAGAGGTTTTCTCCGGGTCGCATGATCAGCAGCGTGACCGCGCCGATGACCGCGACCGCCACGGAGAAGGCGAAGAAGACAGTGGCGACGCGGCCCAGCAGCTTGCCGGTGCCGCCTTCGCGGAACAACCGCTGCAAGCTGAAGATCACCGCCGACACCATGAACGGCAGCGTGATCATCTTGAGCAGGTCGACGTAGATGTCGCCCAGGAAGCCGAGCTTGATGGCCTCTTCCGGCGCCACCGTCCCGACGGCGAAACCGGCGGCCAGGCTGCCGACGATGACCCACGGATTCAGAACGAAGGCGTAGAGTTTCTTGACATCCATTTTCTTGATCCCTTACTGCTTTATTTTTCCAGGGCCGCGAGGACCTTGTTGATGGTCAACTTGTCGCTGCGCTGGGCCAGGAATTCATTGATGAAGGCCAGCAGCACCGGGTCGTTGATCCCCACCGCGATGCCCAAGGTGTCCTCCAGGTCCTTGAACGTCACCGTCCGCAGCACCAGCGAGGCCGTGGGATCGGTCTTGAGGATGCGCTTGACCTCGAATTCGTCGCGATAGGCGCCGATCACTTCGCCCTTGTCGAGCGCTTTGAGCACGTCGCCCCAACCCGGGTACTCGATGATCTTCGCGTTGGGGAAATTTCGCTTGGCGTAGTCGGCGAAGGAAGATTTCGCGATCACGCCGACGGAGCCGCTGAAACCGCGGATGACGTCGGGCAAGGCGCGGTCGCGCGCGAACTGCGCGAACTTCACGCGGTTCAGAATCAATGCGTGATTCAGGCTGAGGTAGGGCTGGCTGAAACTGATCACCTGCGCGCGGGCCAGCGTGCGCGAGAGCTTGCTGACGGCAATGTCGGCCTCGCCCCGCGCGATCGTGTCGACCACGGCGTTGAAGGTCTTGGCCGTCCGGTTGAAGCGGACGTTGACGCCGAGTTCCTTGGCGATGGCCTTGGCCAAGTCGACTTCGAGCCCCACCAGCTCGCCCTTTTTCTCGTAGAAGAAAGGCGGCGTGTCCACCCCCAGCATGGCGACCACCAGCTCGCCACGGGTGACGATGCGCGCGATGTCCGGCGCCAGCAACCGGCCGTCCGGCACTTTCACCAGCGCCGGAGCGGACGACAGGTTGAGGGCCGCCGATACGGCCTGGTTGGCGGCGCTGGCCGCCGGTGCGGGAGCCGCAACGGCTGCGGCCTTGGCCGCCGGCGCCTTGGGCGCCTGGGCCGCGGCCTGACCCGCGAAGCCGCACGCGCACAGGACCAGTGCGGCCGCGCGCAGCCAGGAGGCCGCCTTGGCTCGATGGTCAGGGTGGAAGTTGAAACGCATCGGTGATTCCCAAGTCATGGTTTTAATACGGGTGCGGCAACGGCCGGTGCGGCGGGAGCGGCCGGCAAAGCCGGGGGAGCAACATTCGGCAGCGTGACCGTGGTTGCGGGAACCACCACTGCAGGGGGCTCCGCAAACCGCTTGCCCAACTCGATCCCGAGCAGGAACAGCAGCACGCACAGCAGGAACGTACAGAGTGCGGCGATCGCCAGCATGCGCGAAGTCATGGAGATGGTGTATTGCATGACCTGTCCTATGCCACCATCACCGTAAACTGCCCCGGCACCACGACCTGGATGATGCCGCCCCAGTTGCACATCAGCTTGCAGCTGTTGTTCACGGCCGGCATGTTGCCGATCATCACCGTGGGCGAACCCGGCACCCAGGGCGCGGCCGTGACC
Source organism: Ramlibacter sp. (assembly GCA_028292245.1). Taxonomy (GTDB): domain Bacteria; phylum Pseudomonadota; class Gammaproteobacteria; order Burkholderiales; family Burkholderiaceae_C; genus Ramlibacter. Next base: position 3,033 of record JAQGMS010000279.1, read on the forward strand.
GGGATGCAGGGCATGGGCGTGAGCACCCCGAGCGCGGCGGCCGTCGCGGCCGCAACCATCGGATTCGACACCGAATTGCACACGCCGAACGGCGCGATGTTGACGAACGGCTTGTTGTCCATGATGTTGGCGGCCGGCGTGCCCGTCATCGTGCGATTGAGCGGCAGCACCGACAACACGCCCGGCGCCACGCCGAAGCTGCACTGCAAGGTCGCCCCGGTCGCCACCTGAATTCCCATGACTATCCCCTCACCAGTTTCTCGAGCCGCTGCATCAGGCTGGCCTGGTCGGCCTCGCCCGCCTGCTTGGCGCCCTTGCTGTTGAAGCGCCGCGGCTTGCCGACCGGCTTGCCCTGTTTGTACTGCAACTCTTCCATCACCTGCCCGTTCGGCCAATACCTGCGCAGCCAACCCTCGAGCAGGTTGGCCTTGTAGTGGGCGCTCTGGACCTTGGTCCCCTCTCGATCGTAGTCGATGGCCTCCCCCTCCAGCAATCCTTTCCGGTAGATCGCGCGGCGCACCAGCCCCCCTTCGTTGAAGAACAGCGCCTCGCCCTCGATCTGGCCTTGCTTGAAGTGCAGCTTGCAGTTCGGGTCGCCTGACTCGGCGTACATGGTGGTTTCACCGTTCGGTACGCCTTGCGCGAACATCTGCTCGGACAACAGGCGCCCACCGGCGTAGACCCGCGTGATGCCTTGCTGCTTGCCCTTGTCGTAAAGGGCTTCCTGTACCAGCTGGCCCGCGTCGTCCCACATCCGCATCGCGCCGTGCAACACGCCGGCGCGGTAGCCGGCCTGCATCGAAGGCTTGCCGGTGGGGCCAAAAGTGGTCATCTGGCCGTGCGGCACGCCATCCACGAGCTCGGTGCGGCTGGTCACCTCGCCCTTCTCATTGCGTTGCTCCGCAACAACGGACGGCGCGATGTCGGCGGCGGAAGCGGGGGCTTTGCTCATGTCGGTTCAGTTGATCTTGACCATGCCGCCCTTGACGGTGAGCATGCCGCCGCCATCCACCGTCTGCGTGGCGGAAGCCTTGTTGTTCACCATGGTGCCTTCGTTGTCGAGCGTCGTGCCCGCCTTGTTCTTCAGGCCCAGCGACGCCTCGTTCGACAGCGACGTGCCGGCCTTGTTGGTGAGGGCCGTTCCCGACTCGTTCGTCAGCGCCGTGCCCGCCTTGTTGGTCAGCGAGGTGCCGGCCTTGGTCGACCAGGTCGTGCCCGCCTCGGCGCTCACGTCCTTCGCCGACTTGAAGGTGATGGAGCCGGTCACGTCGATCACCAGGTTGCCGGTCACCTTGAGTTCGTAGTTGCCGGTGACCTTGTGGGTGAAGTCGCCCTTGTCGGTGTGGGTTTCGTTGCCGGTGACGGTGAGCTCGCGCGTGCCCTTCACGTTGTGCACTTCCTTGCCGGTCTGCACGTCGACGGTGCGGTCGCCCTTCTCCAGCGTGTGGACCTCATGGCTGGCCTTCACGGTGGTCGTCAGCGCGTTCTCGATCTCCACCTTCATGTCCTTCTGGGCATGGAAGTAGAACTCCTCCGAATCCTTCTTGTCCTCGAAGCGGATCTCGTTGCCGGCGCTGCCGCTCTTGGAGGAGCGCGACTTGATGGTGCTCTGGGTCTGCATGGACGGCAGCGTCACCGGCGGCGTCTTCTCGGCGTTGTAGACGCTGCCGGTGACCAGCGGCCGGTCCGGGTCGCCGTCCACATAGCTCACCACCACTTCCTGGCCGATGCGCGGGATGAACAGCGCGCCCCAGCCCTGTCCCGCCCAGGTTTGCTGCACGCGCACCCAGCAGGAGCTGTTCTCGTTCTTCGTGCCGATGCGGTCCCAGGGGAACTGCACCTTGATGCGGCCGTGCTTGTCGGTCCAGATCTCCTCGCCGCTGGAGCCCACCACCGTGGCGATCTGGCTGCCGGCGACGCGCGGCCGCGGCGTGACGCGCGGCGGCCGGAACGGCACCGTGGCGGGAAAGGCCTCGAAGCTGTTGCTGTAGTGGCCCTGGCTGGCGGAATGAGTGACCGTGCGCAGTACGTGGGCCGCGTTCAGTGCCGCGCGGCCGTGGCCCGACAGCGTGAACTTGGTGCCGGCCGTGAGCGCGTAGGCAAAGCTCTGGCCGCGCGAAATGTTGCTTTGCACCTGTTCGGCTTCGACCCGGATCTTGGCGCGCGCGGTGCCGTCGGCGACCACGGTGTGGCCACCCGGGTATTCGTATTGCGTGCCCTTGCCGGTTGCGGCGGCATGTTCGGCGTCCAGCGCGGTGCTGGGCTGCAGGTAGTCATAGTCGCCCACGCCATGCTTTTGCGCCACCAGCCGGCTTTCGAACTCGAACCGGTTGACGGTGTCGGTCTTTTCGCGCCCGCCCAGGTGCGGGGAGTACTTCAAGGCAGCGGCATTGGGGCAATCGGTGTGCGCGCCGCTGGCGTCGCCCAGCACCATGGTGTGCGCGCCGTCGGCGAACGTGAAGAAGTAGAAGATGCCTTCTTCCTCCATCAGCCGCGAGATGAACTCGAATGCCGTTTCATCGAGCTGCACGCAATACTCGCGGGACTTGTAGGTGCCGGTCAGCTTCGCATCGAAGGTGACGCCGTACTCGCCCAGCACCGCCTTGATGATGTCGGCGGCCGTCTTGTTCTGCCAGATCTTGCGGTCGCGGCTGAGCGTGAGCAGCCACAGCTTGGGCACGATCTCGGCCGAGTAGGCCGAGAACTCGCGATCGCCGCCCGAATGGAGGAAGCGCGACACGATGCCGCTGATGTAGCGCGCCGGCGCCGACCCCAGCTTGATGGTCACCGTCGCCACCGCGCCGACGATCGTGGCCGCGTCCAGCGAGGTGCTGGACGCGCGCATCGACAGCGAGAAGCGGAACGGCTGGGAGATGGCTTCGGTGCCCTCGATCGCATCCAGGATCAGCACGTCGGCGCCAAAAGGCGTGCTGACCTTCAGGAAAGCATTGGCCTGGATGAATCCTTCTCTCATGGGTGGCGCGGCGGGCCGAAGCTGAAGCCGAACTGGCCGTCCTTCTGCAGCGCCATGTGCACCGAGCCGAAGGGGTCGGACATGGAAATGCGCTCGAGCACCTGGCGCGAAAGTTCGGGGAGGATCGACTGGGTCAGGATGTGGTCGATGTTGCGGGCGCCGCTGTCCACCTCGGTGCAACGGTCGCCGATCGCCTGGGTCACGCTGTCGTCCCAGGTGAACTCGGCACGGTGGTTGCGCGAGAAGCGCTGGGCCAGCTTGCCGAGCTTCAGGTTCACGATGGAGCGGATCTGCTCGTCACCCAACGGGTAGTACGGCGCGAGGACCAGGCGCCCCAGAAATGCCGGCGAAAACTGCTTGAGCAGCACCGGCCGGAGCCGTTCGATGAGCGCTTCCGCATCGGGGCGCTTGCCGCCTTCGCAGGCGTCGGTGATCACGTCCTGGCCCGCGTTGGAAGTCAGCAGGATCAGCGTGTTCTTGAAGTCGATCAGGACGCCCTCGCCGTCTTCCATCTGGCCCTTGTCGAAAACCTGGAAGAACAGTTCGAGCACGTCCGGATGGGCCTTCTCCATTTCGTCCAGCAGCACCACGCTGTACGGACGGCGGCGCACCGCCTCGGTCAACACGCCGCCGCGGCCATAGCCCACATAGCCCGGAGGCGCGCCCTTCAGCCCGGAGACGGTGTGCGCTTCCTGGAACTCGGACATGTTCACCGTGACCATGTTGCGCTCGCCGCCGTACAGCAGGTCGGCCAGTGCAAACGCGGTCTCGGTCTTGCCGACACCGCTCGGCCCCACCAGCAGGAACACGCCCACCGGCTTGCCGGGGTCGTCCAGGTCGGCGCGGAAAGTGCGCACCCGCCGCGCGATTGCGTCCAGTGCCTGGTTCTGCCCGACCACGCGCTCGGCCAGTTTTTCCTTCAGGTTCAGCACGGTGTGCAATTCGTCCGCCAGCATGCGGCCCACGGGGATGCCGGTCCAGCCCGAAATGACCTGCGCCACCACCGCGGAGTCGACGCAGACAGGCACCATCGGCTCGTCGTCCTGCACCGCTTCCAGCCCCTTCTCGAGCCGCTGCAGCGTCGAGGTCATCATTTCACTGTCTTCGCTGCTGGTGGTGGCGGCGTCGGCGCCCACGCTGTCGGAAATGCGCTTGCGCAGCGCCACGATTTCGGCGACGGCGTTCTTCTCTTCCCCCAATTTGTCGGACAGGCGCTTGTGGCGCTGGCGGTGCTCCTCCAGCTCCAGGGTATGGGTGGCAATGGCCTGCTCGTGGTTGCGGCCGGTGGCGCTCTCATGGCGCAGGATGCGCAGTTGGTTCTCGGCGCTGGAGATGTCGCGGGCCGCGTCCTCGATTTCCAGCGGCAGCGCGTTCTGGCCGATCGCCACGCGCGCGCAGGCCGTGTCCAGCACGCTGATCGCCTTGTCGGGCAACTGGCGCCCGGAGATGTAGCGATGCGACAGCTTCACGGCGTCGCGCACCGCATCGTCGACGATCTCCACGCCATGGTGCTTCTGCAGCGTGGCCACCATGCCGCGCAACATGTCGATGGCGGATTCCTCGCTGGGCTCCTCAATCTTCACCACCTGGAAGCGGCGCGTGAGGGCCGGGTCGCGCTCGATGTATTTCTTGTACTCGGCCCAGGTGGTGGCGGCGATCGTGCGCAGCTCGCCGCGCGCGAGCGCGGGCTTGAGCAGGTTGGCGGCATCGCCCTGTCCCTCCGAGCCACCGGCGCCGATCAGCTGGTGCGCTTCGTCGATGAAAAGGATGATGGGCGTCGGCGAAGCCTTGACCTCGGCGATCACCGACTTCAGGCGGTTTTCGAATTCGCCCTTCACGCCAGCGCCGGCCTGCAGCAGCCCCAGGTCGAGCGTGCGAACTGACACCTGGCGCAACGAAGGCGGCACATCGCCCTGGACGATGCGCTGGGCAAACCCTTCGACCACGGCGGTCTTGCCGACGCCGGCCTCGCCGGTGAGGATCGGGTTGTTCTGGCGCCGGCGCAGCAGCACGTCGACGATCTGGCGGATTTCGGCGTCGCGTCCGCGGATCGGGTCCACCGCGCCGTCGCGTGCGAGCTGGGTCATGTCGACCGTGTATTGGTCCAGCGAAGGCGTGTTCGAGCCGCCCCGACGCATGGTCGGCATCTGTTTCGGCGCTGCGCCCCCCGTGCTCGGTGTAGCGGCAGCGGGAGCCGCCGCGCGCACCGCGCCTCCGGCGTCTTCGGCCGAGGTGGCCAGCAGATCAGCCAGGCCCTTGCGCAGGGTTTCGCGCGGAATCTGCAGCAGCCCGGGCGCCGATTCCAGCAACAGGCCGCGCAGGCTGTCCACTTCGAGCAGCGCGAGCAGCAGCGTGCCGGAGCGCACCAACTGCTCGCCCAGCAGCATCGAGCTGAGCAGCCATGCCTCCTGGAACAGTGGCGCCAGGTTGGGCGAGAGCGCCGGCGTGCGGCCGTTGCCGCGCTTGAAGCGGTCCATGGCCTCCTGCAATTGCGCCTGGATGACATCGGGCTTGATCTCGTATTCCGCCAGGATCAGCCCCACGTCGGGCGCAGGCCCCTCGAGCAGGCGCTGCAACAGGTGCTCGATATCGACGTTGTAGTGCGTCTGCTGCACGCACAATTCCGCTGCCGCGTTGAGCGCCTGCTTGCACTCGGGATTGAGGCGGGCCAGCAGGGTGCGGATGTCGATGTCCATAGGGCGCCTTTTTTTCTCTGTCAGTGAACCGTCGGGCGATTCGCGGCGGCCAGCCGCAGCCGGGCGGGAGTCGGCGGCCGTGCCGTGAGCGGCCCCGTCGCCAGCCACGAGGTCCAGCCCAGGCGCATCTCGCTTCCAGCACCCAGCGCGGAGCGCCTGACTTCGCGCGCCGCCGGCCGCAGCACCAGTTCGACCTGCAATTCCTGCTGGACGTAGCGGCTGACCAGCCAACGCGTCAGCGCGTGTTCCCTTGCACCCGGCAGGAATTGCTGCAGGCGCGCCATCGGCAATTCGCTGAACTCCAATTGGATGCCGGCGCTCTGGTACCAGGCCCGCCGTCCCAGCACGGTGGAGCGGCCCAGCCGCGACACGCCACGGCCGTGCCCGCCCAGGCGCGAAAGTTCCGCAGGCTCCAGCGTTTGCCAGCCGCCGTGGAACTGGCTGCCCTTGACGCGGATGCCCAGGCGATCGCCCAGCATGGCGAACAGGCCGGCCAGCGAACGGGGCGCGCCGCCCATCAGGCCCGCATGACGCAGCCACGACGTTTCGCCATTGGCGCCGCGCGCGCCCGCCGCCAGGCCCAGCGCGCTCAGTGAATCCAGGCTCGACGCGAGCGACGACGCCTCGGGCGTCGCCCAGTTCAGGCCCATGTGATGTTTCTTGCGGCCGCGATAGAGAAAGGACAGCAGCCGGTGATTGAAGATGTCCAGGAAATCGGCGGTGGCGGGGTCCCGTGCCGCCTTGCGTTCCAGCAGCAGTTCGGTGAAGGGCATCGGAAGCGGGCCCTGCGCGCCGGCGAGCGACATCACCGGCGACCGCAGGGTGAACGCCTCTCCGGTCGGCGAGCCGGCCGTCACGCTGGAAACGTCACTGGGCTGGAAACCGAGCGACACCACTGCGGCCAGCCGGACCGCCTCCGGCTGGTCTGCCGCCCCGCCCACCGGCGCGGCATGCGCGGCGGCCCGCTCCAGCAGGCTGATGGCCTGGAACAGGTTGAAACCCTGGGGGCGGCTCAGGAGCCGCTCGATCAGAGTACCAGTTGGCGGCCGCTCATCGGTTCCCATTGCTTCCAGACTTCATCGCCGCGGCGCACGCCCAGCCGGACAAAAGAATTGATCGACGTGTACATGGCGAAGAACCTCGCCAGCACGGCCGACATCAGCAGCGGCGAGCTGCCGACGAAGGCTTCTTCCTCGAATTCCAGGATCACCTCGGTGCCGCGGCAATAGCCACGCCAGGCGTCAGCGCCGATGCGGGCCGTGACGCTGCGCGCCTCGAGTTCGCGGATGCCGCGGATCTGCTCGTGGTCACGCTTGCTGTCCGAGGCGAACAGCTTCAGCATCTCGCGCAGCTGGTCGCGGCCAGTGGAGCCGTCGACCATCGACTGGTGGTTCAGCGTCAACAGGGACACCAGCCGCCACAAGGTTTCGCTGCCCAGCGGCGGATCGCGCTGCTGGGTCGGCTCGTACAGGCAGCGCACCTTGGTGCTCTGCGACACGCCTTCGAGCACCATGCGCGCGCCGATCGGCACCTGCTCGGCCAGCCGCCGGTTGGTGCACAGGAGATTGGCGTAGATCACCGGCTCGGCCGGCGTCTTCATGGCGTTGCCGCGGTCCACGAAGGTCAGGTAGACGTCGGTGCCCGCGATGTTCGGGCGCAGGCTCAACTCGCGGCGCGACGCCCAGAAGGTGGTCTGGTCGTCGGAGCGAATCTGGCCGAGCGCCGCAAAGCTGGGCACCGAAACCGGACGGTCGGCGTTCGGATCGGACGCGGTGACCGACAGGATGGAATGCACTTCGGTCGTCGCGCCCCGGTGCCGGTCGGCCGACAGCAGGTATTCGTAGTTGCGGTGGTCAACCACGATCGGCTCGCTGGTGCGCGGAAACAGATTGACGATCGGGCAGCAGCCCAGTTTCAGGTTGTCGGCCGACAGGCCGCGCAAGGCGCGATCGGGACGGTCCAGGGCCAGGATGACTTCGCAACTGCGGCCGGGACCGAGCTTGCCGAGCAGCCCGCCCAGTTCGAAAAAATGGAACTTGCGAGGGAATGCAAAATATTCCTGCATCAGCCCGTACGCCGGCTGCGCGTGGGGCGGCAGCGGCAGCACCTCTTCATCCTGCGCGTAGCCCACCTCCCGCCAGGAGCCCGCGGGCAGCAGGCCGCCGCCACCAGCTTCGGGTGCGATCCGCACCGTGCTCACGCCCGACACCAGCAGCTCGTACAGCGGCATCGTGGTCATCCAGTCGCCCTGCAAGTGGATGCGCAACGAATCGACATCCAGTTCGGAGAAATCGGTGTCGGCGCCGCACTCGAGCGTGAAGCGCAGGGTGGCATCGCCGTGCAGCGCCGCCTTGGTGATGGTGATCGGCCACAGCACGGTTTCCCAGGTGGTGCGGAATCGGCACTGCTCGCCCGCGCCGGTCGAGGCGTAAAGGATCGTGTGGCGCGGCACGCGAAATCCGGCAGTGACCTTGCCCTGGCCCGGATCAAGGCCGAATTCGGCCACCGACATCGAAGGCACCGGCTGCGTCAGCGTCGGACAGAGGTTGTCCAGCAGCGCCGCCGCGATCTGGGGAAACTCGCGATCCAGGTCGCGATGCACGCGGGCGGTGAGAAAGGCCACCGCCTCGACCAGGCGTTCGGTGTGGGGGTCGATCGACTCCGATCCGTGCAGCGCCAGGCGCGAAGCGACCTTGGGATAGCGCGAAGCAAAGTCGGCGCCCTGCGTGCGCAGATAGGAGAGCTCGCGCTTGTAATATTGCAGCAGGTCGTTGTTGAGGACTTCAGACACGGTCGGCCCGGTTAGGTCGCGCTGTCTCGCGACGGGTTCAGGTTCAAGGCGAAGCTTACCCGCTGCGGTTTCAGGCCGATCGTCAGGTCGCCGCTGACGGTGGCGACGGCCGTGTCGCCGCGTCCCGGGACTTCGGATACCTTGACGGCCACATTGCGCATGCGCGGTTCGAAGAAGCCCACGGCCTGCACCAGCGCCTTCTCGATCAGCGTGCGGTCCTCGTCGTTACGCGGCGAGAGTGCCGAAAAGTCGGGGATGCCGTAGTCGATGGCCGTGCCCGTGCTTTCGGACATCGCCGACGGCGCGAGCCGGCAACGGGTGTTGAAAAGCCGCGAAAGCTCGCGCGCGACCGACGCTTCAAGATGTTCGGGCAGCAAGAGAAATGCCCCCACTCCCCCGGGCGCTTCGCTGGAAGCGAGCCGGTCGAACAGGGGCACCGAAGAGCCGCGAACGAGCTCCGACATGGCCTAAGCCCTCCACAGTGCGACGCTGAGACCTCCGGCAATCAAGTGGCAGGCACGGGCGGCAAGCCGGCTCAAGCCGCAGCGTTCGTTTCCAGATTCCAGCCGAAGTCAGCCGTACCCTTCTTGGTCGAGTCGGCGTTCTGCTGGGTGAAGTAGGTCTTGATGCCCGTGTAGTTGAGCGAGAACGAATCCGACGGCGAGCCGCCGCCGCCCGAGGTGTTGATGTTCGACACCATTGCGTTGGTCAGCTCATATTTCAGCAGCGACATGAATTCGCCTGCTTCGTTGCGGCCGATGTGGATCGTCGCCGTGCCCAGCTTCTTGCCTTGGGCGCAAGCCGCGTAGAGCAGCGGCGTCGACTGGTCGGTCATTTTCGAGAAGTTCATCTCCGAAAACTGCGGCCGGCCCATCGTGCGCTCCGTGTTGGCCGGGTCGCCGCTCATCGGTAGCGCCACGCCGTGGCTGAACGAATTGAGGATGACCTTGTCGGCATAGCCCTTGAAGGTGCAGTTGCCCTTGATGCCCGTGATGTCAATGATGATGACGTCCATGAATTAGCTCCGTGATGTTGATCCGAAAGGAATGAATGGTGACGGCATCACGCCGCGGGGGCCGGCAGTTCCGCCACCAGGCGGATCGATGCAGTCAACTCCTCCATCTGGAAGTGAGGCCGGAGGAAGCAGGTGGCCTGGTAGGCGCCGGGCTTGCCGGGCACCTCGGTCACGTCCACGCGCGCTTCGCCGAGCGGGAAGCGGGCCTTGGTGGCCTGAGGCGCCGTGTCGTTGATCAGCACGTAGTCGGCGATCCAGTTGTTCAGGAAGGTCTCGATCTCGCCGCGGGTCTGGAAGCTGCCGACCTTGTCGCGCATGATGACCTTGATGTAGTGAGCGAAGCGCGAAGCCGCCAGCACATAGGGCAGCCGGGCCGACAGATTGGCGTTGGCGTTGGCCGCGTCCTTGTTGTACAGCTTGGGCTTGTTCACCGTCTGGCCGCCGAAGAACGCGGCGAAATTGGAGCCCTTGGAATTGACGATGGCGATGAAGCCAAGGTCGTTCAGCTCTTTTTCGCGGCGATCCGTGATCGTCACCTCGGTCGGACACTTCAGCACCACGTCGCCCTCGTCGGTCTTGAAAGCGTGGGCCGTCATGCCGTCGACCTTGCCGCCGCCTTCGACGCCGCGGATGGCTGTGGACCAGCCGTACTTGGCGAACGCATCGGTGATGCGCAGGCCCAGTTGGTAAGCCGAATTGGCCCACAGGTACTTGGAGTGGTCCTTGCCGTCGACGTCTTCCTCGAAATTGAAGTTGTCCACCGGGATGGTCTTGGCGCCGTAGGGCAGGCGCGCGGCGTAGCTGGGCAGCACCAGCGAGACGTAACGCGAATCCTCGGATTCACGGAAGCCGCGCCAGGTGGCGAGTTCCGCGCTCTCGAAGATCTTGGACATGTCGCGCGGCGTGCCCAGGTCGGTGAACGACTTCATGTCGAACAGCGCCGGCGAGGCCGCGGCGATGAAGGGGGCATGCGCGGCGGCAGCCACCTTCGACAGCCGCTCGAGCAGGGCCATGTCCTGCGGATGGCGGCCGAAGCTGTAGTCGCCGATCAGCAGCGAGTACGGATGGCCGCCGAACGTGCCGTATTCCTCTTCGTAGACCTTCTTGAACAGCACGCTCATGTCGTGGTCGACCGCGGTCTCCAGGTCCTTGAGCAGTTCCTTCTTGGTCACGTTCAGCAGCCGCAGCTTGAGGCGCGTGCTGGTCTCGGTGCCGAACACCATGTCGTGCAGGCCGCGCCAGGAGGCTTCGAGCGCCTGGAACGCCGGGTCATGCATGATGGCGTTGAGCTGGTCGGTCAGCAGCTTGTCGATTTCGGCGACACGCTCGTTGATCATCGCCACGACACCCTTGTCCGGCGCGGCTTTCATGCCTTCGTCCAGGATCTGGGAGGCGAATTGCCCGATCAGTTTCTTGGCGTAAGGGCCTTGCGACTCCTCCACCGCCATGTTGCCTTCCTGGACGATCTTGTCCAGCAGGGTCAGGTCACTCGTGGTGCTTGCAGCACCGCCTTCAGCGCTTGCTTCTTTCTTGGTAGCCATTTCGATTCACCGTTCCAAAAAGTTGATGGGACGCGCCCGGCATGCCGGCCGCACCGGATGGGTTGCTTCAGGCCGCCGGGGTTTCCGCGGGCGCTTCGGCGCCGGCGTTGGCTTCGGTCTGGAGCTTCTTCAGCTCTTCAGTGTTCTGGACGATGTTTTCCAGCAGTGAATCGAGTTCGTCGTTGCCGTCCAATTTGGCAAGCAGGTCGCGCAATTGCTGGCGAGCTTCCAGCAGTTTGGCCAGGCGGGGCACCTGGTTGACGATGGCTTCGGGATGGAAATCCTCGAATTCCTTGAAATTGAGTTCGACCTTGATGCTGCCCTCGCCCTTCATGGTGTCGCCGACAGAGAGGTCAAGCCGGGGGCTGATCTTGCCCATGATCTCGTTGAAGTTGTCGCGGTCGATTTCGACCAGGCGGCGCTCTTTCATCTTCGGCAGCGGCGTGGCCGGCTGGCCGGACAGGTCGGCCAGGATGCCCACGACCAGGGGCAGCTCCTTCTTTTCGACCGCATCGCCAATCTCCACGTCGTAGGTAATCTGGACGCGCGGCGGGCGATTGCGGCCCACCCATTTCTGCAAACTATCAGCCATTTCGTTCCCCTAAAAAGGTATGGATTGGAGAGTTGGACTCCACTGGAGCCCCGTGAAGCTGCGCTCGGCAGTCAGATGCGGAAAATCATTCTAGGTATGCGCGTAAATGTTGCGCTAAATACTAACCCTTACTATGCCTTGCAAATTTCAGACCCAGTGTGACGCGATTTTGTGTCATGTGCGTGGCGCTCTGGAGTGACCGATTGCACTGCGTTTTGGTGACGAGTGCAATCGCCGTTTCAAAATAAATCGGACGCGCAAAAAAAAACGCCCACATGAGTGGGCGTTTGTTGCGATCGGGACACGGTCCCGAGAATTTGGTTGCGCGAGCAAGATTTGAACTTGCGACCTTTGGGTTATGAGCCCAACGAGCTACCAGGCTGCTCCATCGCGCGTCGTTATTGTACTGCGGCCCTGCCGCTTATTCGGCTGTAGGGGCTTCGGCGTCCACCGTGGGTTCGGGGCGATCGACCAGTTCGACCAGAGCCATCGGCGCGTTGTCGCCGACCCGAAAGCCCATCTTGAGGATGCGGGTGTAACCGCCCGGGCGCGCCTGGTAGCGGGGTCCGAGTTCGCCGAACAGCTTGGTGACGATGTCGCGGTCACGCAGCCGGTCGAAGGCCAGGCGCTTGTTGGCGACCGTGGGCTCCTTGGCGAGCGTGATCATCGGCTCGACGACGCGACGCAGTTCCTTGGCCTTGGGGACCGTGGTCTTGATGACTTCGTGCTCGAGCAGCGAATTCATCATGTTGCGCAGCATGGCGAGGCGGTGCTCGCTGGTGCGATTGAGTTTGCGGAGTCCGTGTCCGTGGCGCATGGTGTGTTCCTTTCGTTCCTAATAATTCGTGCAGCCGGATCAGGTACTGCACGTTCACCATCGAAGGACAAGGCGGCCGGATGGCTGCCTTGTTCTCTCCTTGATTACCTCTTGTCCAGCCCTGCGGGCGGCCAGCTTTCCAGTTTCATGCCCAAGGTCAAGCCGCGCGAGGCGAGCACTTCCTTGATCTCGTTGAGCGACTTGCGACCCAGGTTGGGGGTCTTGAGCAGCTCGTTTTCGGTGCGCTGGATCAGGTCACCGATGTAGTAAATGTTCTCAGCCTTCAGGCAATTGGCCGAGCGAACCGTGAGTTCCAGCTCGTCGACCGGGCGCAGCAGGATCGGGTCGAACTGCTGCGAGCTGAGCTGAACTGGTGCATCGAAGGCTGCCAGTTCGCTGCCTTCGAGCTGTGCGAACACCGCCAGCTGCTCGACCAGGATCTTGGCCGAGGCGCGGACAGCGTCTTCCGCCGTGATTGCGCCGTTGGTTTCGATCTCGACGACCAGCTTGTCCAGGTCGGTGCGCTGCTCGACGCGGGCGCTTTCGACCGTGTAGCTCACACGCTTGACCGGCGAGAACGAGGCGTCCAGCACGATCCGGCCGATCGACTTGGTCGGCTCGTCCGCATAGCGGCGCATGGTGCCCGGCACGTAGCCGCGGCCCTTCTCGACCTTGATCTGCATATCGATCTTGCCGCCCTGCGACAGGTGGGCGATCACATGGTCCGGGTTGATGATTTCGACGTCATGGGGCGTCTGGATATCGGCAGCCGTGACCACGCCTTCGCCGTCTTTACGCAGCGACAGGGTCACTTCGTCGCGGTTGTGCAGCTTGAAGACCACGCCCTTGAGGTTCAGCAGGATGCTGACGACGTCTTCCTGGACGCCATCGATCGACGAGTACTCGTGCAGGACGCCGGCGATCGTCACTTCGGTGGCGGCGTAGCCGACCATCGAGGACAGCAGCACGCGGCGCAGGGCGTTGCCCAGCGTGTGGCCATAGCCGCGCTCGAACGGCTCCAGCGTCACCTTGGCACGGTTGGTGCCAAGCTGTTCCACATTGATGGCTTTGGGTTTCAGCAGGTTGGTTTGCATTCAGGACTTCCTCTCAATACCCCCGGCTCGTTACACCGGTAAGGCTGGTGAAGTGCCCAAACCGCGATGCCTCGCGGCCGGGAACAAAAATAACTTCTACGACCGACGTGCGGTCGTTTACCGCGAATACAACTCGACGATCAGCGCTTCCTTGACGTCGGCCGCGAATTCGTCGCGGTCCGGCACCTTCTTGAAGACGCCCTCGGCCTTGTCGGCGTTGACTTCCACCCAGGCCGGAATGCCGACCTGCTGGGCCAGTTGCAAGGCCTCGACGATGCGGTTCTGCTTCTTGGACTTGTCGCGCACGGCGATCACGTCGCCGGTCTTGACCAGGTACGACGGGATGTTCACCGGGTTGCCATTCACCGTGATCGCCTTGTGCGACACCAGCTGGCGCGCTTCGGCGCGGGTCGAGCCGAAGCCCATGCGGTACACCACGTTGTCCAGGCGGGACTCCAGGATGAACAGCAGGTTGGCGCCGGTGTTGCCCTTGCGGCGGTCGGCTTCCTCGAAATAACGGCGGAACTGGCGCTCCAGGATGCCGTACATCCGCTTGACCTTCTGCTTTTCGCGCAGCTGCAGGCCGAAGTCGGACGTGCGCTGGCCGGAAGTGCGGCCATGCTGGCCGGGCTTCGAATCGAACTTGGCCTTGTCCGCCAGCGAGCGGCGGGCGCTCTTGAGGAACAGGTCCGTGCCTTCACGGCGGGAGAGTTTGGCCTTGGGGCCCAGGTAACGTGCCACTTTGCTTCCTTTTCAGTCTCTGCCGCGGGCTATTCCCGCGGGAGCCAGCTGCGCATGCGCTGCTGGCGGTGGGCTTTTAAAAAAAACCTACAAGTTCACGGCGTCCCGGAGGGATGCCGTGTTCTCTCCTTAAATCCTACGGCGCTTCTGCGGACGGCAGCCGTTGTGGGGAACCGGCGTCACGTCGGCGATCGACGTGATGCGGATGCCCAGTGCGGACAGCGCACGCACCGAAGACTCGCGACCCGGGCCCGGGCCCTTGATCTCGACGTCGAGGTTCTTGATGCCTTGCTCGATCGCGGCACGGCCGGCGACTTCGGAAGCGACCTGGGCTGCGAAGGGCGTCGACTTGCGCGAGCCCTTGAAACCCTGGCCGCCCGAAGACGCCCACGACAGGGCGTTGCCCTGGCGGTCGGTGATCGTGATGATCGTGTTGTTGAAGGACGCGTGCACGTGGCAGACGCCGTCGGACACGTTCTTGCGGACCTTCTTGCGCACTCGCTGCGCGGCGTTGTTTGCGGGGGCTTTTGCCATGGCTGTTCTCTTTCCCGATTATTTCTTCAGCGCTTGAGCCGCCTTGCGCGGTCCCTTGCGGGTGCGGGCGTTCGTACGCGTACGCTGGCCGCGCATCGGCAGGCCGCGGCGATGGCGGAAACCGCGGTAGCACCCGATATCCATCAAACGCTTGATGTTCATCGTGGTCTCGCGGCGCAGGTCGCCTTCGATGGTGAACTGGCCGATCTGGTCGCGGATCTTTTCCAGATCCCCGTCGGTCAGGTCTTTCACCTTCTTGGAGTACGGAATGCCGGTGGCTTCGCAAATCTTGCGAGCGCGGGTGCGGCCAATGCCGAAAATCGCCGTCAGCCCGATTTCGGCGTGCTGATGCGGCGGAATGTTGATGCCAGCGATACGTGCCATGTTAATCCTCTAAAACTCTTGCAATCAGCCCTGGCGCTGCTTGTGGCGCGGATCGGTACAGATCACGCGAACAACGCCCTTGCGGCGGATGATCTTGCAGTTGCGGCAAATTTTCTTGACCGAAGCCGAAACTCTCATGTCGTTCTCCTAAAACTCAATCCAGCCAAGAAACTACTTGGCCCTGAATACGATCCGTGCCCTCGACAAGTCGTAGGGCGTCAACTCGACGGTGACCTTGTCACCCGGGAGGATGCGGATGTAGTGCATCCGCATCTTTCCCGAAATATGTCCAAGCACTACGTGCCCGTTTTCCAGCTTCACGCGAAACGTCGCGTTCGGCAGGTTCTCCACCACCTCACCCTGCATCTGGATGACATCGTCTTTCGACATTGTTTATCCGCCGAGCGAGGTCTTGAAATTGGCTTTCTTCAGCAGCGATTCGTATTGCTGCGACATCAAATAGTTCTGCACCTGGGCCATGAAGTCCATCGTCACGACCACGATGATCAGCAGGGAGGTTCCGCCGAAATAGAACGGCACGTTGTACTTCAGGATCAGGAATTCCGGCAGCAGGCACACGAAGGTGATGTACACCGCACCGGCCAGCGTCAGCCGCACCAGGATCTTGTCGATATAACGCGCCGTCTGCTCGCCCGGGCGAATACCGGGGATGAACGCGCCGCTCTTTTTCAGGTTATCCGCAGTCTCACGGCTGTTGAACACCAGCGCCGTATAGAAAAAGCAGAAGAACACGATCGCGCTGGCGTACAGCATCACGTAGACCGGCTGGCCGGGCGACAGGGTCCCGGCGATGTCCTTGAGCCAGCGCAGGCTGTCGCCGGTGGCGAACCAGCTCACCACGGTCGCCGGCAGCAGGATGATCGACGAGGCGAAGATCGGCGGGATCACGCCGGCCATGTTCAGCTTCAGCGGCAGGTGCGACGACTGGCCACCATAGACCTTGTTGCCGACTTGCCGGCGCGCATAGTTCACCAGGATCTTGCGCTGGCCGCGTTCCACGAACACCACGAAATAGGTCACCAGGGCCACCAGGGCCACCAGGAACACCGCCACCAGGATGCTCATGGCGCCGGTGCGAACCAGCTCGAGCAAGCCGCCGATGGCGTTCGGCAGGCCGGCCGCGATGCCGGCGAAAATCAGGATCGAGATGCCATTACCCAGGCCGCGCTCGGTGATTTGTTCACCCAGCCACATCAGGAACATGGTGCCGGCCGTGAGGCTGACGACCGCCGTGATGCGAAAACCGAAGCCGGGGTTCATCACCAGGCCGGCGGAGCCTTCGAGCGCCATCGCGATGCCCAGCGACTGGAACAGGGCCAGGCCCAAAGTGCCATAGCGGGTGTACTGCGTGATCTTGCGACGGCCGCCTTCGCCCTCTTTCTTCAGCTGCTCGAACGTCGGCACGACGTAGGTGAGCAGCTGCATGATGATCGAGGCCGAGATGTACGGCATGATGCCCAGCGCGAACACCGTGAAGCGCGACAGCGCCCCGCCCGAGAACATGTTGAACAGCGAGAGGATGCCGCCCTGCTGGCCCTTGAACAGCTGCGCGAGCTGGTCGGGGTTGATGCCGGGCACGGGAATGTGCGCGCCGATGCGGTAGACCACCAGCGCCAGCAGCAAAAAGACAAGCCGGCGACGCAGGTCGCCGTACTTGCCGGTCTTCGCGATTTGTGCGCTGGTTGCCACTCGTGCAGTCCTTCGATCGTCTCGGTCAGGCCACGCTGCCGCCGGCTGCTTCGATAGCAGCCTTGGCGCCGGCGGTAGCCAGGATGCCGGTGACCTTGACGGCGGTCTTGAGTTCGCCCGACTTGATCACCTTGACGTTCTTGATCATTTCGCCGACCAGGCCGGCTTGCTTCAGCGACAGCATGTCGACTTCAGCGGCGCCCAGGCGCTGCAGGTCGGCCAGCGTCACTTCGGCGTTGTACTTGGCCGATTGCGACTTGAAGCCGCGCTTGGGCAGGCGCCGCTGCAGCGGCATCTGGCCGCCTTCGAAACCGACCTTGTGGTAGCCGCCGGCACGGGACTTCTGTCCCTTGTGGCCACGGCCTGCGGTCTTGCCCAGCCCCGAGCCGATGCCACGGCCGACGCGGCGCTTGTAGTGCTTGGCACCATCGGCGGGCTTGATGTCGTTCAGTTCCATATCGTTCTTTCAGCCGGTCAGAGGACCTTGACCAGGTAATCGATCTTGTTGATCATGCCGCGCACGGCCGGGGTGTCCTGCAGCTCGCTCACGCTGTTCAGCTTGCGCAGGCCCAGGCCGCGCACCGTCGCGCGATGCGACTCCTTGGTGCCGATGGGGCTGCGAACCAGCTGGACCTTGACGGTTTTGGGTTGGGTTGCCATTTGT
>JAQGMS010000320.1 GCA_028292245.1 Ramlibacter sp.
GCAGGATCGCGCCGTGCGCCACCACGCAGTACAAGCAGCTGTTGGCCGCGCTGGGGGTGGTGACGATCATCTCGCGGTCGCCCTTGGTCAGCGAGCCGTCCTCCTTCAGCATCAACGCATCGTGGTACGCGAAGAAGGCCCGCCATTCGGCCGGGCGGCGGGCGAGCGCCAGGAACACGTTGGGCACGAAGCCTGCCTTGTCCTGCACTTCGAGCACCCGTGCCTTGATGTCTTCGGGCAAATCCTTCAATTCCGGGGCGGGATAGCGGTTGGTGGTCATGGGGGTTTCCTGGTGGATGCGACCAAGCGTAACGCGACTGTGCGCTGGACCACACGCATTCTGTCGGATACGCCTGACACGTGGGTAGGAGCCAATCCATTTTCGCGTGCCTCGGCCGCAGAGAGGCCCGCCGGTGCCTCTGCCGTCTGATACTGCAACCCGTTGAACCCCAGCAGTAACCCAGGATGAGACACGAACTCAGCAGTGTCTCGCCCCATTCAGCCCTTCGGCTTGAGGAGTCATTCGATGCAAAGACGTGAATTTTCGAAAACCGCACTCGCAGCAACGGCTGTGGCAGTCACCGGCGTGGGATGCGGCGGCGGTGCAGAAACGTCCGTCGCGGACGCTTCCGCTTCCGGCCCCCTCGCCGCGCCCCTGGCGGCGCAGCGCGCGCCCCTGCGCGCTCCGGCCAGCCCCGCCATCGGCGTGAACCTCTCCGGCATGGAATGGGCCGAGACCGGCATGCGCTTCGGCGGCGGCACGGCGCCCAACATCCACTACACGGTGCCGCGCAAGTCCGACATCGCCTACCTCGCGGCCAATGGCATCACCAAGACGCGGCTCGTGCTCAAGTGGGAAATGCTGCAGCCGATGCTGTACGACACGGTCGCCAATGCCGCGTCGCGCGCCGCCATCGGCGAGCCCGGCGGTTTCAACATCGACTACGGCATGCAGATCCTCGACATCCTGGATGCCCACGCCGCCGCCGGCATCAAGTGCATCCTGGACCTGCACAACTATTGCCGCTATCGCGACTTCGTCTACCAGCCCGACGGTTCGGTCATCGGCCTGGTCAAGCCCTCCGACCCGACCGTGCGCGCCTACACCACCGACAACGCCCAGGTGCGCGCGCGCATCATGGCCACCGCCCCGGGCGCGACCCTGACCGCGGCGCACCTCAGCCACTTCTGGACCGGTGTCGCGGGCTACGTGAAGAACCATCCCGGCTTCGGCGGCTACGGCCTGATGAACGAGCCCTACTACATGCCGCGCCCCGGGGAACTCGTGGAGGCGTATCAGGGGTTCGGCGAAGACTTGACCATCTGGCCGACGATCGCGCAATCGGCCATCAACGCAATTCGGGCCGCGGACCCCACCAACCCGATCTACCTCGGCGGCAACGACTGGAGCGGCATGTTCACGCTGCCCGACAACAACCCGGGTTTCCCGCTGACCGGCTCGAACATCGTCTACGAGGTGCACGGCTACCTCGACGCGTACAGCAACGGCCAGTCGTATGACTGGGACGTCGAGGTCGCGAAGAACTACACGGCCGGCGTCGCCAACGCGCCCATCACGCTGGACACCGGCGTCGAGCGGCTGCGCATCGCCGTGAACTGGTCCGTCGCCAAGGGCGTGAAGCTGGCTGTCACCGAAACCGGGATGCCGATCGACGACGCGCGCTGGCAGGAGGCCTACCAGCGCATGGTGAACTACGCGCACGCTAACAACGTCGAGGTGTTCAATTGGCTGGGAGGCAGCCACTGGCTGCTGCATGCCAACGGCATCAACCATGTGCCCAGCTGGTACCAGAACAAGACGCTGGAGCCGGAAGCCGCCGGGCCGCTCAAGGCTTCGGCCGGCATCAGCCAGGCTGTGCTGTTCGACGGTGGCCCGGGTTACGCGGCGGCCGGAGGCTCCGTCACGATCACGGTGTTTGCGCGGGGCAACCTGGCCACCCCCGTCACGCTCAACGTGTCGTCCAGCAACGGCGGCAGCTTCAGCAAGACGGCGCTCACGATCCCCGCCGGCGCCAACGGCTCGGACAGCTATACCTTCACGCCGGTGGGCAACAGCGTCAGCACGCTTTCCTACAGCGCGGTTTCGGGCGGCCTCAACGCGCCACCGTCGCGCAAGGTGTACTCGTTGACGGACCCGGTCGCGTATGCATCGACCAACCTCACCGACGCGGCCATGGCTCTGATCGCCAAGTACAGCGCCTGCAAGTGGGATCTGGCGGACGGCTACACCGACTACCTCAACGGCACACCATCGACCGACGGGGGTGTGGTGCGCGCGGTCGCCGATTCAGGCTACGGCTCCAGCTCCACCAACGCGATGGAGATGATCAACTGGACCAACACCGACCGACCCGGCTCGGGCGGCGTGCAAAAGCCGCCGGTGCTGCGCGTGGTCGGCAGCATGAAGATCTCCGATCACACCCAGCCGGACACTTACGGCTTCTGGTGCCGCAAGCAGACGCCGGTTCCCGGCTCCAACCCGAATCCGCGCAACCGCGTGCCGTTCGATCTGGGAGATTCGCAATTCGTGATCGCGGCCGTGGGCGTGCCCACCGGCGCCAACAGCGGCGTGCTGTTCCAGGCGTCCTATGCCCAGGGCTCGCAAGCCGCCGAGCTGAACTTCGTGGACAGCCGGCCGCAGGCCAAGTGGACCAACTCGGCCGGGTTGGCCGTGGCGATCACCAGCGCATCCCCGATCGTGCCCAACACCGCCAACGTGGTGACGATGACGTCAGCGGCCGGCACGCAGCAGCTGCGCGTCAATGCCGCCTTGGCGGGGAGCGCTTCGAACAGCCTGGGCACCGCCCCGTTCGACCAGATGCTGCTGGGCTGGGGCTTCAGCAACTTCTACCCGCAAACCAGCTTTGGCGGTTACATCAAGGCCGTCGTCACCGGGCGAGGCGCGCCCACGGCCGCCGAGCTGGCGGTGATGGAGCGCTACGTCGGCAGCCTGGCGGGCAAGAGCCTCTAAGCCGCAGGGCACGCTCCTGACCGAAGCCGCGGGCGTATGCTCGCGGCTTTCCTCTTTATCGGTCCGCCGAAGGAGCATTCATGGACAACGACTACGACAAGGGCCTTGCCACGCGGCGCGCGGTGCTCGGCAACGACTACGTCCAGGCAGCGCTTGATCGCGCCACCGACTTCACCGCGCCGCTGCAGGACCTGGTCACCCGCCATGCCTGGGGCAACACCTGGCAGCGCAAGGGGATCGACCTGCGCACGCGCAGCCTGGTGACGGTGTCGATGCTGGTCGCGCTGGGCCGCATGCATGAGCTGAAGATCCACGTGCGCGGCGCATTGAACAACGGCGTGACGCCCGAGGAACTGCAGGAGATATTCCTGCATGCCAGCGTGTACTGCGGCTTCCCCGCGGCGGTGGATGCGTTCCGCACGGCGGCGGAAGTGGTCGAGGGGACGAAGACCTAGTCGGGACTGCGCGGCGGCGTCTAGTCGTCCAGCCCGCTCTTGCCTTTGCGATGCGCCAGCAGCTTGGCGCCCGCGACGGCGAACACGACGGCTCCTGGCCAGACCAGCTTGCCGTTTTGCTTGCCGCTGTAGAAAAGGCCGTCGGTGCGGGCCAGCACGGGCTTGCGCGCCTTGGGCCCACGCGCATCGGCCGGGTCGATCACGTCGCAGATGGCCTGCCCCTTCTTCACCCATGTTCCCTTGGCAAAGTGGTACACGAGGATCCCGGTCGCCGGCGAGTAGCCCACGTCCATGCCGCCGATGGGCGTCGCCTCGTGCTTCAGGCGCGGCAACTTGCCCGCGCGGCCGGAGATGATTCCGCGCCGGACCAAGTGCCGGTAGAGGTTGCGGCCGTCCGACTCGCCGAGCGGGTGGCTCACGTCGTGCTGCCCGCGGTATTCGACCGTGGTCGAATGGCAGGCCTGCGCGATCGCCGCCTCCGGGAACCGGTCTGCCAGGCGCGCCCAGAGCGCGCCGTTGACGCCCGAAAACGTCAGTGCCTGCGGATACGGGTCGTTGTAGAGCGTAGCCGCCGCGCCCAGGTCGGCGGCCAAAGCCTGCGCCGGGCCCGGCCAATCGCGCCTGGAAATGAACAGGTGCAGCGCAGCGTCCTGGTCGCAGTGCAGGTCCAGCACGATGTCCGCATCGACGGAAAGTTTCATCACCTCGACGCGCAGCGTCTGCAGTTCGTTCAACGGCCTCATGGCGCCCAGTTCGGCCAGCGCCGCGGCCCGGATCAATGCAACGTTCTCCTGCGCGTTCTTTCCCAGGCGCTGTCCGACGCGTTGAGCCACCGCATCCGACAGGTCGAGCCAGTTGCGATTGAAGTTGTCCCGGCCCAGGAAGTCGTAGCGCCCCAGGTGGTTGTTCCCCGCGAGCTGCGACAGGCCGATCGGGTTCACCGTGGGTACCACGATGATCTCGCCCTTGATCAGGCCGCGCTTGTCGGCGTCCGCCAGCATCGGCATCAGGTAGTGCAGCGCCATCGCGCCCGGCAATTCGTTGGCGTGGATCGCGGCCTGCAGGTAGGCCTTGGGGCGCGCGCCGCGCTTGCCGAAGTGATGCACGGTGATCGCGCGGCTGGTGCCCGGCGTCATCGACGGCAACTGGATGGTGCTCTTTCTATGCGTCATTCGAACTTCCTTCAGGCGCCGGCCATCAATTTGTGGACCAGGTCGGCGGTGGTGCTTGCCTTGTACTTGCGCATCAGCCGCGCCCGGTAAATTTCCACCGTGCGATGGCTGATCGCCAGGGTCTTGCCGATCTCCTTGGAGGTCATGCCGTCGAGCAGGCGCGCCGCCACCTCGCGCTCGCGCGCCGTCAGCTCGGCCTTGACGGGCCGCTGCGAGCTCAAGTCCTCGAAGGCCCAGATGCCGGATTCATGCGGCGCGTCGCGGTTCAGCGCGCGGCCCGTCACGTGGCACCAGAACACCTCGCCGCTGGCACGCTTCATGATCCGGTCGTCGGCGTAGTGGCCCTTTGCATTGAGGATCGGCGACATGCGCGCGCCGAGCCGTTCGTATTCGTCCGCGCTGGGATAGAGCACCTGGAACGACTGGCCGATCAGCAGTTCGCGCGAGGCGCCGAACATGTCGCACAGCTGCTGGTTGCAGTCCACAATCGAGCGGTTGCGCGAAACGCACAAGCCCACCGGCGCCAGATTGAAGGCAAGGCGATAGTCGACGTCCATCGGGCTAACCTTTACGAAGAACTACGTAACTCATTAGGTAGTATCGTACCGGCATTCCCCGCATGCGACTTACGGGTTTATCAGCAGAGGAGACTCACGTGAACAAGATTTTTCCCTCCGCGGCGGCCGCCCTCCAGGGCGTCGTCAAAGACGGCCAGTTGCTGGCCGTGGGCGGTTTCGGCCTGTGCGGCATTCCTGAGGCCCTGATCGAAGCGCTGAAGGCCGGCGGGCAGAAGAACCTCACCGTGATCTCCAACAATGCCGGCGTCGATGGTTTCGGCCTGGGCAAGCTGCTGGAGACGCGCCAGATCAAGCGGATGATCTCGTCGTACGTCGGCGAGAACAAGGAGTTCGAGCGCCAGTACCTGGCCAACGAACTCGAACTGGAATTCACGCCGCAAGGCACGCTGGCCGAAAAGCTGCGCGCCGGCGGCGCCGGCATCCCGGCGTTCTTCACCAAGACCGGCGTCGGCACCGTGGTGGCCGAAGGCAAGGAACTGCGCGAGTTCGACGGCGAGACCTACGTGATGGAGCGCTCGCTGGTGCCGGACGTGTCGCTGGTCAAGGCTGCCATCGCCGACAAATCCGGCAACCTGCGCTTCAACCTTACCGCCCGCAACTTCAACCCCGCCGTCGCGATGGCCGGCAAGGTCTGCATCGTCGAGGTGGAGAAGATCGTCGATGTGGGCGAGCTGGCCCCGGACGACGTCCACCTGCCCGGCATCTACGTGCACCGAATCGTGCTCAATGCGACTCCCGAGAAGCGCATCGAGAAGAGAACCATCACCAACTAAATGACTTTGCGGGACAGATCTTTAGCTCTGTCCCCAACTGAATGGAGAGCCTGATATGCCTTGGACCCAAGACCAGATGGCCGCGCGCGCGGCGCAGGAACTCGAAGTCGGCTTCTACGTGAACCTCGGCATCGGCATCCCGACGCTCGTCGCCAACTTCACCGGCGACAAGGAAGTGTGGCTGCAGTCCGAGAACGGCATGCTGGGCATCGGCCCGTTCCCGACCGAGGACCAGGTCGACGCCGACCTGATCAACGCAGGCAAGCAGACGGTGACCACCATCAAGGGCTCGTCGATCTTCGGCAGCCACGACAGCTTCGCGATGATCCGCGGCGGCAAGATCAACCTTTCCATCCTGGGCGCGATGCAGGTCAGCGAGAAGGGTGATCTCGCCAACTGGATGATCCCGGGCAAGATGGTCAAGGGCATGGGCGGGGCGATGGACCTGGTCGCCGGAGTCAAGCGCGTGATCGTGCTGATGGAACACGTGGCCAAGAAGAAAGACGGCACCGAGGACCTGAAGATCCTCGAAGCCTGCACACTGCCGCTGACCGGCGTGGGCGTGGTCGACCGCATCATCACCGACCTCGCCGTGATGGACGTGACGCCGCAGGGGCTCAAGGTGGTCGAACTCGCCGAGGGCGTGAGCTTCGATACGCTGCAGGGCAAGACCGGGGTCAAGCTGATTCGCTGAGGGGG
>JAQGMS010000541.1 GCA_028292245.1 Ramlibacter sp.
TTGCGACGCCGCGGCGGCTGACGCTAACGGTGCACGGCATTCCGGCGCGGCAATCGGATCTGAAGGAAGAGCGCAAGGGGCCGCGGGTCGGCGGGCCGGACGCGGCGATCCAGGGGTTTTTGAAAGCGACCGGAATGTCCTCGCTCGACCAGGCAAAAATCCAGCGCGATCCCAAGAAGGGCGACTTCTATATCGCGCTGATCGAAAAGCCCGGCCGCGCCACGCTGGATGTGCTGGCCGACATGCTGCCGCTGATCATCCGGACTTTCCCATGGCCGAAGTCGATGCGCTGGGGCGCACGCTCGGCGACGCACAGCGCGCTGCAATGGGTGCGTCCGCTGCACGCCATCGTCGCCACCTTCGGTATCGACACCGAAGAGCCGGAGGTGGTGAAATTTTCGATCGACGGCATCGAGGCCGGCCAGACCACGTTTGGCCATCGCTGCATGGCGCCGGCGCCGATTTCCGTGCGCCGCTTCGAGGACTACGAGGCAAAACTGCTGAATGCCAAGGTCGTGCTCGACCCGCAACGCCGCAAGGACACTATTCTTTCCGACGCCAGGACTCTTGCGCAGGCGCAGAATTTTGAACTGGTCGAGGACCAGGTGCTGCTCGACGAGGTTTCCGGACTGGTCGAATGGCCTGTGGTGCTGATGGGATCGTTCGATCCGGAATTTCTGTCGATCCCGGGCGAGGTGGTCCGCGCCACCATCCGCAACAATCAAAAATGCTTTGTGGTCAGCGATCCCAAAACGCAAAAACTCGCCAACAAATTCATCCTCACTGCCAACATCGAAGCCTCCGATGGCGGCAAGGCGATCATCGCCGGCAACGAGCGGGTGATCCGCGCGCGGCTGACCGACGCCAAGTTTTTCTACGAGACCGATCTGAAGACCAAGCTGGAAGACCGGCTGCCGAAATTCGAGAAGATGGTGTTTCACGAGAAGCTCGGCACGCAGGCCGAGCGCATCGCTAGGATCGAGCGGCTCGCCACCGAAATCGCGCCGCTGGTCGGCGCTGACGTCGATAAGACGAAGCGAGCGGCACATTTGGCGAAGGCCGATCTCTTGACCGAAGTAGTCGGCGAATTTCCCGAGCTGCAGGGGCTGATGGGAAAATATTACGCGCTGGCGCAAGGCGAGGATTCTTCCGTCGCCGCGTCAAGCGAAGATCATTACAAACCGCAGGGGCCCGCGGATCGTGTGCCGACCGATCCGGTAAGTGTTGCGGTGGCGCTGGCGGACAAGATCGATACGCTGGTGGGATTCTGGGCGATCGATGAGAAGCCGACGGGGAGCAAGGACCCGTATGCGCTGCGACGCGCGGCGCTGGGTGTGATTAGACTGGTTGTTGAAAATGGAGTTCGCGCCAACCTCGTCACGGCATTTAATGGTCATTACAGCGCCATTCTTGCCTCCATTGCGAAGACTATCGGCGGCGGTATTGGTCAGGGTATGGTGATTTGGAATGGCAAGCAGGTCGAGCAGAAGTGCGTCGACCTCCTGTCTTTCTTCGTAGACCGCTTGAAGGTTCAGCTTCGCGACCAAGGCGCCCGACACGATCTCGTTGACGCCGTGTTTGCACTCGAAGGTCAAGACGATCTGCTGATGGTGGTTCGCCGCGTCGAAGCCCTCGGCAAATTCCTCGACACCGAGGACGGCAAAAACCTGCTCGCCGGGACAAAGCGCGCCGCGAACATTTTGCGCATCGAGGAGAAGAAGGACGGCAAGACTTATGACGGCGCACCGGATGCGGCGCTGTACGCGCTGGCTGAAGAGAAGACGCTGGCATAATCCATCGCCGCGGTGAAGGCGGAAGCGGGTGCCGCGGTGGCCCAGGAAGATTTTGCTGCCGCGATGAGCGCGATGGCGAAGTTGCGACCGGCGGTCGATGCGTTCTTTGACAAGGTCAAGGTCAATGACGACGATGCCAAGGTGCGCGAAAATCGCCTGAAACTGCTCAACGAGATCCGCGCCGCGACGCGCGCGGTGGCGGATTTTTCGAAGATTCAAGATTGAACACGGACGTCATTCTGAGGTGCTCGCCGCCTTGGGCGAGCCTCGAAGGATGCTGCTCTGCGCATGTGGCCGATCCTTCGAGACGCGCGCAGCGCGCGCTCCTCTGGATGACGGCGTCGTCCGGGACACGCCTCGCACAAAAACAAAAGCCCCGCCCGGTGGGGGGACCGGACGGGGCCTTGATGTCCGAGCGCCGCTGCGGCCTCCCGGACACTTCATTCAGGCAGGAACAGAAGTTACTCTACTCGACCACCTGAACGATTCGACGTGAGCGCGGCTCGACCAGTACGGTCCGACCGTTCACCACGGTATAGCGATAGGGTGTGACGCCAAACGTCTGCGGCACGTCGTAAATGGTGACGCCGGCTTCCGGCAACACGCCGCCCACGATCACCTGACCGGGGATGGCATAGGTCGGCACGCGTTCGCGGACGATATATTCACGGAACGCCGGACGCTGGTCCACGGCGATGGCATCGACATCCTGCTCGACGACCACGCCGCCGCGAACCACGCCGACAGTGCTTTGCGCCGCTGCCGCGATCGGCGCGCTGATGGCGCCCGCTATCGCGGCGATGGCAAGTATCTTGTTGCGCATGCTCAACTCCTCGGGCGATGATGGCGATGCCAGTTTGCACCGGCCCGCAATCCGACCCAATTCACCGGGCGCGGCATCGTTCCCCGAACCTTGCGCATCGCGCTGCAATTTCGGCAATTTCCCGTTGCGGCGGAACTCATTGAAGCGACAAGCGTCTCCTATCGTGGAACCGCTCGACAGGATAAAATCCCCGCCTCGATTCGAGATTTCCCTTTAAATCGCACAGCGGAGACGTTTTCGATGACCATCACGGCAGCGCATATTCAGCCCATCGTGGCCCTGATCGCCGGCCTCATCATTTTGATCATGCCGCGCTTCCTCAACCTGATCGTCGCGATCTACCTGATCGTCACGGGTTTGGCAGGGCTTGGCGTGTTCAAGATGCTTCACATGTAGCGTTCAAAGCCGGGAACTCGCGGCTTGCGCCTGGCCGCCCAAACGTGGTGTAAGGCGCGCATCTCCTTCCCCTCAGCGGATTATTTGCAGTCATGGCCAAAGCCGTAGCGAAGTCGAAGAAAATCGCAGCG
>JAQGMS010000015.1 GCA_028292245.1 Ramlibacter sp.
CGCTGACGGCGGCGATCACATCGGTGATGGCGGCCAAGTACGGCGGCGAGGCCCGGGCGTACGACCAGATCGATGCGGCCCCGGAAGAAAAAGCGCGCGGCATCACGATCAACACGGCCCACGTGGAATACGAGACGGCCAATCGCCACTACGCGCACGTGGACTGCCCCGGGCACGCCGACTATGTGAAGAACATGATCACCGGAGCGGCCCAGATGGACGGCGCGATCCTGGTTGTGTCGGCCGCCGACGGCCCGATGCCCCAGACGCGCGAGCACATCCTTTTGGCCCGCCAGGTGGGTGTTCCCTACATCCTGGTGTTCATGAACAAGTGCGACATGGTCGACGACGCGGAACTGCTGGAGCTGGTGGAGATGGAAGTTCGCGAACTCCTGTCCAAGTACGAGTTCCCCGGCGACGACACGCCCATCATCAAGGGCTCGGCCAAGCTGGCGCTGGAAGGCGACAAGGGCGAGATGGGTGAGCAAGCCATCATGAAGCTGGCCGAGGCGATGGACAGCTACATCCCCCAGCCCGAGCGGGCCATCGACGGGGCGTTCCTGATGCCGGTGGAAGACGTGTTCTCCATCTCCGGTCGCGGCACGGTGGTTACCGGGCGTATCGAGCGCGGCGTGGTCAAGGTCGGCGAGGAAATCGAGATCGTGGGCATTGCCGTGACCCAGAAGACCACCTGCACGGGCGTTGAGATGTTCAGGAAGCTGCTGGACCAGGGCCAAGCGGGCGACAACGTCGGTATCTTGCTGCGCGGCACCAAGCGCGAGGACGTGCAGCGCGGCCAGGTGCTGTGCAAGCCGGGTTCGATCAAGCCGCACACGCACTTCACCGCCGAGGTGTATGTGCTGAGCAAGGACGAGGGCGGGCGCCACACGCCGTTCTTCAACAACTACCGTCCCCAGTTCTACTTCCGCACGACGGACGTGACGGGCGCCATCGAGCTGCCCAAGGACAAGGAGATGGTGATGCCCGGCGACAACGTGTCGATCACCGTCAAGCTGATCGCACCGATCGCCATGGAAGAAGGCCTGCGCTTTGCCATCCGCGAAGGCGGCAAGACCGTCGGCTCGGGCGTCGTGGCAAAGGTTCTGGATTAAAGCCATGGCAACGCAACAGAAAATCCGCATCCGCATCAAGTCGTTAGACTACAAGCTTATCGACCAGTCCGCCGCCGAGATCGTCGACACCGCCAAGCGCACCGGCGCGATCGTCAAGGGCCCCGTGCCCCTGCCGACACGCATGAAGCGTTTCGACATCCTGCGCTCGCCGCACGTGAACAAGAGCTCGCGCGACCAGTTCGAGATCCGCACGCACCAGCGCCTGATGGATATCGTCGACCCGACCGACAAGACCGTGGACGCGCTGATGAAGCTCGACCTGCCGGCAGGCGTCGACGTCGAGATCAAGCTGCAGTAACCTGCGGCCGCATCGCGGCATGGATGAAGGGCCACCTTTCGAGTGGCCCTTTTTCTTGGCGCCCCACCGCGCGTTCGGTACAACTCAGCCTTTGAACCGTTGCAAGCTCCTTTGGGCTGATTGTCGGACCCGCACGAGTGCGCCGCGCGCCTTCATGGGCGTGGCTCGAGTGAGGTAACGAGGCACAGACCAGAGTCTGGCGGGGCTGGAAAGCTCCTGCAGGGTTTGCAGTTCCGTGACGAGCGTTTCCAGGAACCTGTCATCCGAGAAGTGCGCTTCCCATTCCCGGCGCGCGGACTGGGCCATGGCCAGCCAATCCGGCTCGCGCTCGCGCAATATTGCCGGAAGACGCATCAAGTCCCGTTCCGCGATCCTGATCGCGCAGGAATGCCAGTCCACCATGGCCGGAGCTACCCAGCGATCGCTCAGGATCACAGGCACGCGACCCGCCTGCATGGTTTCGAACAGCCGAACTGAAGATGTTCCCGTCCCGCGCGGGCAAAGCACGAATTTCACTGCCGCCAGGTCCCTTGCGTATTGACGCCTCGCCTCATCGGGCGTTCCCGCAAACAGCGATGACCAATGGGAGTTATCAGTTTGGCGGAGTAACGCCTCCCCACTGCGCGACGACGGCGCCAAGTTCTGGAATATCCTTTCTCGTAACGGAGATGAGACCTGTCCCGTCAGGCCGAAGAGCTGATGTGCCGTTGCAGGGGGAAATCGCCCGACCTCGGAGTTGTATGTAAGGGCGTAACTGAACGCACGGTGGCGCATCGCGTCAAAGCCGCGTTTGGGCAACGAACAGTACAAGCCTGGAGCAAAGCCGAGGGGGTGGTCACTGCAATCCCAGGCAAACGCCTTGGCGTGGAAACGATGTGCGAGCGAACCACGGGTTCGGTGCGGAAGCCACCAGCGATTCCCGCCAAGCTGCGGAATCGTCAAGACAATCAAGTCGGCCGCTTCCGGTGAAGTGACGATGTGGTGACTCGAAATTCGAGACCACGCTGCGATGCGATTTTCCCAAGCCGCCTTGTAATGTGGGTCTCCTTCGTCGAGCTCGAAATAGAGCTTCACGGCCGAATGTGTTCCCGCATGGCGAATGTTAAAGCGTGCCCGCCTGCACTGCTCCGCGTCACTTGGCGTTCAGCCATTCCTCGTAGGCCTCGAACGAATACGGCCGCCCCAGGAAATCCTGCACAAGCTGCGCCGCCGGCCTGGAGCCCGTGTCCTCGAGGACCGCGTGGCGATACTTCATCGCCGCACCCGGCTTCATGATGTCGCCCTGCGCCGTGAACGCGCTGTACATGTCCTTGGCGATCACGAGCGACCACATGTACGTGTAGTAGATCGCCGAGTAGCCGTCGAGGTGGCCGAACCCCGCCTGGAAGTACGTGCCGGGCACGTACTTGTACGGCGTGTACTTCTCGCCCATCTCCGCCGCGAAAGCCGTGGTGTCCACGCCTTTCGGGTCGCGGTTGTGCAGCCCCAGGCTGATCGCGGCGAGCGACATCTGGCCGCGCACGAACAAGCCCTTGCCGAATTCCCCGGCGCCGCGCAGCTTCTGGGCCAGCGCCATCGGGATCGGTTGTTTCGTCTGGTAGTGCACCGCGTACGACTGCAGCGTCTTCGGGTCGCGCGTCCATTCCTCCAGCATTTGCGAAGGGGCTTCGACAAAGTCCCACTCGACGTCGGCACTGGCCCAGCGCCGCTGGCCCGAGAAGATGAAATGCACGAGGTGGCCGAACTCGTGGAAGAACGTGACCGCGTCAGCGTGGTCCATCAAGCCGGGGTCGTTCGGGCCGGGTGTCGGCAGGTTGCACACCAGGACGCCTTCGGGCAATGCAACGCCCTTCTTGCCGGAGACGAGGGTGAACTGCGCCGCGTGCTTGTACTTGTTCTCGCGCGGGTGCATGTCGAGGTAGATGCGCCCCAGCAGCCGCGAGCCGTCGAACACGTCATAGGTTTCCACCGCCGGGTCCCAGACCTTGGCGCCCGAGACTTTTTCGTAGCGGACGCCGAACATCTTCGCGGTGGTCGCGAGCACTGCATTCCTGATGTTGTCGTACTGGAAATACGGCCGCACCTCGCGCGCTTCCACGCCGTATTGCTCGGCCTTGATGCGGTCGGTGAGGTAGCTTGAGTCCCACGGCTTGACTTCGAGCGCCGCCGGGTCGTCCTTCTTCTTGCGCGTGAGCAGGTCCTGGTAATCCCGCTTGGCTCGCGCCTCGGCGGCGACGGCGATCTTGTCGATGAACATCGAAGCGTTCGCGCCGTTGCCGATCATCTTGTCGGCGGTGATGAAGTCGGCCCAGTTCCTGAAGCCCAGCAGCCCGGCTTTTTCATGCCGCTTGGCCAGGATCTGTTCAAGCACGGGGATGTTGTTCTGGGCGCGGGTGCGATACAGCTTCCAGAACCGTTCGCGCGCCGCGCTGCTCTTCGCGTACGACATGAAGGGGAAGTAGTCCGGGTTGTCCGTCTTCAGGA
>JAQGMS010000023.1 GCA_028292245.1 Ramlibacter sp.
TGGCCGTCACGTCGGCGCGGCGGGTGCCGGTGCTGCCGGATGTTCCGACCATCGACGAGAGCGGCTACAAGGGTTTCGAGGCCACCGACTGGAAGGCCCTGGTCGCGCCCATCGGGACGCCGGCCGAAGTCGTGAAGCGCCTGAACGCCGCCGCCGAGAAGGCGCTCGGCCAGCCCGACACCCTGGCCAGGCTGCTGGCCGAAGGCAGCGTTCCGCTCGGCGGGACGCCCGAGCGCTTCGCGCAGTTCCTGAAAGCCGAGAACACCCGATGGGGCGACGCGGTCCGCAAGGCCGGCGTCAAAGTCGAGTGAATGAGGGTTGACATCGCCTCATTCCTGACTTGCATGCGCATAATTTGCGCTGCATGGACAAACTCAAGCAGCTTGAATCCTTTGTCTCAGTCGCCACCCGGGGCAGCCTGACCGCGGCGGCGAAGGCCGAAGGCGTTGCGCCCGCGATCATGGGCCGGCGGCTCGACGCGCTGGAGGAACGGCTGGGCGTCAAGTTGCTGGTGCGCACGACGAGGCGCATTTCGCTGACGCACGAGGGAAGCGCATTCCTGGAAGATTGCCAGCGCCTGCTGGCCGACGTGGCCAACGCAGAAGCGAGCGTCAGCGCCGGCGGCGTCAAGGCCAGCGGCCATTTGCGCATCACCGCGCCGGCGGGTTTCGGGCGCCGCCACGTGGCGCCGCTGGTGCCCAAGTTCCGCGCGCTGCACGCCGACGTGACGATCTCGCTGAACCTGAGCGATCGCGTGGTGGACCTGGGCGGCGAGGGCTTCGATTGCGCGGTGCGGGTGGGCGACATGCCCGACTCGTCGCTGGTCAGCGTGCGCATGGCCGACAACCGGCGGATGTGCGTGGCCACGCCGGACTACTTGAAGCGCCACGGCACGCCGCAGCATCCCAACGAATTGGTGAAGTTCGATTGCCTGACATTGTCCAGCGACGCGTCGCAGACGCGCGGCTGGGCGTTTCGCGTGCCCAAGGCCGATGGCGACGAAGTGATCCACCTGAAGCCCGGCGGCCCGCTCGACTGCTCGGACGGGCAGGTTCTGCACGACTGGTGCCTGGCTGGCTACGGCATCGCCTGGCGCAGCACCTGGGAGGTGGAAAGCGAAATCGCCGCCGGCCGGCTGGCCGAAGTGCTGGCCCAGTTCGCGGCGCCGCCCAACGGCATCTACGCGGTGTTCCCGCAGCGCAAGCACCTGCCGTTGCGGGTGCGGCTGTGGATCGATTTCCTCAAGCACAATTTCAGCCAGCCCGATTTCTGGACCGCAATATGACACTTGAAGCACTGCTCGCCTACGCCCACTTCCTCGCCATCCTGACGCTGGTGGTGTTCATCGCCAGCGAGGCCGCGCTGTGCCGGCCCGAGTGGCTCAACGCCACCGTGGTCCAGCGGCTGGGCAAGGTCGACATGATCTACGGCATCGCTGCGGGCGCCGTGCTGCTCACCGGCATCGCGCGCACCTGGTGGGGCATCAAGGGGACTGGCTGGTACTGGAGCAACGGGTTGCTGCACCTGAAGCTGGCGATGTTCGTGGCCGTGGGCCTGATGTCGATCAAGCCGACCCTGATCTTCCGACGCTGGAACAAGGAGCTCAAGGCCACCGGCGAGTTGCCGGGCATCGAGGAGGTGCGGGCCGCGCGCAAATGGGTGATGGCGCAGGCGCACCTGATCGCGCTGATCCCCCTGGCCGCGGTGTTCCTTGCCAGGGGGTTCTGAGCGCTACGCCGACAGGCAGGTGCTCATGAACTTCTTGCGCTCGCCGCCCTTGAGGGCCTTTTCCTTCGCGTCCTTGTTGCAGTTGGCCATCTTCACTTGCTGCTTCGTCTTGATCTTGGCCGCCGCGGGCGCGGGCTCCGCTGCCTTGGCTGCATAGGCGCTGCTGCACACCAGGCCTGCGCCCAGGACGATGACGGAAATCAGTTGCTTCATGGTTTCTCCTTGATGGGGTTGGTGTCACGATTGACCTTCATTCAACGGGACACGGTGGCGCGATGACGACCGAAGATTTCCCACGAAGGTTGTGACAAATCCCCATCCGGGAAAAGGAAAGCCCCGCGCGGCAACCGCCGGCGGGGCTCGCCTGAACGGAGCGGACTACTTCTTGGCGGACGCCGCCGGCTTGGCAGCGACTGCGGGCTTGGCGTCCGCAGTTTTGGCTTCGGCAACGGCGGGCTTGCCGTCTTCCATGCACTTCTTGATGTGGCTGGTCTTGGCGGCACCGGCCAGCTTCTTGTCGGCGGCCGATTTTTCGCACATCGCGGCCGGGTCGCCACTGTCGGCCATGCACTTCTTCATATGACTGGTCTTGGCGGCGCCGCCGAGCTTCTTGTCGGCGGCAGACTTCTCGCAGGCCGCGCTGGCGTCGCCACCAGCACCCTTACTGTCTTCCATGCACTTCTTGATGTGGCTGGTCTTGGCGGCGCCGGCCAGTTTCTTGTCGGCCGCCGACTTTTCGCAGGCTGCGTCGGCTTTCATCGGGGCGGCGCCGGCGTGGCTGGCCGCGTAGGCGGAGCCCATCGACAAGGCGAATCCGAGCGTCATCAGGCTGAGTAATTTCTTCATGGGGTACTCCTGGATTGGTGGGGTGGGGCGAATCGCCATGGATTCCAGCACACAACGATGCAACCAACAACCCCGATGACGGGGCCGACCCTGCCCGCCCCGTAAAATCGGGGCCATGCTCCTCGTCAAACAAGAATTGCTCGGCAGCCTGGCTGCCGGGCTGGAAAGGCTGTTACCCGGCGCGGGCGACAAGGCGGCGTTCGAGTCGCCCAAGGCGGCGGCGCACGGCGACCTGGCCTGCACCGCCGCGATGCAACTGGCCAAGCCGCTCAAGCAGAACCCGCGGCAGGTGGCCGAGAGCCTGCGCGCGGCACTGCTCGAAGCACAGCCGTTCCGGCGCTGGGTCGAGGCCATCGACATCGCCGGGCCGGGCTTCCTGAACATCAAGCTCAAGCCCGAAGCCAAGCAGCAGGTGATCAAGGAAGTGCTGGCGTCCGGCAGCGCGTTCGGCGCGCAGCCGGCGAGCGCGCGCCGCATGATGGTCGAGTTCGTTTCGGCCAATCCCACCGGGCCGCTGCACCTGGGCCATGGCCGGCAGGCCGCGCTGGGCGATGCGATGTGCAACCTGTACGCGACGCAGGGCTGGCAGGTGCACCGCGAGTTCTATTACAACGACGCGGGCGTGCAGATCGCCACCCTGGCGATGTCCACGCAATTGCGCGCCAAGGGCGTCAAGCCCGGCGACCCGCAGTGGCCGGAGACCGCCTACAACGGCGAGTACATCCAGGACATCGCTGATGATTTCCTGGCGGGCAAGACCGTCAAGGCCGACGACCGCGAGTTCACCGCCAGCGGCGACGTCGACGACCTCGAATCGATCCGCCAGTTCGCCGTCGCCTACCTGCGGCACGAACAGGACCTGGACCTCAAGGCGTTCGAAGTGAAGTTCGACAACTACTTCCTCGAGTCCAGCCTGTACACCGGCGGCAAGGTGGACAACACCGTCAAGCGCCTGCAACAGGCCGGCAAGACCTACGAGCAGGACGGCGCGCTGTGGCTCAAGTCCACCGAATACGGCGACGACAAGGACCGCGTGATGCGCAAGTCGGACGGCACGTACACCTACTTCGTGCCCGATGTCGCGTACCACATCGACAAGTGGGAGCGCGGCTTCACCAAGGCGATCAACATCCAGGGCACCGATCACCACGGCACCATCGCGCGGGTGCGCGCCGGGCTGCAGGCGGCCGATGTCGGCATCCCGCTGGGCTATCCCGACTACGTGCTGCACACCATGGTGCGGGTGATGAAGGGCGGCGAGGAGGTGAAGATCTCCAAGCGCGCCGGCGGCTACGTCACGCTGCGCGACCTCATCGAGTGGACCAGCAAGGACGCGGTGCGCTTCTTCCTGGCGTCGCGCAAGGCCGATACCGAGTACACGTTCGACGTCGACCTGGCGCTGGCGAAGAACAACGACAACCCGGTCTATTACGTGCAGTACGCGCATGCCCGCATCTGCTCGGTGCTGGGGGCGTGGGGCGGCGACGCGGCCACGCTCAAGGATGCCGACCTGTCGCCGCTGCAAAGCCCGCAGGCCTTGTCGCTGATGCTGCAACTGGCCAAGTACCCGGAGATGCTGCACGACGCGGCGGTGGACATGGCGCCGCACGACGTGACCTTCTACCTGCGCGAACTGGCCGCCACGTACCACAGTTACTATGATGCCGAGCGCATCCTGGTGGACGACGAGCCGGTGCGCAAGGCGCGGCTGGCGCTGGTCGCCGCGACGGCGCAGGTATTGCACAATGGATTGGCGGTGCTCGGAGTCAGCGCACCGCAAAAAATGTAGGCTTGAACCCAGTGAAAAACAGTCAGCGTGGCTCCGTCATCGTGGGCATCATCATCGGCGTGGTGCTCGGCCTGGCCGCGGCCCTGGCCGTCGCGGTCTATGTGACGAAGGTGCCGGTGCCGTTCCTCAACAAGGGCCAGAGCCGCACGGCCGAACAGGACGCCGCCGAGATTCGCAAGAACCGCGATTGGGACCCCAACGCGCCGCTGTACGGCAAGAACCCGGCCAAGCCGCTGCCGCCCGCGCCCGGCGGCATCGCGCCGGCGGCGCCGGTCGCCACCATTCCCGCTCCCGCCACCGTGCCCGAGCGCGCGGCGAGCGCGCCGAAGACCGGCACCAAGACAACCGACCCGCTGGGCGAACTGGCATCGGCCAAGTCGGACGTCGTTCCGGGCTCCGACCCGTTCTTCTATTTCGTGCAGGCCGGCGCCTTTCGCACGCCCGAGGACGCGGAAGCGCAGCGCGCCAAGCTTTCCCTGATGGGCATCGAAGCCAAGGTGACCGAGCGCGAGCAATCCGGCCGCCAGGTGTTTCGCGTGCGCGTGGGCCCCTTCGACAAGAAGGAAGAAGCCGACCGGCAAAAGGAAAAACTGGAATCCGGCGGCGTGGAAACCGCGCTGGTGCGAGTGCAGCGCTAGCAAAGTGCAATGCCGCGCGCACCGGAACCTTCCGGCCGGGCCGGCCTCAGACCCTGCAGATGGAGTGAATTGACATGAATCGACGCGAGTTTTCCGCAGGCACCGCCTGCCTCCTGGCCACCGCCGCATTGGGATTGCCCGGCGTCGCCTTCAGCCAGAACCGCAGGCCCGAGGACGGCGTGGACTACCTGACGCTGGACAAGCGCGTCAACGTCGATGCGCCGGCCGGCAAGATCGAGGTGATCGAGTTCTTCTGGTACAGCTGCCCGCATTGCAATGCGTTCGAACCCAAGCTGGAAGCCTGGATCAAGAAGCTGCCGCCGGACGTGTTCATGCGGCGCATCCCGGTGGCATTCCGCGACGACTTCGTTCCGCAGCAGCGGCTGTTCTACACGCTCGAGGCGCTGGGCAAACTCGACGAGCTGCACAACAAGGTGTTCCAGGCGATCCATGTGGAGCGCAACCCGCTGAACCGCGAGGACGGGATCCTCGCCTGGGCCGAAAAGCAGGGCCTGGACAAGGCCAAGTTCAAGGAGCTGTACACCTCGTTCACGGTTTCCAGCAAGGCCCGGCGCGCCGCGCAGATGCAGGACGCCTTCAAGGTCACCGGCGTGCCGGCCATCGGTGTCGCCGGCCGCTTCTACACCGACGGTGAACTGGCCCGCAACATGGACCGCGCGCTGCTGGTGACGGAATACCTGGTGGGCGAAGTGCGCAAGGGCGCCAAGTAGCAGCCGCCAGCCTCGCTGGCGCCGCGTCGACGCGGCGCCCACTTTCGTCGAGACTCAAAGCAAATCAAAGCAAAAAGCCCGCCAGCGGGCTTTTTGCTTTTGGCTGGCTACAATGCAGCAAGATTCATGCCTCTATGAAACACTCCTACGCCCCCCTCCTTTTGTCGCTGGCCCTGGCTTTGTCCGTCGGCGCGGCCCAGGCCGAAAAGGCCGACAAGGCCAAAGCCATGAACGTCGAATCGGACAACCTGCGCTACGACGACTTGAAGCAGGTCAGCGTCTTCACCGGCCGGGTGGTACTGACCAAGGGCACGATCGTGATCCGCGGCGCCCGGGTCGACGTGCGGCAGGACCCCGACGGCTTCCAGTACGGCGTGGTGACGGCCGAGCCGGGCAAACTGGCTTTCTACCGGCAAAAGCGCGAGGGCCTGGACGAGTTCATCGAGGGCGAGGGCGAAACCATCGAGTACGACGGCAAGGCGGATCGCGTCAAGTTCATCAAGCGCGCCGAGCTGCGGCGCTATCGCGGCGCGACCTTGAGCGACGAGATGGCCGGCAGCTTGATCACCTACGACAACAGCAGCGACGTGTTCACCGTCGACGGCGGCCCGGCCAGCCCGGCGGTGGGCGGGCGCGTGCGCGCGGTGCTGTCGCCGCGGCCCGGCGCTTCGGCGGCGGTG